>NZ_QTSU01000001.1:1279468-1599335 GCF_003382365.1 Lysobacter silvisoli | reverse complement strand
TCTGGGTGCTGGTGCTGTCTTGCGCGCTCGCCGTACCGGCGGCGGATAGAACCAGGGCGCTGATGAGCGCCGCGGTCAGCCTGCTGCGCTGCAGGCCTTCTGCGTTGCGAACTGCCATTAGGTTGTCCCCCAAATGAACTTTGATGTGTCGCTTTTTGTGCCGACCTTGGCGAACTGCTATCCCCTTAGTCGCGAACTTAACATGCGGTTAACGTGGATGTCATCACCGCATCACATTTTTTGGGTTGCGTTCATTTTTTATTTAAGTGGTTGTTATTAAAGATATTTATTGAGAAACACCACTGTAAGTTGGCGCATTGCGTGGTTTGAAGTGTGAGCTTTTGGGGGGCGACCGTACTGAAGCAGGAGAACCGGGACTTGCCAACGCCGATTCAGCTTGGTGCCGATGCGGCGGAAACAAAAAAGAGCCCGGCTTGCGCCGGGCTCTTCGATGTTGCGGTGTAGCGGTTTGGATCAGAACTTGTACGACAGACGCAGGTGGTACGCGCGGCCGAACGGGTCGGCACCGATGAACGGATTGAAGAACGGATAACCCGTGTCGCTCAGATCCTTGCGGTGGGTATTGTCCAGCACGTTGTTGACGATGAAGGCCGCTTCGAAGTTCTCGCCGAACTTCTTCTCCACCGCCAGGTTGTACAGCATGTACGGCTGCAGACGCGCGCCGTAGTAGCGGCCGGTGACCGAATCGCGGCCAGCGGCTTCGGCGGCGTTCGGCGCCGAACCCAGACGCTGACCGAACACGGTCGTGGTCCAGTCGCCCTTCTCCCAGGTCACGCTGCCGCGCACGCGGCTGCGCTGGTTGTCGTTGTCCAGGCGGTCGCGGTAGTCGATCAGATCGTCTTCCTCGAACTGCTTGTACTTCTCACCCAGGCTCAGGCTGTAGGCCAGGTTGAAGTCGAAGTTGCCCCAGCGGTCGGTGTCGAAGCGGTAGCGCCAGGTGGCGTCGATGCCGGTGTTGATCGAACGGGCGGCATTGATGTAACCGCCGCGGATGTTGACCACACGGCCGTTGGCCTGGCCCGGAGCCTGCTGACGGGTCACGCGCGAGGTGATGTCCTGGCAGAAGGCCGAGGTCGGCGCGTTCGGGAACGGCGTGCCGTTCGCGTACGTGCCCAGGCGGCAGTTGGCTTCGTTCTGCAGGATGTAGTCCAGGCTCAGCGCGGTGGCCTGATCGTCCAGCTGGATCTTGTAGTAATCGATGGACATGGACATGCCCTCGATCAGATCCAGGACGAAGCCGGCGGTCAGCGACTTGCCTTCCTCTTCCTTCAGGCCTGGGTTGCCCACGGTCTGGTTCTGCGACTGGTACTGCATCGGGTGGCCCGAGGCGTTGCAGTCGGTGACCGTCTCGCCGCCAGCGCGGCAGCCGTAGTAGTCCAGCACGCCGGCGAACGAGGCCACGCCCTGCGCGAACACCAGCGGCATGTCCGGCGCGCGGAAGCTGGTGGAGTAGTTGGCGCGCAGCAGCAGGCGTTCGATCGGACGGTATTCCAGACCCAGGCCGTAGGTGAACGCGCCGTCCACCTCGGTGATGTCGTCGTACTTGTCGTAACGGCCGGCGATCTGGGCGTTCAAGTTGCTCAGCAGCGGCACGCGGAACTCGGCGCCGATCGCGTAGCGGTCGCGCTCGCCCTTGATGTCGCCCGAGCTGACCAGGTTGTACGGCGTGGTCTCGTCCGGGGTGCGGTTAGGATCGGTGCGCGGATCGCTGTTGAGCTGCAGCGTCTGGCGGCCGAATTCCAGCGTGCCGGCGAAGCCGACCGGGCCGGCCGGCATGTCGAACAGGTCGCCGCTGACGGTGAAGCTGGCCTGGCCGCTGGTGGTGTGGCCCTTGTTGATCACACGGGTCGACATGGCGCGGTACTGCGCCGGCGTCAGCGGGGTGTGCCAACGGTCCAGGTTCAGGGTGTAGTAGGCGTAGCCGTAGTCGTCGATGCCTTCCAGGTCGCCCAGGAAGTAATCGTGCACGCTCTTGGCCAGCAGGCGCGGCGAGTCGGACTTGTACTCGTAACGGCCGTAGGTACCGGTCAGGTCCCAGTCGAAACGGTCGGCGAAGGTGCCGCGCAGGCCGGTCGAGAAGTCGTAGGCCTTCTCGTCGTACTTGGTGGTGACCGCGGTGTTGCCGCCCACTTCCTTCGGCGTCAGCACGCGCTGCAGCTGGACGAAGGTGCCCAGGCCGCTATCGAAGTAGAAGCTGGCGGGCAGGAACGGGTCGCCGGCAGTGCCCCAGAACTCGGTGCCGCTGCTGGACTCGGCCTTGGAGTCGTACAGGGTGGTGCTGGCCCAGGCCTGCAGGCCGTTGCTGAAGTCGTACGTGCCGTAGGCATACGCCGACATGTTCTCGCGCTTGTTCGAGATCGACTGCGAAGCCACCGAGTCGTACGAACCGCAGATCTGGCCGCGGGTGGCGGACAGGTAGGGCGTGAAGCCGAAGCGGTCGCAGACTTCCTGGCCCGGGTAGTACGCGGCGCGGCCGCGGTTGAGCAGGTCGATGGCGACCAGCGACAGGCTGGGGCCGACCTGGTTGCCGCGCGGACCGTCGCGCAGGTCGTCCATGAAGTCGCGCTGCGAGGCGAAGATCGGCTCGTCGTAGTTGTACTGCAGGGCGTAGGTCAGGCTCCAGTTGTCGCCGACGCGGCCGCCCGAGTATTCCAGGTCCAGGCTGTCGCCGCCGCCGCCGGAGGTCGTGCCGACCGTGCCGCGCAGCAGGTTACCTTCGAAGTTGGTGCGGGTGACGATGTTGACCACGCCCGCGACCGCGTCCGAACCGTAAATGGCCGAAGCGCCGCCCGACAGCACTTCCACGCGCTCGATGATCGAGGACGGGATCGCGCCCACGTTCACCGAGGAACGGTCGCTGTTGTAGGGCTGCGGGTAGTCGGAGATGCGGCGGCCGTTGACCAGGACCAGGGTGTAGCCCGGGCCCAGGTTGCGCAGGTTCACGACCTGGGCATTGGGGGTGAAGCCGTTCACGGCCAGATCGCCGGTGAACGAATTGGTGGTGTTTTGGGTCAGCGACGACAGCATGTCGGAGACCGTCTGAAAGCCTTGCTTGTCGATATCTTCGCGGCTGATGACGGTGACCGGAGCCGGGCCTTCGATCTGGGCGCGCTTGATGCGCGAACCCACCACGGTGACGCCTTCAACGTCCGTGGCCTGGTCATTGGCCGGAGCGGGCTGCGCTGCAGCGCTGTCCTGGGCGAAAGCGCCGCCGGCGGCGGGCGCAATCAATACTGCCAACAAGGCAGCGGTCAGTCGGCTGCGCGGCAGCCGCTTCTCGATAGCTTCCATCAGTTATCCCCTAACTTTTATGGTTGGTGACCTGTCCGTGGTCGATATATGTCGCAAATCCCCTCGACAGGCCGAACGTAACATGCGCTTAACGTGGTTTGCATGTGCCTGTCGAACAGACAGATTCGGCAAACACGGCGTCCACCGTTTCAGCGCAGGAAGGTAGGGGGGGGAGTATTTTTTTGCGTTGCCAGTGTTGACCTGCGTATAGAAAGAGTGCCGATTTGGAGAAGAGGGCTGGCCAATGGACGGTTGAACAGGAAGCGCCGAACGGCGCGCCGTGCGGATGCCTCGGTGTGGGTCACTTGGATCGGCAGTTGGTTTCTATTCGCGGCCTGGTATCACTTGCTTCCAAAGATAATCTTCCGGTCAGTGCGATGCTGAGTTCTATATCAACCGCAATCAGTACTCATAACTTGCGCCGTAAATACGCATCTTTACTTGCGATAAGCGTGCGCCGACTCAGATTGGGCAAGCGGGGTCCGATGGCTGGTCTCAGCGATTGCGATTAGCCCCGGATAGTGTGCACACTGGGTCTTGGGGGAGCCGGCCTTGCCGGCTCAAGTTGTGACATCACGTCCGCGCCTTAGGCCGGGTTCGAGCATCCATCGCATGCAATCTCATTTCGTTGTCGCCCTGGCAGGGCCGGTGTCCGGCGCGCTTGTCCGTTCTGTGTTGTCCGCGTCGTCGCGGTATGCGGCAATAGCGCTACCGTTTTTGCTGCTCGTCGCCGGACCAGGCACGGCGCAGTCCATCACCGCGGAAGCCGAGTACCAGAAGAAGATTCAGGCCGCGTCGACGGTGACGGCGTCTTCCGAAGGCATGTTTGGCAACCTCACGTCCGACGCCACCGGCAAGACCGAGTTCGTGAGCGTGGACATCGACGTGCCCGGCAACAGCGCGCTACCGGTGCAACTGGGGCGGCGCTTGCCGATCGACTGGTGGTATCTGCCGGAGCAGTTGGGGGGCATAGGCAACTGGGATATCGAGGTGCCTTATATCCAGACAACGGTGTCCAGCAACATGGGATGGGTGATCGCCAATCCGTCGACGCCCGAGGCCCATAAACGTTGCTCCTACCCAGGGCTGCCGTTCGTGGAGGGGTTGTTGGTCAATCCGGAAGAGGTCTCGCACGGCTATCGCCTGCACGTGCCGGGCATGGGCGACGAGTCCATGCTGGTGGACAACACCGCCAACGTCGATCCCACCAACGGCGCCAGTCATCCCTGGGTGCTCAAGTCCATGGGGCGCCTGGGCTGCCTGCCTACGGTGAAGAACGGCTACCCGGGGGAAGGCTTCTACCTGCTGACCACGAATGGGCTGAAGTACTACTTCGACTATCCCGTAGAGCGCACCGCGCTGACCGTCCGCAAGGGGCCCAAGGGGATTCCGGGCTACAACATGGCGCGCAAGAACATCTACATGCTGGCGACGCGCATTGAGGACCGCTTCGGCAACTACGTCGATTATCAGTACACGAATGGCAAGTTGACCGGCATTACGGCCAACGATGGCCGGCAGATATCGCTGCAGTACGGCACCAACTCGGTCACCGCGACCAGCCACGGACGTACCTGGACCTATGCCTTGCAAAACGGTCATCTGACTACGGTGACGAATCCGGATGGGTCGACCTGGCAGTACTCGCCTTATGGTTTTGGTGGGGTCTACAACGAGCCGCAATCGGATTCGATGGGGTTGTCGTATTTCGATGCCGGTCAAATGTGTTTAACGGAATCCAACATCGGACGGTTCGCGGGCGTATTTCCCTTTGTAGTCAAGCACCCCAGTGGAGCGACCGCGACCTTCCAGTTCGAAGGCCGGCGTTTCCACCGTAGCCGTGTTCCGTACATTTGCTTCATCGATTTCTTTGACCATGAGGTGAAGGTCGCTGGCGGCGCCATTAATTTCTCGGCCTTTTATAACTGGATCGAGTTTAGTGACGATCCCAATGGGCCTGACGAGCTTACGTTCATTGATACTTATGACAGTCAAATGTTGACGGAGAACTACGTGACCGTCTCTGGGTACGCGCGTATAGGCACTCAAAATTACTTTGATGTGCATTCGCTGCAATCCATCTCAGTGTCTGGTCCGGGTATCGCGACTGCTACGACTACTTATGCTTACGATGCTGACACGTATCCATACTGTGGGATTTATGACCACCAGACCGGTTTGCTCGCAGGTTTGGCATGTAACCAGGATCCTTGCGCGGATGGCTCATGTGACGGCATAGGCCGTACGACTACGATCACGCTGCCGACGGGTTCTGTTATTAAGAAGCGCTATGGCGTCATTTTCGAGCAGAACGAAGGAGTACTGCTCAGCGAGCAAGTGCTCAGCTCAAGCGGCACCGTCGCCCAGCGAACGGACTACAACTACGTTCAAGACGGCGAAATGTCGCAGCAACCCTTTCCGGACGAGATCGGTTACGGATTCCACGACCGCATGGAATCGAAGCTGCGTCCGCTGGCATCGACCATCCTACTCAGAGACGGCGTCGCTTACACCAGTTCGGTCGACAGCTTCGACCAGTTCGCCCGCCCCGTTACGGTGACGCGGGCCAGCAACATCAGCTATGGCTATAGCCGCACCGACACCACGGCCTATCACGACAACTTGACCAAGTGGGTATTGGGTCAGGTGTCGTCGGTGACTACCGCGGGTTTGGTGCCATCCCAAACCGATTACGACCCGGCCACCGCCATGCCGGTTCGCAGCTACGCCTTCGGCAACCTGGTGCAGACGGTGACCTACAACGCCGACGGCACGGTGGCCACCGTGAAGGACGGCAACAATCACGTCAGCGCCATGTCCAACTGGAAGCGCGGAATTCCGCAGACGGTGAGCTACCCCGCAACTGCCGAGGCGCCGAGCGGCAGTTCCGAGAGCGCGGTCGTCAACGATAATGGCTGGGTGACCTCCGCCACGGACGAAAACGGGCACACCACCACCTATGGCTACGACGCCATGGGGCGCGTGTCTTCGATCGCTTATCCCATCGACGATACGGTGCAGTGGAACAATACCGTTCGATCGTTCGTGCAAGTGAATCAGGAAGAGATGGGCTTGCCGGCCGGCCACTGGCGCCAGGTAGTTCAGCAAGGGAACCACGAGAAGATCACCTTCTTCGACGCGCTATGGCAGCCGGTGATGCAATACGAGCGCGACATCTCGAACAACGATGCTACCTTCCGGTTCACTGTGAATGGATACGACGCGGAAGGCAGGCAGATTTTGGCCGCCTATCCGAGAAATCCTTATCAAGAAGGACAGTGGGGTCCCTGGACGGGCGTTCACACCAGCTATGACGCTCTGGGCCGGGTGCTTCAAGTCCGGCAGGACACCGAGTTGGGCAGTCAGTCCATCACGAACACGGAGTATCTCAGCGGCGGCGACATCAAGGTGACCAACCCCCGCGGCGAGATCACGCGTACGCGCTACGCCGCCTGGGATCAGCCGACCACCGATTACCCGATCGAAATCTTCCATCCCGAGGATGCCTTCACCCAGATATTGCGGGATTCGTTGTTGCGGCCCATCCAAACCCGCCGCACGGAGGTGGCGCCGTGAGCCGCTTCGCACAATGGGCTGGTAGCCAGCCCCAATGGATGGCGAAGGCCGCTGCGTCTTCCGTGCGCACGCTGCTGTTGGTGGCGGTGATGCTGTTGGGGCTGGGGTCGGCACATGCGACCAACGGCCCTTGGATTCGCATCGCTACCCCAGCCGCCAACGCCAGCTTCCCGGCGCCCGCTAGCGTCCAGGTGCTCATCGAGACCGGCAGCACCGATCCGAATCAGACGATCGGCGAAGTGTTCTTGAACGTAGGCGAAGACCTGATTCAAAACGGAACCACCCTGCAGAACCTGCCGGCAGGCACGTACGACATCTACGCCTATGCGTATGTCTACGAAGGGGGCGAAGCCTTACTGGATCCGATCGAAGTCACCGGGCAGTTCGTGGTCACGGCCACGCCGGCGCGCAACGCGCAGTTCATATCGCAATCGGTGCCGGCCGCGATGGCGGCAGGGCAGAGCTATGCGATCAGCGTGCAGATGAAGAATACCGGCACGTCCACCTGGACGACGGCGGGTTCGTATCGGCTGGGATCGCGCAATGCCGTCGATAACACGACCTGGGGCAGTAACCGCATCGCGCTGCCTTCCGATATCGCCCCCGGCCAGGTCGCGACCTTCAGTTTCAATGTGCAGGCCCCGTCTAACGCCGGCTCCTATAACTTCCAGTGGGGCATGGTCCAAGATGGCGTCGGGCTGTTCGGCGAAACGACCCAGAACGTGGCGGTTGCAGTGACGTCCGGCGCGCTGTCCGCAACCCCCAATCCTTGCTCGATCCCCAGCGGCGCTTCGATCTGCAGCAGCTCCGTCGGTTGGGTGTCCAGTGCCAGCAATGCGCAGGTCTGGGTCACCGGGCTGGATAACTCGAATCCGCAGCTGTTCGCCGCCGCCAAGAACGGCTCGCAAGTGGCCGGCTGGATCACCGCAGGAGGTGCTCGCTTCCATCTCAAGAGTGGCACCTTGACGTTGGATACGATCGACGTGTCCGGTCAACTGGCCGCCAATGTGCCGCCCTCCGTCAGCTTGACGGCACCGGTGGGTGGCCAGGTCTTCCCGGCCGCCAGTTCGGTTGTGCTCAAAGCGACGGCCTCGGATCCCGACAACGGCGTCCAGCGGGTCGAGTTTTATGTGGACGGCGCCAAGGTGGGCGAAGATGCGAGCGCGCCGTATGCGGTCAGCTGGACTTCGACGGCTGGTGCGCATTCCGTCACTGCACGTGCGATCGACCCGCTCAATGCGCAGGCCACGTCCAGCGCGGTCGCTATTTCGGTGAGTTCGCCTCCTCCGGTGGCGACCGGCGGCGTGGCGCGTATTTACGTGTACAACAACGAGTCGGCCTATGGCGCCGATCAGCGCCTGTGCAAGGTCATCGAGCCCGAAACGGGCGCGACGGTGATGCGCTACGACACGGCCGGCAACTTGATGTGGTCGGCTTCTGGCCTGAATTTGCCCAGCACCAGTAGCTGCGATTTCGCCGCGGCTCATGCCTCAGGGCGCCGCATCGACCGTACCTACGATGCGCGCAGCCGCATGGTCGACATGGTGTTCCCTGACGGCAACGGCAACCAGCATTTCGACTACACCAAGGACGGCCTACCCAGCCTGATCCGCACCTGGAATAACGAGGGCACCACCACCGTCGTCAACCGCTACTACTACAACAAGCGGCGTCTGCTGGAAGACGAATCCGTGGAGCAGCCGGGTTCCTATACCTGGCCGCTGGACTACGTGTACGACCAGAACGGCAGCCTGGCTGAGCAGGCCTATCCCACGGGGCTGCGGGTGCGCTACGCGCCTAACGCGCTAGGCCAGGCGACCCAGGTGGTCACGGCGCCGTCGAGCACCACCACCGGCACCTATGCCTCGGGGGTCAGTTACTACCCCAACGGCGCGATCAAGCAATTCACCTACGGCAACGGCATCGTCCACACGATGGTGCAGAACGCCCGCCAGCTGCCGCAGACCACGCAGGATGGCAGCATCACAGGCTTTACCCATCTTTACGACGCCAACGGCAATACCACCCTGATCGACGATCTGGTGCAGGGGCAGAATTTCAAGCGCTACCTGAGCTACGACGGTTTGGATCGCCTGAAAGCGGCTGGTTCGGCGATGTTTGGCGGCTCCACGCATTATATCAACTACACGTACGACGCCGTCGACAACATCCGCTCGGTCAACCATCCCGGGGTGCGCGAGCACACCTATTGGTATGACGCCAGGAATCAGCTGACCAACGTCCAGAACCCGGCTGGTGCTTCGGTGGTGGGCCTGGACTATGACGTCCAGGGAAATATCAACCACAAGAACGGGCAGGAGTATCGCTTCGACTACGGCAACCGACTGCGCCGGGTCGTGGGCAAGGAGACCTACCGCTACGACGGCTATGGCCGCCGTGCCGACGTCACTCGCGACAACGGCAGCGCGGAAGTTTTCCAATACAGCCAGTCCGGCCAGTACCTGTTCAGCTCCAAGTTGCCGGCTGGTGGCGGGCAGACGACCCATGAGAACGTGTACCTAGCGGGCAGCGTGATCGCGACGATCGATCACAACTGGCCCAGCAACGCGATCATCGCGACCAAGTATCAGCACACCGATGCGCTGGGGTCGCCGGTGGCTACGACGGATACCAGCGGTGCGCTGATCGAGCGTACCAACTATGAGCCTTACGGTAGCGCGATAAATAAGACGGTCGACGGTATCGGCTATACCGGTCATGTGGTGGATGGAGCGACCGCACTGACGTATATGCAGCAGAGATATTATGACGCCTCTTTAGGGAGGTTCCTAAGTGTAGATCCAGTTGCGGTAGGTGCCGGTAGTGGGTCGAATTTCAATAGATATCAATACGCCAATAATAGTCCTTATAATTTCTATGATCCTGACGGAAGGTTTGGCTGTCCTATTCCGGCGAGTGACCTCTGCGGTAAGTCGTTGGAGGTTGTTCGGGCACAAGATGCATCTAGGTATCGTGGTGAGCCAACGTGGCTGGGTAGGGTTGCTGGTGAGCTAGTTGATTTTGTGCCGTGGGTGGGGGATCGGATTGCCATCCATGCAGCGATAAGGAATCCTTCCGGTCCAAGAATATTTGCAGCGGCTGTGGGACTTGCTGGTCCTATAGGCGATGGTCTTGGGAAAGTAATAAAAAAGTCAGATGATATTGGTGAGATAGCTGGAACTTTGTTTCATTACACAGATGAGGCGGGCGCCAGAGGGATACTAGAGTCTGGAAAAATCCTACCTGATGCCAACGGTCGAGTTTATTTGACTACTGATCAGATAGCGCCGGCAGACGCCAGTAATGTCTTGTTTATGGGGCGCGGCGGTAACAAGGGTACTCACGTGGTAGAGGTTGATGTTCGTCAGGGTGTGGAGTTGAGAGCGGGTGAGCAGGCAAATGAGCTCATCCACCAGGGTGCAATTAGAGACGGCCGTCAAGCTGATTTGCGAGTGAGGAAGAATGAGTTCTAAATTGTTCTCGGGTTGCGATAAGGTTGAGTTGCTCGCCTTGCACAGAGGGCTAATGGAGGCTCGCTTCTGCGAGGTCCCCAACGATCTAGATGTGTCCGGAAGCCCTATCCTGGCGAAAATTCATCGTGAATTGATAGGGGCCATTTTGGCATTGGACCATCCAGTGGGTGGGAGCGTGGCGCAGTGGAGGGCTTGGCTAAATATTGATGTCAAGAGACGTGAGTGGGGTGTCGCTTTGCGAAGGGCGATGAACTCGGCATGGTGGCAGCGTTTGGTTTTGGAGGAGAAGCAGAGCGCATGCCGCGATTTGTTGTCTCCCTTTTTCGTTGATGATGAGCTTGTGCGGTTGTTTATAAGCTCTGTTGATAATGGAAGATGAGCTGCAAGTTTGGTGTAGTGCTTTGTCCATATTTTGAAGTGAGCGCTGGGTCTGAGATTGGGTCTGCGGAGTATTGATAATGAGCATCGCCTAGGGCTGGCACTCTGGCGGCGCGCGATCTTGTGATCTATCAGGGATAATATGCGGCTCTGACTCGTCAATCCGTAGGTACCCTTTGTCCGATCACCTCCAAGCCGTCCTGGGTCAACTCCGACTCCCCGACACCGACTTCACCCTGGCCGATGCCGGCGCCCGCATCCGCGCCGTCGACGCCAACGGTGCCGTGGCGGTCTCGCTCTCGGCCGGCTTGCCGGTCGAAGGCCTGCGCCCCTGGCTGCAGGCGGCCATCGCCGAGCGCCTGGCCGCCGAGGGCAAGACCCTGGCCACGCTGGAACTGGTCCAGCGCATCGCCGCGCATGCGGTGCAGCCGAATCTGGCGCCGTTGGAGAACGTGCGCAATCTGATCGCGGTGGGCTCGGGCAAGGGCGGGGTGGGCAAGTCGACCACGGCGGTGAATCTGGCGCTGGCGCTGGCGGCCGATGGGGCGCGGGTGGGCGTGTTGGACGCCGACATCTACGGGCCCAGCGTGCCGACCATGCTGGGGCTGAGCGGCAAGCCGGACAGTCCGGATGGGAAGACCATCGAGCCGATGCGGGCGCACGGGATCGCGGCCATGTCGATCGGGCTGCTGGTGGAGCAGGACACGCCGATGATCTGGCGCGGGCCGATGGCGACGTCGGCGCTGACCCAGTTGCTCAACGAGACGCGCTGGGGCGAGCTGGATTATCTGATCGTGGACCTGCCGCCGGGCACGGGCGATATCCAGCTGACGCTGGCGCAGAAGATTCCGGTGGCCGGCGCGGTGATCGTGACGACGCCGCAGGACGTTGCCACGCTGGACGCGCGCAAGGCGCTGAAGATGTTCGAAAAGGTACAGGTGCCGGTGCTGGGCCTGGTGGAGAACATGGCGGTGCACGTGTGTTCGAACTGCGGCCACGCCGAGCATGTGTTCGGCCAGGGCGGCGGGGCGCGGATGGCCGAGCAGTACGGGGTGCCGCTGCTGGGCAGCCTGCCGCTGGAGCTGGCGATCCGCGAGCAGGGCGACGCGGGCACGCCGGTGGTGGCGGCGCAGCCGGACTCGGCCGCGGCCCAGGCCTACCGGGCCGCGGCGCGCAATCTGGCGGTGCGGCTGGCGCTGCGGCCGCGGGTGGCGCCGTCGATTTCGGCCTCGCTGCTGGGCTGAGGCCGCGCTGGCGGCCGGTCCGGGCCTAGCCTGGGGCCGGCTCGCTTACAATCGCCGGCCACGGCCCCGTCCGGCCCCCGCACGCTTCTGGAACCCCGAATGAGCATCAAGTCCGACCGTTGGATCCGCCGCATGTCCGAGCAGCACGGCATGATCGAGCCGTTCGAGCCCGGCCAGGTCAAGCAGGCCGCCGACGGCCAGCGCATCGTCAGCTACGGCACCTCCAGCTACGGCTACGACGTGCGCTGCTCGCGCGAGTTCAAGGTGTTCACCAACATCAACTCGACCATCGTCGATCCCAAGCATTTCGATCCGGGCAGCTTCGTCGACATCGAGAACGACGTGTGCATCATTCCGCCGAATTCGTTCGCGCTGGCGCGCACGGTGGAGTACTTCCGCATCCCGCGCGACACCCTGGTGGTGTGCCTGGGCAAGAGCACCTACGCGCGCTGCGGCATCATCGTCAACGTGACGCCGCTGGAGCCGGAGTGGGAAGGTCACGTGACGCTGGAGTTCAGCAACACCACGCCGCTGCCGGCGCGCATCTACGCCAACGAAGGCGTGGCGCAGATGCTGTTCTTCCAGTCCGACGAAGTCTGCGAGACCTCGTACAAGGATCGCGGCGGCAAGTACCAGGGCCAGACCGGCGTGACTTTGCCGCGCACCTGAGCGGCGCCCGCAACTTTTAGGAATCGCGCGACATGGATCAGAGTCAGGACGAGAACCCGTACCGTAGCCCGCAAGCGGCGCTGGCCGAGCCGGTGGCGGTGCCTGCAGGACAGTTGGCCGATCGCATCGTCCGGCTAGCCGCCTCGATCCTGGACACGATCATCTTGATGGTCGTGTTCATGCCGATCGCCTACTTCGGTGGCTATTTCCAGCAGGTGATGGACAACGCGGCATCCGGACGGCAGTTCATGCCGATCGGTGTGACCGTGCTGTGGTCCTGCATCGGTTTCGCCGTGTTCGTGCTGTTGCAGGGCTACCCGTTGCATACCCGCGGCCAGACCTGGGGCAAGCGCATCTGCAAGATCAGGATCGTCGACCTGGACGGCAACAAGCCCAGCTTGGGGCATCTGCTGCTGCGGCGCTATCTGCCGGTAAACGTGGTCGCGGCGATTCCGCTGGTGGGCATGCTGGGTACGCTGGTCGATACGCTGCTGATTTTCCGCGAGGACCGCCGTTGCGGGCACGATTTGATCGCGGGGACGCGGGTGGTCGTCGCGCGGTCCGAGAGCGCCTGATTCCGGGCGGGGGATCGCGATGTACGTCGCTCCCGCAAGACACTATCGATAGCCTCGCGTCCCGCTGTAGGAGCGGCGCGAGCCGCGACCGCGTGCGGTCCACTGCGGCGCGAGTTCGGTGCTGCGACGCTATTGCCATGGTTCGCTGGCGGCCGTGGGTTCGCGGTCGCGGCTTGCGCCGCTCCTACCCCGAGGCCTTAGGGGCGCTGGTAGGTGACGAAGAAGCCTTGCAGGTCGCCGTTTTCGATGTAGGGCTCCACGCTGACCACGTTGTAGCCGCGGGTGGTGAAAGCCTGGTGGGCGCGACTGAGGGTGTTGGCGGCGCCCTGGTTGCGGAAGCCCCAGCTGGCGTCGACCCACAGGGTGACGGCGCGCAAGTTCTTGGTTACGGCTTCCTGGGCGACCTGGTCGGGGTTCTTGTCGAACAGGCCGGCCTGCGCGGCGGGGGCGGCGAACAGGGCTAGGGTGCAGAGCAGGGCGGCGGATAGGGCGGTGCGCATGCGGGTCTCCGGGGGAGGGCGAATGCGGCATCTTCGCCGACGCTACGCGAATGGAAACGTAACGGTTCCCCCCTTTGTTGAGGGGGGCTAGGGGGGATTTGCTTTTAGGCTTCAAGAGCAACAGCAAATCCCCCTCAATCCCCCTTTTCCAAAGGGGGAAGACAAGCAAAAAGGGGGGGCGATGGAGGGGGGCGATCAGCGGAACGCAATCCAATACATCAGCACGATGTTGCATCCCAGCAGCAAGGCGCCGGTCGGCCACTGCGCGCGGATCACGCCGTAAGGATCTTTGAGTTCCAGCAGCGCCGCCGGCACCAGGTTGTAGTTGGCGGCCATCGGCGTCATCAAGGTGCCGCAGTAGCCCGAGAGCATGCCGATCGCGGCCAGCGAGGCGGCGTCGGCGCCGTGATGCTGCACCAGTAGCGGCAGGCCGATGCCGGCGGTGATCACCGGGAAGGCGGCGAAGGCGTTGCCCATGATGATGGTGAACAGCGCCATGCCCAGGGCGTAGGCGACCACCACCAGGAAGGGGTTGTCGACGGGGATCACCGAGCGCACCACTTCGGCCACGGCCTGGCCGACTCCGCCGGCTTCGAACACGCTGCCCAGCGAGGCCAGCAGCAAGGGCAGCAGCGCGGCCCAGCCGATCGCATCGACCAGTCGCCGCGATTGTTCGACGCCGCTCCAAGGCGTTTGCCGGGTGAGCCGGCAGGCGGCGGCCAGCGCCACCACGCAGGCGATGGCCAGCGCGATCAGCGTCAGGTTGGCGGTTTCGAGCAGCGGCGTGCCGCCGAAGGACACGTGCTTGAGGCCGAGCACGCCGATCAGGGTGACCGCCGGAATCAGCAGTGCGGGCCAGAACAATCGATTGCCCAAACGCTGCGCTTCGGCCTGCTTCTGCTCGGCGCTGCTCTGGTCGTAGCGGCCGCTGCGAAGACCGCCGAAACCGGCCAGCACCGCCAGCAGCACCACCGCCGCGCCCACCCACACCGGCGGCAGCCGCTCGGCCACGAACAGCAGCAGCGACAGCAGGCCCCAGAACAGCGCGGTGGTGTGGCGGCGCGGGTTGGCGCGGTCGCGCCAGCCGCGCCAGGCCAGCGCGGCCAGGTAGGCGCCCAACAGCCAGTAGACGTAGGTCAGGGTGATCATCGCGGCGCTCCATCGCCGTCCAGGCGGCGCGCCAGGCGGCGCTCGTAGCGCAGGATGCGCAACGCATGGATCACGAAGGCGCAGATCGCGGTGGGGATGCCCCACAGCGCGATCTGCAGCGGGTCCAGGCGAATGCCGTGCTCGGCGTAGAAGCCCTGGATCAGCAGCACCGCACCGAAGGCGATGAAGATGTCCTCGCCGAAGAACAGGCCGACGTTGTCGGTGCCGGCCGACATCGCGCGGATGCGCTGGCGTTCGTCCTCGGGCAGTTCGCCATGGCGCGCCTGGGCGGCGCCTTCGGCCATCGGCGCCAGCAGCGGTCGCACGGTCTGGGCATGCCCGCCCAGGCTGTTGAGGCCCAGCGCGGAAAAGCCCTGGCGCATGAGCAGGTAGGCGATCAGCAGGCGGCCGAACGTGGCGCCGCGCAGGCGCGCGATCCAGGCCTGCGCCCGCTCCTTGAGGCCGTGGCGCTCGAGCAGGCCGATCACCGGCAAAGTCAGCAGGAACAGCAACAGAAAGCGCTTCTCGGTGAAGGCCTTGCCCAGCACCTCCAGCACGTCCAGCGGCGAGAGTTTGGCCGCCAGTCCGGTGACGAAGCCGGCGGCCACCACCACCAGCGCGGGGTTGAGGCGCAGCACGAAGCCGAGCACGACCGCGGCCACGCCCAGCAAGGGCCAGTAGTTCATGCGTGCATCCTGGTTGGAGGGGCGGGAAAGGCGCCGCGACGGCGGCGATTCGGCGGCAGGCAGCGGGCGCCGAAGTCCGCGATCACGCCGCGTCGATCGCGAGGATGCGGATGCCGTCGGCTTCCAGCGCCGCGCGCACGGCGCGCGCGAACGCGGGCGCGTCGGCGCGGTCGCCGTGCAGGCACAGGCTGTCGGCGCGCAGTTGCAGGCGCTGGCCGCCGGCGGCGACGACTTCGCCGCGCTTGGCCAGGCCGTGGACCTGGGCGATGGCTTCGTCCAGCGTTTCCAGCACCGCGCCGGGCGTACCGCGCGGCAACAGGCGGCCGTTGCCGCCGTAGCCGCGTTCGGCGAAGACTTCGTGCACCGCGCGCAGGCCCGCGGCTTCGGCGGCAGCGGTGAGTTCGGAGCCGGACAGGCCGTACACGGCCAGCTTGGGGTCGAAGGCGGCCACAGCGCCGACGATGGCCTCGGCGACGATGCGGTCGTCGGCGGCCAGGTTGTACAGCGCGCCATGCGGCTTCATGTGGCTCAGGCGCAGGCCTTCGTCGTCGGCCAGCGCGGCCAGCCGCGCGAGCTGGCGCAGCACCAGCATGCTGATTTCGTCGCGGTCCAGCGGCAGCACGCGGCGGCCGAAATGTTCGGGGTCGTCGTAGCCCGGATGGGCGCCGGCGGCGACGCCGTGCTCGCGGCACAGGCGCAGGGTGGCGCGCATGGTCGCCTCGTCGCCGGCATGGCCGCCGCAGGCGATGTTGGCGGAACTCACGTAGGGCAGGATCGCGGCATCGTCGCCGCAGCCTTCGCCCAGGTCGCAATTGAAGTCGATGCGCGCGTCCACGCCGGGATGATGCCTGAAAGCGGCTGCGCGTGGCGGGCGTGCGTCAGGCGACGGGCCGCGCGTGCGACCCGTCGCCGTCGGGGCGGATCAGCCGCCGCCGGACTCGGTGCCGGGCGCGGGCGCGGGTGCGGCATCGGCCGCAGCGGAGGCTGGCGCCGCAGGCGCCTGCCACAGCCTGGTCTCCGCCGGCCCGCCCATCATCTGCGCGCGCACCAGCGGCACCGGCGGGCCGCCGTAGCTCAGGAACTGGTCGTGGAAGGCCTTCCACGCGCTGCGGCCGCCGCGGCTGGCGGTCCAGTCCTCGCGCAGCTGCATGATCATCAGCTTGCCCAGGGTGTAGTTCAGGTAGCCCGGATCGTAGGTGCCGCGCGCGGCCTGCTGGCGCGCGTTGCCCGGGTCCTGGAAGGCCTTGTCCTTGAACATCTGCTCGGACTGGGCCACGGTCATGCCGCCGGTGTGCAGGCCGATCGCCGACAGGAAGCGCACGTCGCGCAGCAGCGCGTTGCTGAGCTGGCCGATGTGGATCTCCGGCGTGGCGCCGTCGACGCCGGCGTCGAACATCATCTCCTCGGTGTAGTGCGCCCAGCCCTCGGCGTAGGCATAGCCCACGAACAGCTGGGCGAAGGTCCATTGCGAGCGGTTGGCGTGCAGGGACTGCAGGAAGTGGCCCGGCCACACCTCGTGCGCCGAGGTGAACAACAGGTCGGCCTTGCCCGGCACGTAAGCGTCCTGCTCGGCCTTGGGCCAGCTCGGATCGGGCGGAGCGATGTAGTAGACCGAGGGCAGGTTCTTTTCGTACGGGCCGGGGATCTCGATGTAGGCGAAGTTGGTGCGGTTGAACGGCGGCGCTTCTTCCACGCGCGCTTCCTCGGTGCCCGGGATGCTGACCAGGTCCTTGTCGACTAGGAACTTGCGCAGGCCCACCAACTGGTCGCGCGCGCCTTGCACCGCGCCGCCCTGCGGCTTGTCGGCGTTGACCTTCTCGATGCACGCGCCCAGTGCCTGGCCCGGCGCGTATTGATCGCAGGCGGCCTTGAGCGCGGCCAGGTTGCGCGCCAGGTCGGCTTCGCCGATGGCCTTGAGCTGGTCCAGCGGCAGCTCCACGCGCTCGGTGGCCTTGAGCATCTTGGCGAAGCGCTCGGCGCCGATGGCGTAGTCCTGGGTGGCCTGCGGCTTCTGCGCGCTCAGCCAATCCGACAGGCCCTGCATGGCCTCGATGGCCTTGGCGTTGGAGGCCTTGAAGCGCGCCTGCAGCGCGGTGTCGGGCACTTCGGCGAAGGCCTTGGGCGCGTCGTCCTTGAAGAACTGGGCCAGGCCGCCGAAGACGATGTTGCCGAACTCGATGTAGCTGGCCGGCAGCGGGCCTTTGAGGTTGGCGCGGATCTGTTCGGCGGCCTTGGGCAGCGCTTCCTGGTAGGCGACGAAGGCGTTCATGCGCTGCGGCAGCGGCGCGTAGGGGCGGGTCAGGTACATGCTCGGCGACAGGTCGCCGGCGTAGAAGGCCGGGTTCTTGTTGGGGAAACCGGAGTCTTCCAGGTAGAACAGCTGGCCGTCGATCACCGACAGCGCGTATTCGCGCTGGAAGCGCTGCTGCGCGTCTAGCTTGTCGTCGCCGAAGCCGGCGATCTTGGCGCGCTGTTCCTTCAGCCAGGTGCCGGTGGCGGCCAGGCCCTGTGGCGACCAATCCGGCAGCTTGCCGTCGTATTCGTGCTTGCCCGCGTTGGCCGCGGCGGTGGGGTAGCGCTCGAAGTATCCGGCGACGAAGGCGTCGATGGCCGGCTGCCAATCCGCGTTGGCGGCTACGGTGGCGGCGGCGCCGTTGGCGTTGGCGTCGGCGGCGGGGGCGGGCGTTTCTTGCTTGCAGCCGGCGATCAGCGCGGCGGCGACACAGACGGACAGCGACAACAGGCGCAGGCTGGGCATTGCGGTTCTCCGGAAGAACGGCGGGGGCGTACGCGGGCCGCCGGCCGGTGCGACCGGTGCCGCCGCCGATCCTCGGCTGGCTGGCGGCGCTTGACCAGTGTCTTTCGCCCTAGCCGGAGTGGCGCGGTGCGCAGATCTCGGCCCGTCCGGGCGAAAGCGGCGAGCCCGCCTTCAGCGACGCGTGCCGGCGCAGGACTGAAACCGGCGGTTGGCCGTATCGATGTCGGCCGCCGAGAGGAACGAGTCCGCTACCGACTCGGGCAAACGGCCTAGACGGTGCAGGCCGTCGTGGTGGGCGCGTACCGCGCGCGCGATCGGCGCTTGCGGCGCCAGCGCCGTCGCGACGACGCGCACGGCCTCGTTCAGGTAGTGCCCGGCATCCACCCGGTTGCAGCGCTGTAGCGCCAGCACCGCACGATAGGTCAGCGCCTGAGCCAGCAGGCCCGCATGCACGCGTTGGTTGCGGTCGCGGCCCCGGCCGTTCGCGTTGGCGGGCAGTAAGCTGCGTTCGCGCTCCACGGTACGCGCGAAAGCGGCGTCGGCTTCGGCATGACGGCCGCGACGGAACAGCAGCACGCTGTCGTAGTACGCCGCCTGCGACGGTTGCGCGTCGCCCTGGGTGGCGTAGCGTTGCGCTTCGATGCGCGACTCGCGCAACTGCAGTTCCGCTTCGTCCCATTGCGGCGCCTGCCCGTACAGCAGCAGGCCGCGGATCAATTGCACCCGATCTTGCGGCGCGGGCATGCCCAGGGCGTGTTTGCCGGCAATGACCCGGCGCAAGGTGTCGCTGCCCTCGGCCACATCTGCGGTTGGCGGTCGCGATCGGTCAGCAACAGCAAATCCTTGCCCAAATTGCCGTTCGCGTTCAGGGTGAACTCGGCTCGCGGCCCCTGCGTGCGCTCCAGTATGCCGATGGCCTGGCGCAGCATGCGCAGGTTGTCGCGGGGGGCGGACGCGATCGCCCAAGCGCTGGCGGACAGCGCCCAGCCGTAGTCCGGATGTTCGCGGCCGTAGGCGCGTTCGATCGTCGTCAGCGCCTGCCGCAGTTCAGGCGTGGCCTCTGCGTGCGGATACTCGCTCAGCGCCACGCGGATACGCGCGCGTGCGGTCGTAGGGTGGGCCTCGCCCAGGGTCTGGCGGCGGCGTTGCAGCAGGTTCTCGGCCAAGCTGCGCTCCTGCGGGCTGATGCGCCGGCTGTTCAGCAGCACCAACTGCTCCAGCGCATCGTCGGCCAGCACGGGGTTGATCGGGCGCGCCAGATCGATCGCCTCTTTCGCATCGCGCTCTGCCTGCTCGAACCGGTACAGGCGGATCAGGAAGCCCGACCGCAGGATCAGCACCTGGGCCAGCAGTTCGCGGTGATCGGGCCCCAGCGTCCGCGCCTGCCGCAACACCTGGTCCGCCGTGGCCAGCGCCTGCAGGGTGCGGCCCTGGTTCCACTGCGCGCGCGCTATTTCGGCGCCGAACACCACCCGGGTCAGTGGCTGGGTGGCACCGTCGGCATCGCCCAGCGCCTGCAGCCGCTCGCGCGCCCGGCGCTCGGCTTCGGCATGGCCGTTGCCGGTGTTGAGCATCGCCACCCAGGTCGCGGATACGAAGTCGTCGCCGTCGGGCGCGCCGGCCAGCGCGGTCTGCGCCTGCGAAGCCAGGCTCTGGGCGCGTTGGTAGTCGCCGATCACCGCATAGCTGCGCGCCAGGGTCGCCAGACTGCGCGCGCGCAACTGCGGCTGGTCCTGCAACGGCAGTTTGCGCAGCTCGCGCTCGGTGCGCTGCAACAGGGCGCGGGAGGAGAACGGCGCCGAACCCAGCCCGGACAGGGTGGCGGTGCCCAGTGTGGAAGCGAACAGACGGCTGACCGTGGCGGTGGCGGCGGCTTCGCGCGCGGCGCGGTGCCGCTGCCAGGAAGACAGGCCGAGCGCGGCGCACAAGGTCAGCACCAGGGCGACGCTCAAGGCGGCGGTGGTCGGATTGCGGCGCAGCCACTTGCGCGCGCGCGATCCGCGCGTGCCCGGCGCGGCGCGCACCGGCCGGTGATCCAGCCAGCGTTGCAGGTCGTCGGCGAATTCGCGCACGCTGGCGTAGCGGTCCTGCGGCCGTGTGGCGACCGCCTTGAGCGCGATCGCCGACAGGTCGCCCTCGAGTGCGCGCCGCAGCGCGGCCGCGTCCGCCGTGCCGCGCAGCCGCGCGGCCTCGTCGTCGTCGACCAGACGGTGCATGGGCTGCGGCGCGGGCCAGTCCGTCACCGCATGGGGCACCAACTGCTGCAAGCGATGCAGCGGGGCCGGCCAATGCGCGGCCAGCAGGCGGTAGCTGAGCACACCCAGCGCGTACAGGTCGCTGGCCGGGCCATGCGCATGATTCAGCCGTACTTCCGGGGCAGCATAGTCCGGCGTGATCGCGATGCAGTCGGCGGGTTCGGCGAAGTGGGTGGAAATGCCGAAGTCCAGCAACTGCAATCGCCCGTCGGCGTCCACCAGCAGGTTGCTCGGCTTGATGTCGCCATGCACCACGCCTTGCGCATGGGCGTAAGCCAAGGCTTCGCAGGCCTGCAGCAGCAGCGCCGCGCGTTCCCGCAAGCCGGCCCGGCGCTGGTCGCACCAGGCATCCAGGGCGATGCCGTCGACGTAGCGCAGCGCGAACCAGGGTTGACCGTCGCCGTTCACGCCGCCGTCGATCAGCGGGGCGATGCCGGGATGGTCCAGGCGCGCCAGCAGATTGCGCTCGTCGCGGAACGCGGCCACCAGGCGCGGCGTGGCCAATTCGGTGCGGATGCATTTGAGGGCGACGCGCTTTTCGTACTCGCCGTCGTCGCGACGCGCCTCATACACCGTGCCCATGCCGCCGCGGCCCAGCACCCGCTCGATGCGCCAGGCGCCCAGACGGGTTCCCAGGCGCGCGTCGCCGGCTTGCTCGTCGTCCTGACGGTGCTGAGGCTGCTTGGCGTCCAGCAGTTCGAGGGGCGAGTGATCCAACCAACCTTCGTCGTCGGCGTCCAGCAGCTTGCGCAATGCCGCATGCAGCGCGGGGTCGCGCTGCGCCAGCCCGGCCAGAGCGCGTTCGCGTTGCGCCGGCGGCAAGTCGGCGTAGTCGTCGAACAAGGCCAGCGCGCGGGCGGCGAGCGCGTTCATGCGGACGTCGGGGCGGCAAAGTCGCCAGAGAACGGCGCGTGGCCGACGAGCACCGAGGCGAGGGTGTTCAGGCAGGCGCTGTAGGTTGAGCGGTAGCGGTCGCAGGTCATGTCCGGATGAGATGACCCTCGGCGATTAGGAGAAGGGTGGTTGTTCGTTGCAATCTGCGCTGGTGATACGCCAATGCGTGACGCTTGTCCAACGCCGTCGAGTCGAGCGTGCAGTGGCGGCACGGTGCCTGTGCAGAATTGGCGCTCGTGCTCGCGCCGATGGCACGCAATGCTGCGGAACGCGGTGTTTCGTGGAGGTGTGCGCCGCGAGACTTATGCGCTTTTCATACCCATCGTTCGCGGGGATTCAGCCACGCAAGCGCGCAGCGATCGCCAGTTCCAGCCTCGCGCGTTCGGCCCGTGCGGCAGCCTGTGCGGCGGCGGCTTCGTCCGCGCCGCAAGCGCGCAATCGCAAGCGCTGGTTGGGCTGGAGCTGCGCCAGCCGCGGCAGGTCGGCGGCGATCACATGGCCCAGGCGGGCGTAGCCGCCGACGGTCTGGGCGTCGGCCAGCAGCACGATGGGCCGGCCGTCGGGCGGCAGTTGCAGGGTGCCTGGCGCGACCGGTTCGGACAGGCCGCTGGCGCTGAGCGCGTCCAGGGCGTCGCCGTCCAGGCGCAGGCCCTGGCGGTTGCTGGCGGGGTGCACGCGCCATTCGCGCTGGCCCACGGCCAGGACCACGTCGCGCAGTGCTGGCGCGGTGCTGGCGACGTAGCGGATCGGCGCCAGCGGATCGTGGCCGGCGCGCGGATCGATCCACCAGCCCGGCGCGCGCGGCGCGTCGGCTTCGATGGCGGCGTGCGCGCCGATCGGCAGGCGGTCGCCCTTGCGCAGCGCACGTCCGTCGACGCCGCCGTAGCCGCCGCGCAGGTCGGTGGCCCGGCTGCCCAGCACCTGCGGCAGGTCGATGCCGCCGGAGACGGCGACCCAGGCGCGCGCGCCTTCGCGCATGCCGCCCAGATGCAGCGTGCCCGCGGGCAGTTCGACCGGGCGCGCCAGCGGCAGCGCCGCGCCGTCGAAGCGCGCTTCGCACTGCGCGCCCAGCACCGCCAGGCGCAACGGTTGCGGCAGGCGCAGGCTCGGCCCCTGCAAGGCGAACTCCAGCACCGCCGCATCCGCCGGGTTGCCGACCAGCATGTTCGCCAATGCCGCGCTGTCCGGGTCCAGGGCGCCGCCGCGGGCCACGCCGAGGTGGCGCCAGCCGTCGCGGCCCTGGTCCTGCACCAGGCTGAGCGCGCCGCCGTTGATCACGTCGATCCAGGCGTCGTTGCGCAGGCTCGCGGATGCGTTCACGAGGCGGCTTCCAACCGCGCGAATTCGGCGGCATCGATCGGGCGGAAACGCACGCGGTCGCCGGGCTGCAGCAGGCTGGGCGCCGCGCGTCCGGCATCGAACAGGCGCAGCGGCGTGCGCCCGAGCAGGCGCCAGCCGCCGGGGCCGGGGCGCGGGTAGATGCCGGTCTGCGCGCCGCCGATGGCGACGCTGCCGGCGGCCACTTCGGTGCGTGGCGTGGCCAGCCGCGGCAGCGCGAGTTCCGGCGCCAGGCCCGAGAGGTAGGGAAAGCCCGGCGCGAAGCCGATCATCGCCACGGTGTAGAGCGCGCCGCTGTGGCGTTCGATCAAGGCCTGCGGCGACAACCCCAGTTCGGCGGCGCTGGACTCCAGGTCGGGGCCGAATGCGCCGCCGTAGATCACCGGGATCTCGACATCGCGTGCGTCCTGCGAGCCAACCTCGCCCGCGCCCAGATTGGCGTACTGCGTCAGCAGCCAGTCGCGCGCGGCGTCGGCGGCGACCGCGGCCGGGTCGAAGAACAGCGCCAGGCTGGCATAGGCCGGCACCAGGTCGCGCAGCCAGGCCGGCGGCTGCGCGCGCAGCCTTGCGGCCAGCGCATGCACGCGTGCGTTGACCGCCGGATCGATCTCGCGGCCCAGGCGCAGCAGCCAGGCGTCGTCGGCCAGCGCCTCGCAATCGACCGCGGCTGCGGCGCCAGCGTTCACGCCTTCAGCGCGTCCTGCAGCGCCTGGATACGGTGCACCAGCGCTTCGGGCGAATAGGGCTGGGCGGTGGCCATGCCCCAGACCGGGCGCGGCCAGGCGATGTCTTCGCGGAAGCGCGCGATCACGTGCACGTGCAGCTGCGGCACCAGATTGCCCAGCGCGGCCACGTTGAGCTTGTGCGGCGAGAACGCGCGCTGCAGGGCGCGGCTGGCCGTGCCGATTTCGCGCATGAGTTCCTGCTGCTGGGCCTCGCTCAGGTCGATCAGCTCCACCGCGTCCTCGACCCGCGGCACCAGGATCAGCCACGGGTGGTTGGCGTCGTCCATCAGCCGCAGTTCGCACAGGCCGAAGTGGGCGACGGGGTGGGTGTCGTCCGCCAGTTGCGGGTGCAGGTGCCAGGCGTTCATTTCAGTGCGTCCGCGAAGAAGTCCAGAGTGCGGCGCCAGGCCAGTTCGGCGCTGTCGGCGTGGTAGTCCGCGCGCAGATCGCAGTTGAAGCCGTGGCCGGCGTTGTACAGGTAGATCGGCGCGTGCGGCAGCGCGGCGCGGTGGGCGTCGATGGCCTCCGGCGGGATGCTGGCGTCGCGTTCGCCGAAGTGGAACAGCATGGGCGCGCGCGGCGGCTCGCCCAGGTAGGGCAGGGTGCGCGCGCCGTAGTAGCTCACCGCGGGCAGGCCGTGACGGGTGTTGCACAGGAAGGCCAGGCTGCCGCCCCAGCAGTAGCCGACCGCGCCGGTGCGCAGGCCTTCGATCTGCAGCGCGTGCGCGGCGGCGCCGGCGATGTCCACCGCGCGGTCGAAGCCCACGGCGGTGCGCAACCCGGTGCCGCGGGCGGCGTCGTCCGGGGTGTAGCCCAGCTCGATATGCGGCTGCACCGGCGCGAACAGATCCGGCGCCAGGGCCAGGTAGCCGGCAGCCGCGAAGCGTTCGGCCACGCTGCGGATGTGGGCGTTGACGCCGAAGATCTCCTGCAGCACCACCAGGCCGCCGCGGGCGGGCCCGGCGGGCTCGGCGCGCCAGGCCTGCAGCGGCCCGTGCGGGGTGTCCAGATCGATCCACTGGCCCATGGCGGCCTCCGTTCAGCTGCGCGGTCCGTCAGTTTAGCGCGGGGGCTATAATTCGCGGCCCCGTCGCCCCTCCAGACCGCCAACGTGGCGTCGCGCCCGTGCGCGCCGCACGTCCAGCCAGGTTCCGCCACCGCATGTCCCTAGCCAATCCCAAAGTCGGTTTCGTCAGCCTCGGCTGCCCCAAGGCCCTGGTCGATTCCGAACGCATCCTCACCCAGCTGCGCGTGGAGGGCTACGACATCGTCCAGAGCTACGACGCCGCCGACGTGGTGGTGGTCAACACCTGCGGCTTCATCGATTCGGCGGTGACCGAATCGCTGGACGCGATCGGCGAGGCCATGGCCGAGAACGGCAAGGTCATCGTCACCGGCTGCCTGGGCAAGCGTTCGGAACTGATCCGCGAAACCCACCCCGACGTGCTGTCGATCAGCGGCCCGCAGGACTACGCCAGCGTGATGACCGCGGTGCATGCCGCGCTGCCGCCCAAGCACGATCCGTTCGTGGACCTGGTGCCGCGGCGCGCGTTCGAGGAGAGCGGCGACATCGGCGTCAAGCTCACGCCCAAGCATTACGCCTACCTGAAGATTTCCGAGGGCTGCAATCACCGCTGCAGCTTCTGCATCATTCCCTCCATGCGCGGCGACCTGGTCTCGCGCCCGGTGGACCAGGTGCTGCGCGAGGCCGAGAAGCTGGCCATGGGCGGGGTCAAGGAACTGCTGGTGATCTCGCAGGACACCTCCGCCTACGGCGTGGACGTGAAGTACGCCGCGCGCGAATGGCGCGGCCGCGAATACCAGACCCGGATGAAGGCCTTGTGCGAGGGCCTGGGCGAGCTCGGCCTGTGGACGCGCCTGCACTACGTCTACCCGTACCCGCACGTGGACGAGATCATTCCGCTGATGGCGCAGACCGGCGCCAACGGCATGCCGGTGCTGCTGCCGTACCTGGACATTCCGTTCCAGCACGCCAGCCCGCGCGTGCTCAAGCTGATGAAGCGCCCCGGCGCGGTCGACAAGACCCTGGAGCGGATCCAGCGCTGGCGTGGCATCGCCCCGGACATCACCATCCGCAGCACCTTCATCGTCGGCTTCCCGGGCGAGACCGAGGCCGAGTTCGAGGAGCTGCTGGACTTCCTGGACGAGGCCCAACTGGACCGCGTGGGCGCGTTCGCCTATTCGCCGGTGGACGGCGCGGCGGCCAATGCGCTGCCCGACGCGCTGCCCGAAGCGGTCAAGCAGGAACGCCTGGCGCGCTTCATGGAGCGCCAGGCCGACATCTCCGCGGCCAAGCTCGAGGCCAAGATCGGCAGCCTGCAGCGCTGCATCGTCGATGCGATGGACGGCGAACTGGCGCTGGCGCGTTCGATGGGCGACGCGCCGGAGATCGACGGCCTGGTGCAGATCCAGAACGGTTTCGAAGCCGGCCTCAAGCCCGGTGAGTTCGTCGACGTGCGCATCATGGGCAGCGACGAGCATGACCTCTACGGCGAGGTCGAGTTCGAGGACTGAGGCCGCGCCTCAGCCCGACATCAGGGTCGCCGCCGCGCAGGCGGCGGCCATGCCGACCAGACCCGCGGCCACGTGCACCGCGTAGCGTCGCTGGCCGCTGGCGAAGGCCAGCACGGTCTTGGCCGCGGCGCTGGCCGCGAGCAGGCCGACCACGCCCCAGCGCGCATGCTCCAGGCTCAGGTCGCCGGCTTGGGTGAGCTGGGCCACGCTGGCCGCGGCTGCGTGCAGTTCGGCCAGGGCCACCAGTATCGCCGTGACCAGGGCGCCGGCATCGCCGAACAGGTGGCGCATCCACGCCGACAGCAACAGCACCGCGGCGATCACCGCCGCCAGCAGCAGGGCGTGGCTGAGACGGAACGCGCGCGCGGCCGGCGCTTTGGGCAGCGCCGCGGTGCCTGCGCCGCGGCGCAGGCCCACCGCCGCAGTCGCGACCAGCACCGCCGCCGCGGCCGCCAGGGGCAGGGCGCAGGCTTGCAGCAGGGCGGGTGCGGCGGTGCCGATCACGCCGGCGAACAGCGCCAGCGAAGCCAGGTTGGCCAACAGCGCCGCCGCGGCCGCTGCGCCGGCCAGGGCCGGTTCGCTGCGGCTGCGTTCGCCGAAGCCGGCCACGGCCGCGGTGGAGGACGCGAAACCGGAGAAGAAGCCTGCCACCGGCAGGCCCCAGCGCGCGCCGACGCTGCGCAGGGCGATGTGGCCGAGCATGCCCACCGCCATGACCAGCACCACCAGCTTCCACAGCGCCGACGGCACCAGCACGCCCCAGGGATCCACGGCCGCGTCGGGCAGCAGCGGCAGCACGATCAGCGCCGCCGCGGCCAGCAGCAACGCGTCCTGCAGCTCGCGCTCGGACACCACCCGGCGCGCGAACGCCTGCAGCGGCTGCTTGGCGAACAGCAGGCCGGCGACGAGCACGCCCAGACCCGCCGCCACGGCCGGCTCGCGTTGCGCGTAGGCGGCCAGCAGCGCGGTCGCCGGCAGCGCGACTTCGCCGGTCAGGCCGGGGTCGTCGTGGCGGGTGAAGACATAGCTGGCCAGCGCCAGCGCGCCGACCACGACCAGCAGCGCCACCAGCACCGCCGGGCCCAGCAGCGCCGCGACCGCGGCCGCGATCGCGACCACCGCATGCGTGCGCACGCCGGCCACCGCCGTGCGGTCGCCCGTGTGCGCACGCTCGCGCACCACGCCGATCAACAGGCCCAGCGCGATCGCGCTGAGCAGGCCGCGCCAGTGGGGGTCGAATTCCATTGCGGTCTCGGTGGTCGCCTCGTGGCCATCTTAGGCGGCCCGCGCCTTGCCGGTCATCCCGAGCCTGGCCTGTCAGGCGGCGCTTTGACGTCAACTCCGGAAGCGGCGCGGGGGTAGGATCGCGCCAGGGACCGGCACAGGGGACGGACGATGAAGCAGGGCAGGATCAAGTGGGCGGGTATCGGCGTGGCGCTGGCGTTCGCGGGCGTGGCGTGGGCGCAGGAGCCGAAGCTGGAGCCGATGACCGACGGCATGTTGCGCGATTACCTGCCCGACGACTCGCAGTTGGAGGTGCGGCTGGACGGCGACTTCAACGGCGACGGCATCGGCGATACCGCCTACGTCGGCGGCACCGACGAGAAGCGCCTGTTGAAGATCATGCTGGGCTACAAGGACGAGCTGGATTGGGGCTATTCGCCGGCCGGCGAGGCCGAACTGGAGGTCGCCCCCCTGGGCTCGGCCTCGCTGTCCTTCAAGAAGGGCGTGCTCATCGTCGGCGATCTGACCGGCGGCACCACGGCCACCGCCAGCACTTACCGTTACCGCTACGACCCGGCGGTCAAACGCTTTCGCCTGATCGGCCTGGACGCGGAGCGTTACAGCCGCACCAACAGCCACGACAGCCTAAAGTTCAGCTGGAACCTGCTGACCGGCGCGCGCATCGTCCAGCGCGGCTACGTCAACGACAGCGGTCAGGGCGACGAGGCCTACCGTTACGGCCCCGAGCGCAAGCTGGCGAGCAAGGCGGCGCCGGTATGGATCGACGACACGCCGAGCCCGGATGCGATGCTGGATGCGGATGCGAATAACGGTTGAGGTCAGCGTCATGCCTGGATGGAGCCCTGGATTCCCGCGTTCGCGGGAATGACGGGCAAAGGCAGCATTCGAGGTTGACCCGGATTCGTCATCCCCGCGTAGACGGGGATCCAGGAACTTTGGAGCCATGCCTGGATGGAGCCCTGGATTCCCGCGTTCGCGGGAATGACCCCGATTCGTCATCTCCGCGAAGGCGGGGATCCAGAAACTTTGGAGCCATGCCTGGATGGAGCCCTGGATTCCCGCGTTCGCGGGAATGACGGGCAAAGGCAGCATTCGAGGTTGCCCCCGATTCGTCATCCCCGCGAAGGCGGGGATCCAGAGACTTTAGCGTCATGCCTGGATGGAGACCCGGATGTTCGGCTTCGCCGAAGTGGAGCCGAGCCCGCGTCCGCTGGAATGACGCGCAAAGAAGGCGTCACGTCTAAACGGCCACGACCAGAATGCTTCAAGACCGCCAGCACATCGGCGTGAACGGAATGCCGTTCTCGGCGCGCTCGGGACCGTCGGCGACGAAGCCCAGGTGCCGGTACACCGGCACCGCGCGGCGCGAGGCGTTGACGGTGATTTCCACGGCGCCGAGCGCGGCATACACGTCCGCGCGCACAGCCTCCCACAGCGCAAGCGACAGGCCGCGGCCTTGCGCCTCGTCGGCCACGAACAGGTGATAGAGATGCTGCGGCTCGCGGATCGCGGCCACGCCCAGCAAGGTCGAGCCGTCGGCGGCGAACGCCAGGAAATAGCGATAACCGCCGGCCAGCCGCTGCGCGGTGGCCTCCACGCTCATCGAATCGAGCAGGGTGCGCGCACCGTCGGCGTCGCAATCGGGCGCGATCCAGCGCCGGGTCGATGCGCTCAGCAGGGCGGAGATCGGCGCTGCGTCCTCGGTGCGTGCGCGGCGGACCAGGCAGTCGGGTGCGGGCATGCGTGCAGCCTAGCCCAGGCGCGCCTCAGACGTCGTACGTCACTTCGACGATCGCGTACCGCATCGGCCCCGCCGGCAGCTGCGCCTCGAACTCGTCGTCCAGGCGCTTCTTCAGCATCGCCCGCGCCAGCGGCGAATCGATGCTGATATGGCCCAGCTTGGCGTCGGTCTCGTCCGGGCCGACGATGCGGTAGCGCTGCAACTCGCCGCTGGCCACGTTCTCCACTTCGACCCAGGCGCCGAAGTAGACCGCCTGCGGGTCCGAAGGCGCGGTATCGACCACGCGCAATGCCGGCACGCGTTTGCTCAGATAGCGCACGCGCCGGTCGATCTCGCCCAGCTGCTTTTTGCGATAGGTGTACTCGGCGTTTTCCGAGCGGTCGCCCTCGGCCGCCGCGGCGGCCAGGGCTTTCACCACTTCAGGACGGCGCACGCGCCACAGCTCGTCCAGTTCCTGCTTGAGCCGGTCCAGGCCCTCCCGCGTGATCAGCGCGGTGCTTTGCTCCGCGGGAGGTCGCCATCGGCCCATGCGGCGTTACTGCGCCGCGGGCTGGCGCTTCAGACTGAGGTTGGCCTGGCTGTCGATGGCCTTGCCTTCCTTGTCCAGGGCGCGGATTTCGTCGGCCGACACCACCTGGTACAGGCGATCGTCCTCGCTCTTGCTGTTCGGGTCCAGGCGCACGCGCTGGCCGGCTTCCTCGGCGGTCCAGGTGCCGTCGCTCTTGCTGTTGCCGTCCTTGCGCTCCTGGTAGGTCTCTTCGATGGCGTAGGTGCCGTCGGCCTTGAGCTCCACGCGGGTGTCGATGCCCGGGCAGTCGGCGCAGGGCAGGGTGCCGCTGAAGGTGCCGGCGAAGGCCTTGGCGTCCAGCGCGGGGGCGACCGGTGCCGGCGCGGGTTCCGGCGCGGCGGCGATCGCGGCGTCGGCCTTGGGCGCTTCGGCGGCCGGTTCGGCCGGCGGATTGGGCTTGCAGCCGGCGATCGCGGCGGTCAGGACCAGGCTGGCGAGCACGAGCGACTTCGAGTTCATGCGGTCAGGCTCCTACGCTGAAAGGGAGGGCCGAGTATGGATTCGGATCGGCCAAGACGGAATGCACGGAACGGCCCGCCGCGCCGGCGGAGCGGCGCGCAAGCGGGCCTGGGTCACAGTTAGCGCTTGGCGCCGCCGAAGATGCCGCCCAGCAGGCCGCGCAGGATCTGCCGGCCGATCTGGTTGCCCACGGTGCGCGCGGTCTGCTTGGCCATGGTTTCGACCATGCCCTGGCGGCGCTTGGTGCCGAACACCGCGTCCTTGACCGCCTGGCCGAAACCGCCTTCCTCGGCGTCGTCCTGCTCGCGGGTCTTGGCCGGCGGCGCCTCGGCCTGGGTGGCCGCGGCCTCGGCGCGCTTGGCCAGCATTTCCGAAGCCGACTCGCGGTCCACCGCGCTGTCGTACTTATGGCCCACCGGGCTGCCGGCGCGCACCTGGTTGCGTTCGGCCTCGGTGATCGCGCCCATGCGGCAGCGCGGCGGCGCGATCAGGGTGCGCTCGACCGGCATCGGCACGCCCTTGTCCTGAAGCGTCGATACCAGCGCCTCGCCGGTGCCCAGCTTGGAGATCGCCTCGGCCACGTTCAGGCCGGGGTTGGGCACGAAGGTCTCGGCCGCGGTCTTGACCGCCTTCTGATCGCGCGGGGTGAACGCGCGCAAGGCGTGCTGCACGCGGTTGCCGAGCTGGCCGAGGATGTCGTCGGGCACGTCGTCGGGGAACTGCGAGCAGAAGTACACGCCCACGCCCTTGGAACGGATGATGCGCACCACCTGTTCCACCCGCTGCTGCAGCGCCGGCGGCGCGTCGTCGAACAGCAGGTGCGCCTCGTCGAACACGAACACCAGCTTGGGCTTGTCCAGGTCGCCGACCTCGGGCAGGGTCTCGAACAGCTCCGACAGCAGCCACAGCAGGAAGCTCGAATACAGGCGCGGCTTCAGGATCAGCTGGTCCGAGGCCAGGATGTTGATCACGCCGCGGCCGTTGGGCGCGGTGCGCATCAGATCGGCCAACTCCAGCGCCGGTTCGCCGAAGAACATCTCGCCGCCGTCCTGCTCCAGGCGCAGCAGCGAGCGCTGGATCGCGCCGATCGACTGCGCGCTGACCAGGCCGTAGGAGGTGGAGATGTCCTTGCGTTCCTCGGCCACCAGCGCCAGCAGCGCGCGCAGGTCCTTGAGGTCCAGCAGCAGCAGGCCGCGGTCGTCGGCCAGCTTGAACACGATGTCGAGCACGCCGGACTGGGTGTCGTTGAGTTCCAGGATGCGCGCCAGCAGGGTCGGGCCCATTTCGCTGACGGTGGTGCGCACCGGGTGGCCGAGCTTGCCGAACAGGTCCCAGAACACGGTCGGGCTGGCTTCGGGCGCGTAGTCGCTCAGGCCGATCTCGGTCACGCGCGCCTGCAGCTTGTCGTTCAGGGCGCCGGCCACGGCCAGGCCGGCCACGTCGCCCTTCACATCGGCCAGGAACACCGGCACGCCCAGGCGCGAAAAGCCCTCGGCCAGGGTCATCAGGGTCACCGTCTTGCCGGTGCCGGTGGCGCCGGCGACCAAGCCGTGGCGGTTGCCCAGCTTGGCCTGCAGGTAAACCGGGCCGCTTTGCGGCGTGGTGACGGCCTTGCCCAGAAGGATGGCGTTCTGCGTGGGGTCCATGGCGGGGTCCGAGTTCGGGTCGCACGATTCTAGCGGCAGCGCGCTACCGCGACAGCCGCCGGCCACCCTCGCTCGCCTTCCTTGCCCCATCCCGACCCCGCGGCTAACCTGCCCGGACCTACGCTGCTCTTGTCCTCATGCCCCCATTTGTCCGTTTTTCCGGCGCCCTCGCGCCCGCCGTCGCGCTGGCCCTGGCCGCGCTGTCCTTCGATGCCTCGGCGCTGTCCAAGCGCGACCAGGCCGCGGTGGATGCGTTGAACCAGCGCATGCAGGCTGCCGAAGCCAAGTACCGCGCCGCGCTGGTGCAGATCCGCAACGCCAACCCGGAAGGGCAGAAGCTCAGCGACGCCGCGCTGGAGGACATGGAAGACGTGCTGGCCGCCTGCGCCAAGCAGAAAGGCTGCCAGCAGAGCACCCTGCTGGCCGCGTACAAGCGTCTGCTCAAGGCCAACGCCGATGCCGAAGCGCGCACTCGCGACGGCGACGAGGACGAAGACGAAGTGCCGCTGGACGCCGAGGCCTCGCTGGCCGCCGACGTGCCCCAGGCCGCGCGCGCCGCCGCCCTGCTCAACGCCGACGGCCAGCGCTTCGTCAAGATGGTGCAGTACAACCCGGCGGTGCAGGCCGGCATCCGCCGCTGGCTCACCGACATGCGCGGCTCGCTGATCCAGAGCCACGAGAACTACCAGTACCTGCGCCAGATGATGTGGCCGCAGTACGAGCGCGCGGGCCTGCCCGAGGCGCTGCTGTTCGGCATCATGGCCAAGGAATCCAACGGCCGCGTGCACTCGACCTCGCGCGCCGGCGCCGCCGGCCCCATGCAGTTCATGTACGCCACCGGCAAGCGCTTCGGCCTGGGCGACGACGGCACCGGCTTCGACACCCGCTACGACGCGCGCGCCTCGGCCCAGGCCAGCGCCGAATACCTCAACGAACGCCTGGCGGTGCTCAACAACAGCATCGAGATGTCGCTGGCGGCCTACAACGGCGGCGAGGGCCGCGCCCAGCGCGTGTTTAACAGCAGCGGCGGCGCCAACTTCTGGAACGAATCGGTCTACAACCAGTTCCCGTCGGAAACCCGCGACTACGTGCCGATGGTGATCGCCGCGGCCTGGCTGTTCCTGCATCCCAAGGAATACGGCCTGAGCTTCCCCAAGGTCGACCCCAAGCCGGCCATGCTGCGCCTGAGCCAGCCCAGCTCGATCTACCAGCTCACCATCTGCCTGGGCAACGGCGGCACCCGCGACGGCTTCATGCGCGCGCTGCGCAACCTCAACCCGCGCTATCAGGCCGATGCCTATCTGCCGGCGGGCACCAGCCTCAACGCCACCACCAAGATCGTCGGCCTGTACAACCGCTACTGCGTGCAGGGCGCGCGCGCCGATCTGGCCCGCACCCTGATGCTCAGCGACCCGGCCACCGCGATCGTGCGTACCGGCCCGGTGACCCTGGTCGACGATGCCTCCGGCGAAGGCGCCGGTGCGGAACCGGCGCCGGCCGTGCGCCCGGAAGCGCCCAAGCCCAAGGAAAAGGCCAAGCCCAAGACCTACCGCGTGCAGCGCGGCGAAACCCTGACCTCGATCGCGCAGAAGTTCCAGTGCGACACCGGCCAGCTGGCCAAGCGCAACGGTTTGAAGGCGCCGCGCTATGCGATCCGTCCGGGGCAGGTGTTGAAGCTGGACGGGTGTAAGTAAGGCGCCAGCCGAGGCGGCGGCTCCGGGACGGAGCGCCGCTGGCCGAATTCGCGGTCGAAGTTCAGGACGACAACCTATGCAGGGAAGCAAAGGGGCTGGCGTGCAGCGACAGTCTTCATCGATATGGTTGATCGCCATCGCGGGCGCCGCGTTGGCGGCCATCGCCGGGGCCATGATGCCGTGGCCTTGGCTGCATTACGTCGCCAAACCCGCCGCCACCTTGTTGGTGTGGGCGATGGTCGCGTGCGCGCCGTCGTCCGAGCGGGCCTACCGATGGGGCGTGATGGCCGGCTTGGCGCTCTCCACCCTGGGCGACGTGTTCCTGATGCTGCCCAGCGACTGGTTCGTATTCGGGCTGGGCAGTTTCCTGCTCGCGCACATCGCGTATCTGCTCGCGTTGAGCCGGCGTGCGCGCCTGTTCGCGGCGGCCTGGCCGTTCCTGGCCTACGCCGTGCTGGCCGGCGCGGTGCTGTCGGTGTTGTGGCCGCATCTGCCTGGCGAATTGCGCCTGCCGGTGGTGGTCTACGTGATCGTGCTGGCCGCGATGGCCGCGCAAGCCGCGGCGGTGTGGTGGCGCCGGCGCGATGCCGCCAGCGCGCTGGCGGCCTGGGGCGGGCTGAGTTTCGTGATGTCGGACGCGACCCTGGCGATCGACCGCTTCGCTTTGCCGTTCGCGGCAGCGAGCGCGGCGATCCTGCTCAGCTACTGGCTGGCGCAGAGCCTGATCGGCCTGTCGGTTAGCCGTGCCGCGCCGATGCAACCGCAGTAGGCCGGGCCGCAGCGGCGCCGGTTTTGCGCACTTTGGCGGCCTTGTCGCTGGCGCGAACGCCGTGCTACTACTGACTTACCGACCGGAGCTTCGGTAGCCCCTATGCGTACAGGACGTTGTTTCACCGCTTTCGCCATCGCGGCTGTGTTGGCCTTGCCGGCCTGCGCCGCCAAGCCGGCCGGCAGCGAGGTCGCCAATACCGAGGCGGCCAACGCTCAGGCGTCCGCCCCCGTGGCGGCAAGCGCCGCAGCGCCGCAAGCGGCCGCCGCTGCGGCACCGGCGCCGGCGTCCGCGGACTCCAAGCAAGCGTTCTCCGGCCAGTGGGCCTACCGCCAATCCTGCGGCTGGCAGCACACGGCCCACCTCGACATCGCCGAATCCGGCAATAGCGCCAGTGGCAGCTGGGACGACGGCACCCGCGCCAACGGCGACAGCGGCCAGTTGCAGGGCGAACTGCGCGACGGCCGTCTGTACCTGCGCCTGTGCAGCGAAGGACAGGCCAGCGGCAAGATCGCGGCCTGCCCGAACTTTGGCGAGGCATCGGCCTATGTGGTGCGCGAAGGCGCCATCCTGGCCTGGTACCGTAAATCCGGCGAGGCCTATCGGCCCTACCTGAAGCTGCACCCGGCGGGCGCGGGCCAGACCGTGCCCGACGACACCACCGGCTGCGAGGAAGACGCGGCCGACGATTGAGCGCGACACGCCAAGGAGGCGACGCGATGAACGTACCTGCAGATCGAGCCGCGCCCCAGGCCGCCGCCGCGGCGGCCACAACGCGCCAGCTGACCGACGCCGAATTGCGCGCGGTCGCTTATTTCGCCATCGGTGTCGGCTCCGAGGGCAGCGTGGGCGGGCGCGACGTCTCAACGCGCCTGTCCTTCGCCGGCAACCGCGACTCCGAGACCGGCCGCATGAGCCCGGTCGGCAATAGCGGTTACTCCATCGGCACGTTGCAGACCGATTTGGGCCAGCACCCGGAAGTGATTCCTTCGCTGCTGGATGCCTACCAGGCCTGGGCCGCGACCCAGCCGGCGGGTACCGCGCTGACCGCGGCCGAGCGCCGCCAGACCGCCGCCGACCTGGCGCGCGACGGCAACACCATCGACGACCAGAACGGCCGGCCGATGGACGCGCGCATCGAGCGCAATCTCAACACCTTCCTGCGCTCCGACGCCGGCGTCACCTACATCCACGACCGCGACGCGGCCCAGGTCGACGAGTTGATGACGGGCACCCTGGCCCAGGTGCGCCAGACCGCGCTGTATCGCAATTCCACGCCCGACGACCAGATCCGCCTGGCGGCCATGGTCGCCAAGGTCGAGAACCAGAGCGGCGACCGCTGGGCGCCGGGCCTGTTGCGCGACATGAACAACGGCACCCACGACAGCGTGGCCGACGTCAACCAGGCCATCGGCCGGATGCTGCGCGCCAACGGCGACTACATGGAAACCGGCCGCGACGCGACCCTGGCCGGTGCCGAGGTGGTGATCGCGCTGCGCAACGCCGATCAGCGCAGCCCGCTGCATGCCGCCTGGCAAAGCGTGCTGGCCGATCCCACGGTCAACCCATCGCGGCTGGGCCAGGACACAACGCGGCCGAACCTGCCGTCCGAGTACAACACCATCAAGGAACTGTTCCTGCAGAAGGAACAGGCGCCGGCCTTCATCGACGCGCTGGACCGCGGCGCCGGCTACGCCTACGGGCGCCCGCAGCGCGAAGGCAACAACCGCGCCACCGCCGGCCTGTACGCGCAGGGCGACGAGTTCGTGCTGTGGAACCGCGACGGGCCCGGCCGCGCCTATCTCGACGGTCAGTGGTCGGAAGTGTCGCGCAACGACCTCAGCCGCGTGCGCAACCGCGACGGCACCACCGATCTGAACATCACCCGGGACGGTCAGAGCAGCCAGTTGCTGCACGTGAACCCGCGTGCCCCCGGCTTGCGCGCGGCGCTGGACGCCGACACGCCCGTGCTGCCCGACCGCGCCGAACACCCCTTGCTGCAACAGGCGCGCGATCAGGGCCGCGGCCTGGACGGGCGCCTGGGCGCGGTCGACGTCGATGCGCGCGCATGCCTGGACCTCAACGTCGCCTGCCTGGCCGCGCAGAACCGCTTCGACCGCATCGACCATGTGATGCTAGGCAACGCGCGGCAAGGGCAGGAGCCCAACGTGCTGGTGGTGCAGGGCGAACTGAGCGACCCTGCGCGGCGCATCGCGGCCATGCCCTTGGGCGAGGCCTTGCGCGGGCGCAGCGAGGATCTGCAGCAGCGCCTGGACGCCGCGGCAACGCCCCCGGCCGAAACCCAGGAGCAGCAGCAAACCCAGCGCACAGCGCGCTCCCTGTAGTCACCTTACGCATCCGATTCGGGTAGGAGCGGCGCAACCCCCGACCGCTGCCCCAACGGCAACGCAACCCGCGCCAGCCCCTGCGCATCCGCTTGGGGTAGGAGCGGCGTAAGCCGCGACCGCTGCCCCAACGGCAACGTAGCCCGCGCCACCCCTGCGCATCCGCTTTGGGGTAGGAGCGGCGTGAGCCGCGACCGCCCCCCTACGGCAACGCAACCCGCGCCAGCCGCTGTAGGAGCTGCGCCAGCTGCGACCACGAATTCCCAACCGCCGCGCCACAAACCCTTCCCTGCGGCCACATCGACGGCTGAGACCGCATCAGCGACGAGACCATCGATCCGTACATCGGCCTGCGGCTGGCTTACGTAGCCATGCCGCTGCTCAAAGCCCCGGTTCGCAGCCGCGCGCTCCCACCGCGCGGTTCGACCGGGCCTGCGGGCCCGGCCGTTCTTTGCCGCAGGCCTCAGGCGCTGCGCGTGGCCAGCACCTGGCCCAGGCGCACCGGCGTTTCCGCCGACAGCGCCGGCGACAGCTCGGCGACGCCCTTGGGCAGCAGCACGATCACGGTCGAGCCGTAGTTGAAGCGCGCCATCTCGGCGAAGCGCTCCAGCACGATGCCGGCGCCGCGGTAGTCCTTGACCGTGATCGCGTCGCCGTAGCGCGGGATCTCCACACCGCTCCATACCGTCTCCACGCCCGACACCAGCAACGCGCCCACCATCACCAGCGCCATCGGGCCGAATTCGGTGTCGAAGTGGCAGACCAGGCGCTCGTTGCGCGCGAACAGGCGCGGCACGCTGCGCACCGCGTCGGGGCCCACGCTGAAAAGGCGGCCGGGCACGTGCACGGTTTCGCGCAGGGTGCCGGTCCAGGGCATGTGCACGCGGTGGTAGTCGCGCGGCGACAGGTACACCGTGGCGAAGCTGCCGTCGGCGAAGGGCGCGGCGGCCTGGTCGTCGCCCAGCAGTTCGGCGGCGGTGAACGAGCGGCCCTTGGCCTGGAAAATGTCGCCGTCCACGATCGGGCCGCACTGGCTGATGCGGCCGTCGGCGGGCATCAGCAGGCTGCGCGGATCGGCATCGGCCACGCGCGCGCCGGGCTTGAGCGCGCGGGTGAAGAAGGCGTTGAAGCTGGGGTAGGCGCGCGGGTCGGGTTCGGCGGCCTCGGACAGGTCGACGCCGAACTTGCGCGTGACCGTGTCGATCAGCCATTGCTTCACGCCCGGGCGGGTGGAGTAGGCCAGTGAACGCGCGATCGAGGACAGCGCGCGGTGCGGCAGCACATAGGTGAACGCGGTCAGCAGGCTCATGGCGCGGCCTCCGTCAGCGCGGCCATGTCGGCGGCGATGGCCTTGGGGTCCAGCGGCGGCTGGATGAGGCCGGCCATGCGGCCCTGCGGGTCCAACACCGCCATCGAGGCGCTGTGGTCCATCGTGTACTGGTTTTCCGGCACGCCCTCCGGCGGCGGCACCTTGGCGAAGACCATGCTCAGCGAGCGCGCGAAACGCTCCAGCGCGGGCACGTCGGCGGTGGCGGCAAGGGTGTCCTTGTGGAAGGCGTGTGCGTATTCGCCGATGCGGTCGGGCGTGTCGCGCTCCGGGTCCACCGACACGAACAGCACGCGCGGGCGGCGTGCCTCCGGGATCGAGGCCCACTGCTTCTGCGCCATCGCCATCTGCGCCAGGGTGGTCGGGCAGACGTCGGGGCAATGGGTGAAGCCCAGGAACACCAGGGTCCAGTGGCCCTTGAGCTCGCCGGGTATCAGCGGCGTGCCGTCGGACTGGCGCAGGCTGTAGGCCGGCAGCTCGCGCGCCGGCGAGAACAGACGTACCGCCTGGGTTTCGGGGTAGGGCGAGGCGCCGGCGCCGCCGAAGTGGCGTTGCGCGGCCCACAGGCCCGCCGCGGCGGCGAGCGCGGCGACGAGGATCACGATCGTGGTGCGATTGAACATGGCCGGTCCGGCAGGGGGATCGCGGCCATGATACCGGCGCGGATGCATGCGGCTGCGGGTGGGCGCGATTGGGGCGGGGTGTGCAGCCGTCCGCATCGCTCGTGAGCGCCCGCAGTCGGCGTGGCGCCGGAAGCCTGCAGTCGCGATGGCTTGAATGCGTCCTTCGGCACTCAAACCGATTATCTGCGACGGGCTTCTGGAGTTTATGTGTGCCTGGGTTGTGGATTATCTGCGGTGGATGCGTGCGGCGTACGTAGAGCGTTGTGTGCCGTAGGAAAAATCCTATTGTCAAAGGCTTTTTAAGCCGTCAGTAATACGCTCAATCGCAGTCACGGCCGGGGTTTCGGACGCCGGCGCGATTATTTGAGTGTTCACGCATTTTGTGTGCGATGCCGACGGCCCCGCCGGAGCGCCGGCTGACCACAAGGATTGGAGGGAGCAGGCGATGACATGGACATTTCGTCCCACCCCGTTGCGGCGCACGCTGGCGGCCGTGCTGTTGGCCTCGGTTGCGCTGTCCGGTCCGGCCGGGGCGCAGGTGGTGGTGCAGGATCCCTCGCTGATCCTGGGGCAGATCAGGCAGACCTTCGCCGACGCCAAGGAGTTCGGCCTGCAGGCCAAGCGCTGGACCGACACTTACCAGTCCTACCAGGACACCTACCAGCACTATCAGCAGCAGCTGATACGCCTGCAACGGCTGGGTTTCGGCGATCCGCAGATGGAAGACTCCTTCCCCGAGCGTCCGCGCAACTACGGCATGGAGGACCTGTGCCCTGCGCGCGATGGCGGCGACAGCGCTCCGAGCGGCGGTGTGCTGGGGCGGCTGTATTCGGCGGCCACGCCGTCCCTGGACAACCGGGTCGTGGACGAGCAGCGCAAGATCTGCGAGCGCCTGGTCCAGACCGAGAACGATAAATACAACGAGTCGGTACGCATGCTGCGCACCCTGATGCAGCGCAACCGCGAGTTCCAGGCGCTGCAGCGCCAGCGCGACCAGGTCGGGCAGAACCAGGGTGCGCTGGCCGCGAACGACAACGAGACCCAGCGCTTCATGGTCCGCACCTCGATGGACCTGGATTACTGGCAGGCGCGCATGACCGCCTATCGCAGCTACATCGATTCGCTCAAGTGGGACCAGGCGCGGCTGGCGCGGCGCGCGCTGCGCGGCAAGCAGCCGCAGGGCATGAGCGGCGTGGTCGGGCAGGTGGTGCAGGCTGCGGCGCTGAAGGCCGCGCTCAGCCACTGACGAGCGGCGCCGCGCGCGACGGACCGGAACGGATCGGATTGGAACGGACATTCGGCAGGAAGCAGCATGCAGACAGCGATGGAGTGGGGCGGCAATGTGACGGCGCAGTGGCTGGGCTGGTTACCGCGCGCGGCCGGCATCGGCGAGTTCGCGTTCTTCAAGCTGGTGAACGACTACCTCGGCGCCAAGGTCGACGCCTTCGGCTTGCAGCTGATGGGGCGTTTCATGACCTGGGCCACCGCCATCGCCCTGACCCTGGTCACCTTGTGGATCCTGGTCGCGGGCTACCGCATCGTCACCGGGCAGTCGCGCGAGCCGATGATGGCGCTGGTGACCAGCCTGACCCGCATCGCGGTGATCGTGGGCGTGGCCACCAGCATGTCGGTGTTCGGCGGCAGTCTGCACCAGGCTTTCACCAACGACCTGGACCGCGAGGTGCACCGGCTGTTCACCGGCGACGGCAGCGAGACCAGCGCCGAGGCCATCGACGAGAACCTGGCCTACATGCAGGTAGCGCTCAGCGCGATCGACGCGGTGCAGATCGTCGACGGCGATCAGCAGATGTACGACGAAAAGATGCGGGCGCTGCTGTTCGCCGGCTTCGGCACGGCCAGCCCACCGATGACCGCCGGCGCCATGCTGCTGCTCTACAAGTTCACCCTGGCCTTGTTCATCGGCTTGGGACCGCTGTTCATCCTGTGCCTGATCTTCGAGCAGACCAAGGACCTGTTCCGTCGGTGGCTGATGTACGGCATCGGCACGCTGTTCTCCATGGCCATGCTCAGCGCGGTCACCGCCATCGCCCTGGAACTCGCCTCGCGCGTGGCCGTGGCGCTGTGGATGGCCAAGGCGGCCAACGGGTTGCTGGGCACCGACACCGAGGGCCTGACCACGCAAGCGATGCAGCAGGGCGGTATCGGGTTGTTGTTGACGGTGTTGATCGTGACGGTGCCGGCGGCTGCGGCGATGTTTTTTCAGGGGACGGTGGGTAGCTTTGCGGTCATTTCGGCCTTTGGTTCTGGTGCTAGCGCTCCTTCCGGGCAGCAGACGCCGGCCAACTACTCGCAGCCGCCCACAAATGTTTCTCGCCAACAGGGGGTGGAGGAGGGACCGCAAGCCTTTCCAGGACTTGCACATCGGCCTCCTAAGTCGTTGCCTCCCACGGGAGAGCGATGACAAATTTGAGGTTGAGCACTGGGTTGAAGCCGGTGGTTTGCCAATGGCTGCCGATCCGATACACCGCTACCAGTCGTATGGCAGGTCTTTTTGCTGAAGGAGGGCTCATGAACATGTCGATGCGCTGCGCCATCGTCTTGATGTTGACGTTGATTGCTGCACAAGCCTACGGAGAGGGCCAGTGCCCATCAGGTCATGTGCAGGCCCCTGGTCCGGAAAGCGGCGTCATCAACTGCATGCCGATCCCAAGCTCTCAGAGTACCTACATGCAGGGCCGGGGATCGCGATGGGAAAGTCGCTGGGGCGCGATTGCCTTTGACTTCGGCGCAAGTAATGTGGGTATCGGCGTTTCGCAGGCTGCGGGCAGCAAGAGGCAGGCCAAGAGCGAAGCACTTGGTGATTGTCGAGCCAAGGGCGGACAGAACTGTCGAATCAATTTGGTTTACAACAATCAATGCGCAGTCGTGATCGCCGGCTTTGGTTACTCAAGGTCGCAAGGTGGTCCGACAGTGGAAAGCGCAGTGGAGGATGGAATGAAGCTGTGCGAACGATCTGGTGCGGAGGACTGCCAGATTTATTACAAAGCCTGCAGTCTTCCAGTGCAGGTGCAGTAGGCTCTCCGGCACAGGGCACAGCCCCGCCGGAAAGCGGCAGCGAGGGCACTGCCATGCTCCGCAATCCTTTCAGCCAAGACCCCAGCTTCAGCACTGACTGGTGGGCCTCCATGCACCGTCGACGGCGGGTGCTGGTCGGCTTTGCGGCTTTTGCTGCTGGCTGTAGCGATGGCGGTGTGAGGGCAGTGGTGGCAACAGCGGTGCTTATTTCCTACGCTTTCTTGTGAGCTTAGTTACTAAGTGTTGAGCGCGGTGATGAAGGTAGTAGGGTGATGTATGCCTGCGATCGTTTTCTTGCAGCGGGCAACGACGCTTCGGCCCACTAGGCCAACACTCAATTGGGACGCCGCAAGGACGAGAAGGACATGAAGCGAAGTCATTTGGTCACGTTTGTTCTAATCCTAGGGGCGGTAGCCGCAGTTGGCTATTGGCTTGAGCGGCGCGCTAGTAGGGCGTCGTCAGGTCTCAAAGTCGGCACTTCAATGACTAGCGGCACACTTAATCCTTCAGTTGAGACGCTGAACTCACCCGGACCCGCCTCTCATAGTAGAGGGGCTGCCTCATCTCGAACTGGGCTGCGAAAGGCTTACACACTCACCGAAAGTGTTTTTCCGCCGTCGGGCGATGCCGCGCAGGTCATTGAGAAGCTAAAGCCTCTAGCACTGGCTGGGGATGCTCGATCTGCGTTCTTGATTTTTCTCAAGTTGCACGAATGCGCCCGCTTGCCGGATGCGAGAGCTCAAGCAGCGCTTGCCGACATGTCGGTACGTGCAGGTGCATCCAGAGAAGCGGTCAATGGCTCGCATGAGCGCCGAAGGATTGAGTGCACATCTTCGTCCGATTTTCTTGCCGACCGTGGCAAATGGCTGGAAATGGCGGCAGCGGCAGGCGACGAGCAAGCTCAGTTGCTCTATGCATCTGTCCCGGAGGCTGTGCTGGGCGGTAGCGCGCAGATGCTTAAAGATCCGGAAAAGACAGTTCAGTACAAAGCAACCGCGCTGCGATATCTAAATGACCTCGCTTCGCGCGGAAGCACCGACGCAATGATGCGTTTGGCGGGAGCGTATGAGGGCGGAATCATTGTCGCTCCGGACCCCGTGAAGGCTTACGCCTACTATCTGGTTGTGGATAGGGCTAAGCCCGGTGTTATTTCGAGCTATTTGATGGATTCGCAATTGGCAAAGGTTCCGCCGGGCAGAGTGGGTGAAGCTCGTGATTTGGCGCGAAGAATATACGCGTCTTGTTGTTCGAACTAACGGGGGTGGGCATGTTAAGGGTTTTGACAGCTATCTTTTTTTGTAGTCTTGTGTATGTGGGCGTGCTTTTTGCGGGTGATTATCCGGACTGGTATTACAAGAGCGATGGCGGGCCAGGGTTTTTCGGTCCTTATACGTGTGTAAACGGCTCTTGTTTGATTCGGGTTCCTAATCCAGATGACGGCACATTGGCATACATACGATCTATTGATGGGTCTCTCGTTACGCAGTTGGATCGCGCGAGAAAGATTGGTGATAATTTTAAGATATGTAATGAAAGCTACTGTGCCATTTACACTAGGACAGGCAGCATGTACGAGTTCGATGGTGGGTTCGTGGAGCCAGTAGTCATTCCGGGAAGCGGGAGCACCGGTAGTGGCGGTGGTGGTGGACAGGAAACTGGCAGCAACGGGGGTGGTTACAACCCTGGCGCTGGTGGCGGTGGCGGTGGTGGTGGTGGCGGAGGAGGGACTGGTAAGGTGATCGTGAACGAGCCTGTCGTGGTAGAAAATTGAGTCGTCTTTGACAGTATTGGGGTTGTCTTAGGCGGCTCAGGTGAGCCACATTCCACCTGGCTCACCTGGGTCTACAGCAACGGAATCGCCATGCTCCGTAAGCCCTTAATTGAACAGTCAGCTCCCAGCACCGACTGGTGGGCCTCCGCGCGCACGGTCGAGGGCGGGGTGCTGGTCGGCTTCGCCGTGCTGCTGCTGGCGGTGACCGTAGCGGTGTGGGGGATCAGCGGCGGCAACCTGAACGTGGTCGAGCTGTCCAAGTGGGGGGCGGTGACCGCGGGGATGCTCCAGGTGCGGGCGGCGGTGCTGGCGACCTGTCTGGTGGTGCTGGCGCGCCGGCACCTGCTGGGCGACGGGGCGGAGAGCGCCAAGGGGCCCAAGCCGGTCCGGGCCGCCGGGGTGCAGGTGACGCTGGCCTGGCTGCTGGCGCTGGCCATGGTGGCCTTGCCGCTGATGATCGAGCTGCCCCTGCATGTGCCGGAAACCGGGCTGGTGTTCGCGCTGCTGGTGCTGGCCGGGGCGACCCAGGTGATCACCGGCGCCCTGGTCTATCGGGCGCTGGCCGCCGCGGCGACCGAGCCGCCGGACCCGTCGGGCTATTCGTTGCGGCTGTAACGGTCCGGGCCCGGCACGCCGCCGCCCGCAATCGGGCCGTCCGGCCCTACGCCACCGCTATAATGCGCGGCCCCGCAACGTTCCCGGACCCGCCGTGCCCGCTTCCGTCACCTTCGAGCAGCTCACCGTCATCGACCTGATCCGGTACGGCGCCAGCCGCTTCGGCGCCGCCGGGCTGACCTTCGGCCATAGCTACGACAATGCCCTGGACGAGTCGACCCAGCTGGTGCTGCACGCGCTGCACCTGCCGCACGACCTGAGTCCGGTCTACGGCGCCTCCAAGGTCACCAGCGAGGAAAAGGACGCGGTGCTGGCGCTGTTCGAGCGCCGCATCGGCGAGCGCATTCCGGCCGCCTACCTGACCGGCGAGGCCTGGTTCGCGGGCCTGAGCTTCAAGAGCGACCGCCGCGCCCTGGTGCCGCGCTCGCCCATAGCCGAGCTGATCGAAGCGGGCTTCGAGCCCTGGCTGGGTGGCCGCGAGGTGGAGCGGGTGCTGGACTTGTGCACCGGCTCGGGCTGCATCGCCATCGCCACCGGCCACTACCACCCGCACTGGACCGTGCACGGCGCCGACATCAACGACGACGCGCTGGCGCTGGCCGCCGAGAACAAGGCGCGGCTGCACGCCGACAACGTCGAGCTGCGCAAGTCGGACCTGTTCGACGGCCTGCAGGGCGAGGTCTACGACCTGATCGTGACCAATCCGCCTTACGTGACCGACGACGAAACCGACGCGCTGCCCAAGGAATACTCCTACGAGCCCGAGCTCGGCCTGCGCGCCGGCTTCGATGGCCTGGACCTGGCGCTGCGCATCCTGCGCGACGCGCCCGAGCACCTGAGCGAGCACGGCCTGCTGATCTGCGAGGTCGGCGAGGCCGAGCGCGCGCTGGTCGAGCTGCTGCCGGAGCTGCCGCTGGCCTGGGTGGAGTTCAAGGTCGGGCAGATGGGCATCTTCGTCGCCGAGCGCGAGGACCTGGTCGCCCACCACGCGCGCATCGTCGAGCTGGCCGGCCAGCGCGGCGCCTGACGAAGCAGGGGCATGGACCGCAAGGCGCGCATCCTGGCCCCGCTGGACCGGCGCGGGCGCGGCCTAAAGTTCGGCCGTTCGCACAACCCGGTCGCGCCCAGGCGCGAAGGCTTCGACGTGGACATCGTCGACCACGCCGATCGCGCGGCGCTGGTCGAGAAGTACCGCGACCACGACGTCGACCTGGACGCGATCGAGGACGTGGACTACGTCTGGCGCAGCGGCGGCTACGCCGACCTGATCGGCCGCCGCGGCCATTACGACTGGATCGTGGCTTCGCACGCACACACCGGACCTGGTCGGCTTCCTCAACGACTGCGATGCGCTGCTGGGCGAGGGTGGCGTGTTGTCGCTGGCGGTGCCGGACAAGCGCTATTGCTTCGACCGTTTCCGTCCCTCGACCGGCTTGTCGCAGCTGGTCGATGCGCACCTGGAGCCGCGTGCGCATCACAACCCGGGCCGGGTCGCCGACTACTTCCTCAATGTGGTCAAGCTGGAAGGGCGCATCGCCTGGGACGGGCAGCACGCGCAAGGGCGCAGGCTGGGCGAGGTCGAATTCGCGCATACTGCGCAGGACGCGCGCCGCGGCATCGAGGCGGCCGGGCAGGGCGCCTATCCGGACATCCACGCCTGGTGCTTCACTCCCAACTGGTTCCGGCTGCTGCTGGGCCATCTGCACCGGCTGGGCCTGGCGGCGCTGCGCGAATCGAGTTTCCACCCCACCGTCGGCCACGAGTTCTACGTCGCGCTGTCGCGCGGCGGCAGCGGCTCCGGCCAGGACCGTCTGGCCCTGCTGCAGGCCAGCGAACGCGAAATGGCGGCTTGCGCGCTGTGAGGCGCGCCGGCCACAGCTGAGAACACCATGTCGAACAACACCTTCGGACGCTTGCTGCGCGTGACCACCTTCGGCGAAAGCCACGGCCCGGCCATCGGTTGCGTGGTCGACGGCTGCCCGCCGGGGCTGGCGCTCGCGCCGGAGGAGTTCCGCCACGACCTGGACCGCCGCGCCACCGGCAAGAGCCGCCACACCTCGGCGCGGCGCGAGGCCGACGAGATCGAGATTCTCAGCGGCGTCTACGAGGGCCGCACCACCGGCACGCCGATCGCCCTGCTGATCCGCAACACCGATGCGCGCAGCAAGGACTACAACAGCATCGCCGAGCAGTTCCGCCCCGGTCACGCCGACTACAGCTACTGGCAGAAGTACGGCCTGCGCGACCCGCGCGGCGGCGGGCGCTCGTCGGCGCGCGAGACCACCATGCGCGTGGCCGCCGGCGTGATCGCCAAGAAATGGCTGGCGCTGCGCTTCGGGGTGAGCGTGCGCGGCTACATGTCGCAGATCGGCGAGCTGACACCCGAAGGCTTCGACCTGGATGCGGTCGAGGGCAATCCGTTCTTCTGGCCGCATGCCGCGCAGGTGCCGGCGCTGGAGGCCTACATGGACGCGCTGCGCAAGTCCGGCGATTCGGTCGGCGCGCGCGTGGACGTGATCGCCGACCACGTGCCGCCGGGCTGGGGCGAGCCGATCTACGGCAAGCTCGACGGCGAACTGGCCGCGGCGCTGATGAGCATCAACGCGGTCAAGGGCGTGGAGATCGGCGACGGCTACGCCTCGGTGGCGCAAAAGGGCAGCGAGCACCGCGATCGGATGTCGCTGGCCGGCTTCGCCTCCAACCACGCCGGCGGCATCCTCGGCGGCATCAGCACCGGCCAGCGCCTGCATTGCTCGGCCGCGTTCAAGCCCACCTCCAGCCTGCGCCTGCCGGTGCGCGGCGTGGACGTGCACGGCAACGAGATCGACGTGGTCACCACCGGCCGCCACGACCCCTGCGTGGGCATCCGTGCCACCCCGATCTGCGAGGCCATGGTCGCGCTGGTGCTGATGGACCAGGCCCTGCGCCACCGCGCCCAGTGCGGCGACGTGGGCGAAGTGACGCCGCGCATCCCGGGCCAAGCCGATGCCTGAGCGCCCGCGGGTCTGGGTCTCGCAGCCGCTGTTCGCCGACCTGCTGGGCCGGCTGGACGCGCATTGCGAGGTCCGCCGCACCCAGATCGTGACCCAGCACGCGCCGGCCGACGTGGCCGCGGCGCTGCGCGATTGCGACGGCGCCCTGGTCACGCTCAACGACGCCATCGGTGCGGCCCAGGTCGCCGGCGCCGCGCGCCTGCGCGCGATCGCCAACGTCGGCGTGGGCTACAACAACCTGGACCTGGCGGCGCTGAGCGCGGCCGGCATCCTGGCCACCAACACCCCGGACGTGCTCACCGAGACCACGGCCGACTTCGGTTTCGCCCTGATGATGGCGGCGGCGCGGCGGATCACCGAGGCCGAGCGCTGGTTGCGCGACGGCCAGTGGCGCCAGTGGAGTTTCGAATCGCTGCTGGGTGGCGACATCCACGGCGCCACCCTGGGCATCCTGGGCATGGGCCGGATCGGCCGCGGCATCGCCCGGCGCGCTTCCGGCTTCGGCATGCGCGTGCTGTACCACAATCGCAGCCGCTTGCCCGATGAGGTCGAGCGCGCCCACAACGCCGAGTACGTGAGTTTCGAAGCGCTGTTCGAGCGCGCCGACCACCTGGTGCTGGTGCTGCCGTACGCGCCCGAGCATCACCACCTGATCGACGCCGCGGCGCTGGCGCGCCTGCGCCCGCACGCCACCCTGACCAACATCGCCCGCGGCGGCCTGATCGACGAGGACGCGCTGGCCGATGCGCTGGCCGGCGGCCGCCTGGCCGCGGCCGGGTTGGACGTGTTCGAAGGCGAGCCGGCGGTGAATCCGCGCCTGCTGGCGCTGCGCAACGTGGTGCTGACCCCGCATATCGCCAGCGGCAGCCTGGCCACGCGCCGGGCCATGGTCGCCCTGGCCGTGGACAACCTGCTCGCCGCGCTGGGCCTGGGCCCCGATGCCGGCCGCCCGCCATCGCCGCTGAACGCCGACGCGCTGGCCGCGCGAAAACCGGGCATCTGACACCCGCGTCGGCCGGCTTGCGCTCGAATCTGCGGCCGGATCTGCGAAAACCGCGATCGGCCGTCCGCCATTGGCGCCGCGCTTGCCCGATAATCGGCGCACTCCCATTCAACGCAACACCCGCCGGAAATGGGTCCGGCGGCCCCACTACCAGGTAAATCGAAACTGATGAACGCCAAGACGTCCTGCAATGTCGCCGTGGTCGGTGCTACCGGTGCGGTCGGTGAAACCATGCTGAAGGTCCTCGCGGAGCGCAAATTCCCGATCGGCCGTCTGCACGTGTTGGCCAGCGAGCGCTCGGCGGGCGAGAAAATTCAGTTCGAGGGCAAAACCCTGGTGGTCGAGGACTTGGCCACGTTCGATCCGTCCGGGGTCGACATCGCGCTGTTCTCGGCCGGCGGTTCGGTGTCCAAGGAATACGCGCCCAAGTTCGCCGCCGCCGGCGCGGTGGTGATCGACAACTCCTCGGCCTTCCGCTACGACGCCGACATCCCGCTGGTGGTCAGCGAGGTCAATCCGGAGCAGGCCGCCCAGCGCCCGCGCGGCATCATCGCCAACCCCAACTGCTCGACCATGCAACTGATGGTGGCGCTGGCGCCGATCCACCGTAAGGTCGGCATCGAGCGCATCAACGTGGCCACCTATCAGTCGGTCTCCGGCACCGGCCGGCGCGCGCTGGAGGAATTGGGCAAGCAGACCGCCGCGCTGCTCAACTTCCAGGACGCCAAGGCCGAGGTCTATCCGGTGCAGATCGCGTTCAATGTGATCCCGCACGGCGGCGACTTCACCGACAACGGCTACACCACCGAAGAAATGAAGCTGGTGTGGGAGACGCGCAAGATCCTCGGCGACGACAGCATCGGGGTAAACGCCACGGTGGTGCGCGTGCCGGTGTTCTACGGCCATTCCGAGGCCGTGCACCTGGAAACGCGCGAGAAGCTCAGCGCCGAGCAGGCGCGCGAGCTGCTGGAAGGCGCGCCGGGCCTGGTGGTGGTGGACGAGCGTGCCGCCGGCGGTTATCCGACCCCGGTCACCCATGCCTCGGGTCAGGACCCGGTGTACGTGGGCCGCATCCGCGACGACATCTCGCATCCGCGCGGGCTGTCGTTGTGGGTGGTGTCGGACAACATCCGCAAGGGTGCGGCCACCAACGCCGTGCAACTGGCCGAGCTGGTCTGGAACGAGCGTCAGGCGCAGAACGCGGCCTGAGGACAGGGACGGCGCAATGCGGCCGCATAGAGCGGCCGCATTGCGTAATAACGGTGGCGAGGGCTAGAGTCGCCGCCAGGGCAGGGAGTGGGACTTCGAGTGAAGCATCGTTTTACGCGCACCGCATTGGCATTGGCGCTGGCTCTGGCCAGCGGCGGGGCCTGCGCGCTCGGTCTGGGACAGATCGAAGTCAAGTCGCGTTCCGACCAGCCGCTGCTGGCGGAAATCCCGATCGTCTCCAGCGACCCGGCCGAACTGGAACAGCTGCAGGCGCGGCTGGCCTCGCCGGAAACCTTCGCCCGCATCGGCCTGATGCCGCCGCAGGGCATCGTCTCGGACCTGCAATTCCAGGTCGCGCTGGACGCGCGCGGCAACCCGGTGATCCGGGTCACCAGCCAGCAGCCGGTCAACCAGCCGCTGGTGACCTTCCTGGTCGAAGTGGACTGGGGCCAGGGCCGCCTGGTGCGCGAGTACTCGGCGCTGATCGACACCCCCAAGACCGTGTCGGCGCCGTTGCAGCCGCCGATCGAGGCGCCGGTGTCGGCGCCGTCCAACCTGATCGAACGCCCCATCGACCCGGCCGCCGTGGCCTCGGCGCCACCCGTGCCGGACCCGGCCGCGGTGGACGTGGTGCCCGACGCCTCGGTGCCCGCACCGGCGCCGGCCAGCGCCTTCCCCGAACAACCCACCGCGATCGCCATCGCGCCGCCGCCGCCGTCCCCGGTGCCGGCCCTGGATGCGCCGGCGCCCGCGGCCGCCGAGAACGGCGACGCCATCACCGTGCGCCGCGGCGACGCGCTCTCGCGCATCGCCAGCGGCCTGGACGCGAACGGCGCCACCCTGGACCAGACCATGGTCGCGCTGCTGCGCGCCAATCCCGACGCCTTCATCGGCGGCGACATCAACCGGCTCAAGCAGGGCGCGGTGCTGCGCGTGCCGTCGGGCAGCGAAGTCGCCGCGCTCGACGCCGGCGAGGCCAGCGCGCTGGTGCGCAGCCAGGTGCAGCAATGGCGCCAGGCGCGCCGCCCGGCGCCGCAACCGGCGACCGAAGCGGTGCCGTTGGCGGTCGCGCCCAGCGCGCAGCCGTCCGCGGGCGCGTCCGCCGCCGCGGCCGGTGCCGCCGGCGCCGGTGCGCGCTTGGAAATCGTTCCGCCGGGCGCCAGCCGCGCCACGCGCGCGGGCACACAGTCCGGCATCAGCGCCGGGGGCGAGGGGCAGATGCTGCGTCAGGAATTGCAAGAGTCCACCGAATCGCTCGCCGCCCGCGACGCCGAAGTCAAAGACCTCAAGGGCCGCATCGCCGAGCTCGAACAGCTGCAGAAGCAACAGCAGCAGCTGATCCAGTTGAAGGACAGCGAACTGGCCGCCGCGCAGCAGCGCGTGGCCGAATCCAACCAGAAGCAGGCCGCTGCGGGCGCTTCGACCGTGCTGCCGTGGACCATCACCGGCGTGGTGCTGTTGCTGGCCGCGCTGGGCGCCTGGTTCATGCGCCGACGCCCGGTCAAGCCGGTGTTCCGCGCGCCCGGCGCGGCGACCTCGCCGTCGCTGGCCGATGCCTTCGCCGAACCCGAAGCGCTGGTCGAGGCCGCGCCGGAGCCGGCGCCGGCTCCGGTCACGCCGCCGGCGGCGACCTCGGCCGCGCCGTTCTGGACCGCCAGCAGCGCCCAGCCCGCGGCCGAACGCCGGGTGCCGGCCTGGCACGTGGCCTCGGTCGGCAGCGGCAGCGGAGACGAGCCGCGCGAGCCCCTGCTGGCGACCCAGCCGGGTCAGGAGCGCCTGGAACTGGCGCGCGCCTACATGGATCTGGGCGACCACGACAGCGCCCGCCAGCTGCTGGGCGAAGTCGCGGTCACCGGCGATCTGGCCGCGCGCCAGCAGGCCGCCCGGATGCTGCGCGAATTGGAGTAAGCGGTGCAGGACCAGGTTCCGCAGGTCGCCGGCGCGGAGCGTCCCGCCGCGACCCGGCGCTACGCGTTGGGCGTCGAGTACGACGGCAGCGAGTTCTCCGGCTGGCAGCGCCTCAGCCGCCCAGGCGAGCCGGACACGCGTGGCGAGCCGACGGTGCAGAGCGCGCTGGAAGCCGCGCTGAGCTTCGTCGCCGGGCGCCTTACCGAAGTGGTCTGCGCCGGCCGCACCGATGCCGGCGTGCATGCGTCCTGCCAGGTGGTGCACTTCGACGGCCCGGTCGAGCGCGATCCGCGCGGCTGGGTGCTGGGCACCACCTCGCGGCTGCCGCCTTCGGTCTGCGTGCGCTGGTGCCTGCCGGTGGCCGACGATTTTCACGCGCGCTTCTCGGCGCGCGCGCGACGTTACCGCTATCGCATCCTCAACCGCCAGGTGCGGCCGGCGTTGCAACGCCAGTACCTGAGTTGGGAGCGCCGGCCGTTGGACGCCGACGCCATGCATCGCGCCGCGCAGGCGCTGCTGGGCGAAAACGACTTTTCGGCCTTCCGCACCGTGCACTGCCAGGCGCCGCACGCGCGTCGCGAACTGCAGCACATCCAGGTACGCCGTGACGGCGACGTGGTCGAAATCGAAGTGCAGGCCAATGCGTTCCTGCACCACATGGTCCGCAACATCGTCGGCAGCCTGTTGCCGGTGGGGCGCGGCGAACGGCCCGAGGCCTGGATCGGCGAACTGCTCGCAGGCCGCGACCGCACCGTCGCAGGGCCCACCGCGCCGTCCGCTGGCCTGGTGTTCATCGGCCCGCGCTACCCTGCGTCCTGGCAATTGCCGGCTGAGGTCACTTTGTGAGGCGCGCACGATGAAAGCACGCATGTTCCGCACCCGAATCAAGTTCTGCGGGTTCACCCGCCCAGGCGACGTGCGCCTGGCCTGCGAACTCGGCGCCGATGCGATCGGCTTCGTGTTCGCCGAGAGCAGCAAGCGCCGGGTCGAGGCCGAGGAAGCGCGCGCCATGCGCCAGGCGCTGGCGCCGTTGGTCGATGCGGTGGCCTTGTTCATGGACAACCCGGCCGAGCAGGTGCGCGACGTGGTCCGTCAGGTGCGGCCTAGCCTGCTGCAATTCCACGGCGACGAGACCGATGCGTTCTGCCGTTCATTCGGCGTGCCCTACCTGAAGGCGGTGGCGATGGGCGATGCGCCCGCGCCCGGCACGCCGGGCGCCGAACGCGGGGCGATCGCGTTGCACGCGCGCTATCCGTCGGCGTCGGGCTTCCTGCTCGACAGTCATGGCGCGGGCAGCAGCGGCGGCAGCGGCCGCACCTTCGACTGGTCGCGCATTCCCGTCGGCCTGCACAAGCCCTACCTGCTCGCCGGCGGTCTCACGACCGAAAACGTGTTCGACGCGATCCTGGCCACGCGCCCCTGGGGCGTGGACGTATCCAGCGGCATCGAAGCCGAGCCGGGCCTCAAGGACGGCCATCTGATGCGCCGCTTCGTAGAAGAAGTCCGCCGCGCCGATTGCCACACCGACTAACGTCGCACTGCTCGCCTTGGGGTAGGAGCGGCGTAAGCCGCGACCGCGAACGCGCAACTACGGCGAACGCCGCGCCCACCCCTGTAGGAGCTGCGCAAGCTGCGACCGCGAATCCGCAGTTACGACCAGGCCCTCGGTCGGCGTGGGGTCTGCTCTGGCGCCTTGGGGTAGGAGCGGCGTGAGCCGCGATAGGCTCCGAACTCGCGAAGGTGTGTGGGTGTGCTGGTTGAAGCAATAGCAACAGCTTCCGTCCGCAAGCGGCCGGGTCACTTTCTTTTGATAAGCGTCAAAAGAAAGTAACCAAAGAAAAACGCTTCGCCAAAGCTCCCGTGCGAGAGCGGAGCGCGCGCGGGGATTTTTCGCTGGCACATCCTGTGCCAGCGAAAAACGTCGCACCTCCTGTGCGCCGCCCTCCGCCTTCGCGGGGGCAGGCTCTACGGGTCTGCTGTTGGGACGGCGAGTTCGGGGCCCGAGCGAGGATCAACAGCATTCGCGCGTTGCGCTCACCCCCTCACCCTAGCCCTCTCCCGCAAGCGGGAGAGGGGATGCATTCGACGCTGCTTCTGCTTTAGCCCCTCTCCCGCTTGCGGGAGAGGGGTTGGGGTGAGGGCCGCGTACTCGCCATTCGCGCTTCGCCACGGGCAAGACCCTACGAACAATGCGGACGCCGCTATGCCTCCGCCAACTCCCCTCGCAACCAGCGCGCCAACTCTTCCACCCGCGCATCCTCGCGTCGCCTCGGCGCGCACAACACCCAACGCGCATCGGTTTCCACGAAACCCCAAGGCGCGATCAGGCGGCCGGCGGCCAGGTCGGCGGCGACCAGCGGTTGCGGGGCGATGGCGATGCCCAAACCGGCGTTGGCCGCTTCCAGCAGGTAGTACAGATGATCGAAGCCGGTGCCCATGCGCAGCGTGGCCGCGTCCACGCCCGCCCGCGCGGCCCAGTCGCCCCAGGCCTGCGGGCGCGAGGCGGTGTGCAGCAGCGCGATGCCTGCGAGCGCGGGCAGGGCGGGCAGTTCGGCCGCGCCCGGCCAGTGCGGGCTCAGCACCGGGCCGATGCGTTCGGCCGCCAGTTGATGCACCTGCCACTCACCCGGCCACGGCGGCGAGCCGATCAGCAGCGCGGCATCCAGGCCGCTCAGCGCCGCATCCGGCGCGCTGTCGTTGGCGGCCAGGTGCAGGCGCAGGGCAGGGCGCTCGCGGGCGAGCCGGTCCAGGCGCGGGATCATCCAGCGCGCGAGCACGCTGCCGGGGCAGCCCAGCACCAGCGGCGCCTGCGCCGGGCGCCGCTGCAGGTCGGCCCAGGCGCCGCGCAGCGGGGCGAAACCGGCTTCGGCGGCCTCGTACAGGCGCTGCCCGACTGGGGTCAGGGCCAGGCCTCGGCCCTCGCGCACGAACAAGGCCGCGCCCAGGGCGTCCTCCAGCGCGCGTAGCTGGCGGCTGACCGCGCCATGGGTCACGTGCAGCTCGGCCGCGGCGCGGCCCACGCCGTCCAGCCGCGCCACCGCCTCGAAGGCGCGCAGGGCGTTCAGCGGAGGCAGGTCGCGGCTCATGGCGATCGGTGAGTTTTCCTGACGGGTTGGGCCGATTTTATGCGTTATCGATCGCGCCGTCGCGCGATAAAGTAGCCGGACTTCCGCTGCCCGCCCCACCGCCGTGACCGCCATTGCCGACTACCACGCCTATCCGGACGCCTCCGGCCATTTCGGCCGCTACGGCGGCCGCTTCGTCGCCGAAACCCTGATCGGGCCGCTGGAGGAACTGGCCGCGGCCTACGACGCCGCGCGCGTGGACCCCGCGTTCCAGGCCGCCTTCGACGCCGACCTGGCCCATTACGTGGGCCGGCCCAGTCCGATCTACCACGCCCAGCGCCTGAGCGACGAAGTGGGCGGCGCGCGCATCCTGCTCAAGCGCGAGGACCTGAACCACACCGGCGCGCACAAGATCAACAACACTATCGGCCAGGCCCTGCTGGCCAGCCGCATGGGCAAGCCGCGGATCATCGCCGAGACCGGCGCCGGCCAGCACGGCGTCGCCAGCGCCACCGTGGCCGCGCGCCTGGGCCTGGAGTGCGTGGTCTACATGGGCGCCACCGACATCGAGCGGCAGAAGATCAACGTCTACCGCATGAAGCTGCTGGGCGCGACCGTGGTACCGGTGACCAGCGGCTCGGCCACGCTCAAGGACGCGCTCAACGAGGCCATGCGCGACTGGGTCACCAACGTGCGCGACACCTTCTACATCATCGGCACCGTCGCCGGGCCGGACCCGTACCCGCGCATGGTGCGCGACTTCAACGCCATCGTCGGCCGCGAGGCGAGGGCGCAGATGCTGGCCGAATACGGCCGCCTGCCCGACGCGATCACCGCCTGCGTCGGCGGCGGCAGCAACGCCATCGGCCTGTTCCATGCGTTCTTGAACGATGCTTCGGTGCGCATCGTCGGCGCCGAGGCCGCCGGCGACGGCATCGACAGCGGCCGCCACGCCTCGTCGCTGGCCGCCGGCCGTCCGGGCGTGCTGCACGGCAACCGCACCTATGTGCTGTGCGACGACGAAGGCCAGATCATCGAAACCCACTCGGTCTCCGCCGGCCTGGACTACCCCGGCGTCGGCCCCGAACACGCCTTCCTCAAGGACGCCGGCCGCGCCGAATACGTGGGCGTGAGCGACGACGAGGCTCTGGCCGCCTTCCACCAGCTCGCGCGCACCGAAGGCATCCTGGCCGCGCTGGAATCCAGCCACGCCATCGCCCAGGCGATCAAGCTCGCCCGAACCATGCCCAAGGACCAGATCGTGCTGTGCAATCTGTCGGGGCGCGGGGATAAGGACGTGCATACGATCGCGGCGCGCGAAGGCATCGTGTTCTGAAGATTCCCTTCTCCCGCGTGCGGGAGAAGGTGCCCGGAGGGCGGATGAGGGCGCACGCGATGCGGCTCCCCCGCAACCGACGGACCTCACCCCAACCCCTCTCCCGCCCAGCGCGAGAGGGGCTCAAGCGAAGAACCTGATATGAACCGCATCGACACCCGCTTCGCCGCGCTCAAAGCCCAAAACCGCAAGGCCCTGGTGCCCTTCGTCACCGCCGGCGATCCCGCGCTGGAAGCCACCGTGCCGGTGATGCACGCGCTGACCGCAGCCGGCGCCGACGTGATCGAACTGGGCGTGCCGTTCTCTGACCCCATGGCCGACGGCCCCACCATCCAGCGCAGTTCCGAGCGCGCGATCGCGCGCGGCGCCGGCCTGAGCTACGCGCTGCGCTGCGTGCAGCAGTTCCGCGAGCGCGACGCCCAGACCCCGGTGGTGCTGATGGGCTATCTCAACCCGATCGAAATCCGCGGCGCCCGGCGTTTCGCCGACGCCGCCGCCGCGGCCGGCGTCGACGGCGTGCTGCTGGTCGACCTGCCCCCGGAGGAAGCCGCCGAACTGCGCGCGGCCTTCGCCGCCACCGGCCTGCAGCTGATCCTGCTGGCCTCGCCGACCACCACCGATCAGCGCCTGGCCGTGCTGGCCGACGAAGCCCAGGGCTACCTCTATTACGTCAGCTTCGCCGGCGTGACCGGCGCCGACCGGCTGGATACCGACGCCGCCAGCACCCGCCTGCAGCAGATCCGCCAGCGCTGCCGGGTGCCGGTGGTGGCCGGCTTCGGCATCAAGGACGCCGCCAGCGCCGTGGCCATGGCGCGCGAGGCCGAGGGCGTGGTGGTCGGCAGCGCCCTGGTCGCGGCCCTGGCCGAGGCCGGCCCCGACGCCGCCGCCGAACGCGCCGCGGCCTTCCTGGCGCCGCTGCGCCAGGCCCTGGACCGGGCTGTGCCGTGAACCATACGGCCTGCGCTAAACTGGTGCGCTAGGGAAGTTTTTGGGCGGCCTCGGGCCGCCCGGGACGCCGCAAACCGGGCTAGCGCCCGCGATTGTTCCCGTAGGATCAGGCACTTGCGCGCCTGGCCCACGGGCGCGCCATGCTTGGCGCGCGGGAGCTCCGGGTCCGGGGCTTCCCTAGGCCGTGTCCGCGCTCGCTGCCGGAGCGGCCCTCATCGCAGCCTGAACGGGAAAACCGCACACGCATGTCCTGGCTCAAAAAACTCATGCCCGGCAGCCGCACCGGCATCCGCACCGACTCCGCCGCCGCCGGCAAGCGCCGCAGCGTGCCCGAGGGCCTGTGGGAAAAGTGCGACCGCTGCGGCGCCGTGCTCTACCGGCCCGAACTCGAGGAGAACCTCGAGGTCTGCCCCAAGTGCAGCTTCCACATGCCCATCCGCGGCCGCGTGCGCCTCAACGCGCTGTTCGACCCGGGCAGCACCACCGAGATCGGCGCCGAGCTCGGCCCGACCGACGTGCTCAAGTTCAAGGATCAGAAGAAGTACTCCGACCGGATCAAGGCCGCGCAGAAGAGCACCGGCGAGCGCGATGCGCTGATCGCCATGCGCGGCACCCTGAAGCAGCGGCCGCTGGTCGCCGCCTCGTTCGACTTCGCCTACATGGGCGGTTCGATGGGCTCGGTGGTGGGCGAGCGCTTCGCCCGCGCGGCCGAAACCGCGCTGGAACTGGGCTGTCCCTTCGTGTGCTTCTCCGCCAGCGGCGGCGCGCGCATGCAGGAAAGCCTGTTCTCGCTGATGCAGATGGCCAAGACCTCGGCCGCGCTCGGGCGCCTGCGCGAGGCCGGCCTGCCCTACATCTCGGTCATGACCCACCCGACCACCGGCGGCGTCTCGGCCTCGTTCGCGATGCTGGGCGACATCAACATGGCCGAGCCCGAAGCGCTGATCGGCTTCGCCGGACCGCGCGTGATCGAGCAGACCGTGCGCGAGAAGCTGCCCGAAGGCTTCCAGCGCAGCGAGTTCCTGGTGGCCCACGGTGCCATCGACCAGATCTGCGACCGTCGCGAACTGCGCGATCGCCTGGCCCACCTGCTGGCGCTGATGATGAAGCAGCCGCAGCCCGAGGACGACGCCGAGCTGGAGCTCGACCGGAGCGGCGCTTGAGCCGCAAGTACTTCGGCACCGACGGCATCCGCGGCCGGGTGGGCGAGGGCGCGATCTCGGCCGACTTCGTGCTGCGCCTGGGCAACGCCTACGGTCACGCGCTCAAGCGCCGCGACTGGCGCAAGCCGGTGGTGATCATCGGCAAGGACACGCGCATCTCCAACTACATGTTCGAGGCCGCGCTGGAAGCCGGGCTGGTCGCCGCCGGCGTGGACGTGCAGCTGATGGGCCCCATGCCGACCCCGGCGGTGGCCCACCTGACCCATTCGATGCGCGCCGACGGCGGCATCGTGATCTCGGCCTCGCACAACCCGCACCACGACAACGGCATCAAGTTCTTCTCGGCCGAAGGCGAGAAGCTCGACGACGCCACCGAACTGGCGATCGAGGCCGCGCTGGAACTGCCGTTCCGCACCGTGGCGTCCGAAGAACTGGGCAAGGCGGTGCGCACGCGCGACGCGCTGGGCCGCTACATCGAGGCCTGCAAGGGCTCGGTGCCCAAGGGCTTCGACCTGGGCGGCATGCGCATCGCCATGGACTGCGCCAACGGCGCCACCTATCAGCTCGGTCCGCTGGTGCTGCGCGAACTGGGCGCGCGCGTGGACGCGATCGGGGTCGAGCCCAACGGCCTGAACATCAACGACGGCGTGGGTTCCACTCACCCCGACACCCTGGCCGAGCGCGTGCGCGCCAGCGGCGCCGACCTGGGCATCGCCTTCGACGGCGACGGCGACCGGGTGCTGTTCGTCGACGGCGAAGGCACGGTGCGCGACGGCGACGACCTGCTCTATGTGCTGGCCTGCGATTGGCAGGACAGCGGCCGCCTGCGCGGCCCCGTGGTCGGCACGCTGATGACCAACTACGCCCTGGAGCGCGCGTTCGCCCAGCGCGGCATCGAGTTCGTGCGCGCCAAGGTCGGCGACCGTTATGTGCACCAGCAGCTGATCGCGCGCGACGGCACCCTGGGCGGCGAGGCCTCCGGCCACCTGCTGTGCCTGGACCGCACCAGCACCGGCGACGGCATCGTCAGCGCGCTGCAGGTGCTGGAGGTGCTCAGCCGCCGCGGCCTCTCGCTGACGCAGGCCCTGCACGGCTTCGCCAAGGTGCCGCAGAAGACCGTCAACGTACGCTTCCAGGCCGGGTCCAAGCCGGCCGAGGCCGCATCGGTGCAGGCCGCCCTGGCTGAAGCCCAGGCCGCCGTGGCCGGCCGCGGCCGCGCCTTCCTGCGCCCGTCGGGCACCGAACCGGTGGTCCGGGTTACGGTAGAGGCCGACGATGCGCAACTGATGCAGGACACGCTGCAGCGCCTGGCCGAGGCCGTGCGCGCCGCGGCGCAATGACACCACGAGAGCGAACATGACCTCCCAGATTCCGACCCTCGATATCCGCCGTTTCGACACCGACCGCGAAGCCTTCGTCGCCGAGCTGGGCGCCGCCTACCGCGAGTGGGGCTTCGCCGGCATCCGCGGCCACGGCATTCCGGCCGAGCAGATCGATCAGTCCTACGATCTGTTCAAGCGTTTCTTCGCCCTGCCGGAAGAGACCAAGCGCCAGTACCATGTGCCCGGCAGCGGCGGCGCGCGCGGCTACACCCCGTTCGGCGTGGAGACCGCCAAGGACTCCAAACACTTCGACCTCAAGGAGTTCTGGCACGTGGGCCGCGAGATCCCGCGCGATTCGCAGTACGCCGACGTGATGCCGGCCAACCTGTGGCCGAGCGAGATTCCCGAGTTCCGCGAGCAGGCCTACGGCCTGTACACCGCGCTGGACCAGCTGGGGTCGCGTGTGCTCAGCGCGCTGGCCCTGCATATCGGCCTGCCGGAGGACTATTTCGCCGACAAGACCGATTCGGGCAATTCGATCCTGCGCCCGATCCATTACCCGCCGATCACCACCGACGACATCCCCAACGTGCGCGCCGGCGCGCACGAGGACATCAACCTGATCACCCTGCTGGTCGGCGCCAGCGCCGAGGGCCTGGAGGTGAAGTCGCGCAAGGGCGAGTGGGTGCCGTTCACCGCCGACGCCGACACCATCGTGGTCAACATCGGCGACATGCTGCAGCGTCTGACCAACCACGTGTACCCCTCGACCACCCACCGCGTGGTCAACCCGCCGGGCGAGAAGGCGCGCCAGCCGCGCTATTCCACGCCGTTCTTCCTGCACCCGAACCCGGATTTCCTGATCGACGTGCTGCCTTCGACGATCACGCCGGACAACCCCAAGCGCTATCCGGAGCCGATCACGGCGCAGGGGTATCTGGAAGAGCGCTTGCGCGAGATCAAGCTGAAGTAAGCACCGGCACGGGTGGCGGCGCGAGCCGCCACCGCGCAAGCGCCGCCGCCCTGTAGGAGCTGCGCAAGCTGCGACCGCGAATCCACCGTTACGACCAAGCCCTCGGTCGGCGTGGGGTCCGCTCTGGCGCCTTGGGGTAGGAGCGGCGTGAGCCGCGACCAGCTCCGAGCTCGCGAAGGTGTGTGGGTGTGTTGGTCGAAGCAACAGCAACAGCTTCCGTCCGCAAGCGGCCGGGTTACTTTCTTTTGATAAGCGTCAAAAGAAAGTAACCAAAGAAAAACGCTGCCCCAGAGCTCCAGTGCGAGAGCGGAGTGGGCGCGGGGATTTTCCGATGGCACATCCTGTGCCAGCGCAAAACGGCGCACATCCTGTGCGCCGCCCCCCCGCCTTCGCGGGGGCAGGCTCTCCGGGTCTTTTATTGGTGTGGCGAGTTCGGTGCCCGAGCGAGGAGCAAGAGCATTCGCGCTTTGCGCTCACCCCCTCACCCTAACCCTCTCCCGCAAGCGGGAGAGGGGACAGATCCGACGCTTGCTGCTTTAGCCCCTCTCCCGCTTGCGGGAGAGGGGTTGGGGTGAGGGCGGCGCAGCACCAATCCCGCATCGCTAGCCCGGCAGCACCGCCACCCCAGCCTCCACCAACGCCTCCCGCCACGCCGCCAGCTTCATCTGCATCGGCTGCGACGCATTCGCCGGGCTGGTCGACGGCAAACGCCGCAACGCCGGCAACGGCGCGCGCAGCCCCGGCAGCACCAGCCGCCGGAAACTCGTCTCCGCCTGCGCGCCGTTGAACAGCACCGCGCCCACGCGCGCATGCGTGGCGAAGAACCGCGCGAAATCGTTGGCTTCCGCCGCGCGGATCGCCGTATCCAGGCTGCCGCTGCGCTCACAGCTGGCCAGCACGTCCCACAAGGCGATGCCGGCGTCGTTCAAACGCCGCAAGCGCTGCTCGTAGGGCAGGGCGGGGTCGGCGCCGACCAGTGCGCCCATGATCGGCCAGAAGCGGTTCTGCGGATGCGCGTAATAGCGCTGCGCCGTCAGCGAGGCCGCGCCCGGCATGCTGCCCAGCACCAGCACGCGCGCGTCCGCCCGGGCCACCGGCGGGAAACCCTGCAGGCGCGCGGCGCTCATTCGGCGTCGCGGAAATCGCTGGCGCGGCTGGCGACCAAGGCGTTGGCCACGCGTTCGGGCAGGTATTTGGCCAAGCCGGCAAGGACGCGGTTGATGCTCCCGGTCACGTAGCGCGCGTCGCCGCGCTCCACCGCGTCCACGCCCAGCCGCGCCACCGTGTCGGCGTCCAGCCACAGCCACTTGGGCAAGCGCGAGATGCGTTCGCGCATGCCGTTGACGTCGTGGAATTCGGTGTAGGTGAAGCCCGGGCACAGCGCGGTCACGTGCACCCCGCGCGGCCGGCTCTCGGCCGCCAGCGACTGGCTGAAGCGGATCACGAAGCTCTTGGAGGCGCCGTACAGGGTATGCCCGGCCGAGGGCGGCACCAGCCCGGCCAGCGAGGCCACGTTGAGGATGCGCCCGTAACGGCGCGCCTCCATCTCGGGCAGGTAGCGGTGGCTGAGCTCGGCCACCGCGGTCACCAGCACCTGCAGGAAGTCGGCGTGGACCTTCCAGTCGTCGGCCAGGTAGCGCCCCGGCACGCCGTAGCCGGCGTTGTTGACCAGGTGGCCGATCGCCAGCCCGCGGCGCCGGGTTTCCGCGTGCAGATGGGCCGGCGCGGCCGGATCGGCCAGGTCGGCGGCGATCACCTCCACCGGCACCTGCGCGCGCAGCTGCGCGGCCAGCGCCTGCAGGCGGTCCTCGCGCCGCGCGGTCAGCACCAGCGGCACGCCGCGGCGGGCGTATTCGCGGGCCAGGGCGGCGCCGATGCCGGCCGAGGCGCCGGTGATCAGGGCATGGAGCGGGGCAGGGGGCTGGGTCATGAGGCCGTCGGGTTGCCGGGTGTGTCCGCTAGCTTGCCCTGGCCGGGCCATGCGCGGCGACGGGCTGCGGTAGAATCGCGTCCTTTCGTAGCTTGGGATGGCCATGCGCCGCAGGATCGTCGCCGGAAACTGGAAGCTGCACGGCAGCCGCGAGTTCGCCTTCGGGCTGTTGGACCAGGTGGTCGCCGCCGCCGCCCCGGCCGGGGTGGAGCGCATCGTGCTGCCGCCGCTGCCCTACCTGGGCGAGTTGATCGAACACTACGGCACGCGCGGCCTGGATTTCGGTTCGCAGGACGTGAGCAGCAACGAGAAGGGCGCCTACACCGGCGAGGTCTCGGCCTCGATGCTGCGCGACGTGGGCGCGCGCTACGGCCTGGTCGGCCATTCCGAGCGCCGCCAGTACCACGCCGAGAGCAGCGCCCTGGTCGCGCGCAAGTTCGCCGCCGCCAAGGCCGCCGGCCTGGTGCCGATCCTGTGCGTGGGCGAGACCCTGGCCGAGCGCGAAGACGGCCAGACCGAATACCGCCTGCAGGAGCAGCTGGCGCCGATTTTCGAATTGGGCGCGCAGCAGCTGGCCGGCGCCATCGTCGCCTACGAACCGGTCTGGGCCATCGGCACCGGCCGCACCGCCACGCCCGAGCAGGCGCAGGCGGTGCACGCATTCATTCGTAGCGAAATCGCCGGACTGGATGCTACAATCGCTGGCTCGCTGCCGATCCTGTATGGCGGTAGCGTGAAGGCCGACAACGCCGCCGCGCTGTTCTCGCAGCCCGACGTCGACGGCGGTCTGGTCGGTGGGGCCTCCCTGGTCGCCGCCGATTTCAACGCCATCGCTGCCGCGGCGGCGCCCTGACGGAACCGGGCCCGGCCCGGCGCTGTCGCACACGAACCACCCTACGAAGAATCCCACGATGCTGTTGTTCCTCAACGTCATCTACGTGCTGATCGCGATCGCCATGATCGCGCTGATCCTGATGCAACGCGGCGCGGGTGCGCAGGCGGGCTCGGGCTTCGGCGGCGGTGCCTCGGCCACCGTGTTCGGTGCGCGCGGCTCGTCCAACTTCCTGTCCAAGGCCACCAAGTGGCTGGCGATCGCGTTCTTCGCGATCAGCCTGTTCATGGCCTGGCAGGCCTCGCGCGGCGCCGGCGGCAATGTCGCCCCGACCGAGCAGGACGCCGGCCTGGCGGCCGACATCGGCGGCGCTCCGGCCAAGCCGGCCGCGGGTAACGCCACGGTTCCGGCGGCTCCTGCCCAGAGCGCTCCGGCCCAGACCGCTCCGGCGGCTCCGGGTTCGACCGTGCCGGCCGCCCCGGCCCAGAACGCTCCGCAGGCGCCCGCCGACGGCACCGTTCCGGCGGCTCCGGCGCAGCAGGCTCCGGCCCAGCCGGCGCCGGCCAACCCGCCGCAGACGCAGCCGGCTTCGGGCGGCTGACAAAGCGCGGTACCATATAACCTGCGCTTTAAATGTTGTGTTCCAAGCGGCCCGGTACGGATCACCGGGGCGCGGTCAGCGATGACCGGGGGCTTTGCGCGTTAGCGCCGGGCCCGGGCCAGGACGGCGAGGTTTGATTGCCCAGGTGGCGGAATTGGTAGACGCACTACCTTGAGGTGGTAGCGACGTAAGTCGTGGGGGTTCGAGTCCCCCCTTGGGCACCACACCGCAGTTTCGTAGAACCCAAAGCAGTACGGTCAAGGCAACGCGACCGGCAGCAACACGCACCACAACCCCCAGGTGCGGCACGCACGGCGGGCCGCGCCGCTGGCCCGGATCGGAATCGCGGCAATCGCATCCGACAGGGCCGGACCGCCGAGCCAAGGCTGCCTTACCGCAGCCAAGTAGCCGAGAGAACATCGAGTGCTGGCCGAATACCTGCCGACCCTGCTGTTCCTGATCGTCGCCAGCGCCATTGGCGTCGCCCTGTTGGTGGTAGGCAACACGCTCGGGCCCAAGCGCCCGACGACGGAGAAACTGTCTCCGTACGAGTGCGGCTTCGAAGCCTTCGAAGACGCGCGCATGCAGTTCGACGTGCGCTACTACCTCATCGCCATCCAGTTCATCATTTTCGATCTGGAAATCATCTTCATCGTGCCCTGGGCCACCGTGTTCCGCGATCTGGGCGTGGTCGGCCTGATCGAGATGGGCATTTTCGCCAGCATGCTCCTGCTCGGCTTCGTCTACGTCTGGAAGAAGGGAGCGCTCGAATGGGAGTGATCCAAACCCTCGGCGACACCGTCTCCGGGTTGATGCACAACCCGCTGCCGGAAGGCCGCCTCGACGACATCCTGCGTCCTGAGGGCGAGAACCCGCTGCTGCAGCAGGGCTTCGTCACCACCAACCTGGACACGCTGTGGAACTGGGCGCGTACCGGTTCGATGTGGCCGATGACCTTCGGCCTGGCCTGCTGCGCGGTCGAGATGATGCACGCCGGCGCCTCGCGCCTGGATCTGGACCGCTACGGCGTGGTGTTCCGCCCGTCGCCGCGCCAGTCCGACGTGATGATCGTGGCTGGCACCCTGGTCAACAAGATGGCCCCGGCGCTGCGCAAGGTCTACGACCAGATGCCCGACCCCAAGTGGGTGATCTCGATGGGCAGCTGCGCCAACGGCGGCGGCTACTACCACTATTCCTACGCCGTGGTCCGCGGTTGCGACCGCGTGGTGCCGGTGGACGTGTACGTGCCGGGCTGCCCGCCGACCGCCGAAGCGCTGGTCTACGGCATCCTGCAGTTGCAGCGCAAGATCCGTCGCGGCACCAACTTCGGCGAGAACAAGCAGGGCGTGCGCGAATGAACGCCAGCGCCTATGCCGACGCGCTGCGCGCGCGCTTTCCCAACGCCACCGTGACCGTCGCGCTGCCGCGCGGCGAGACCACGCTGGAAGTGTCCGCCGAGGAATGGCTGGGCGCCGCCCGCGCGCTGCGCGACGAGTTCGGCTTCGAGCAGTGCGTCGACGTCAGCGGCGTGGACTACCTGAGCTACGGCAGCGACGAGTGGGACACCGACGTGTCCTCGGAAGGCTTCTCGCGCGGCGTGGAAGGCAAGAGCGCCGGCCGTTTCGTCTGGGGCGAGGCGCCCAACGGCGCCGCCGCCGCACCGGAACGCCGTTACGCGGCCGTCGCCCACCTGCTGTCCTACCAGCACAACCGCCGCGTGCGCCTGAAGGCCTTCGCGCCCAACGACGACCTGCCGGTGGTGGCTTCGCTGACCTCGATCTGGCCGGGCGTGAACTGGTTCGAGCGCGAGGCCTTCGACCTGTTCGGCATCGTCTTCGACGGCCATCCGGACCTGCGCCGCATCCTCACCGACTACGGTTTCGTCGGCCATCCGTTCCGCAAGGACTTCCCGCTGATCGGCAACGTCGAAGTGCGCTACGACGCCGACAAGAAGCGCGTGGTCTACGAACCGGTGTCCATCGAGCCGCGCGTAGGCGTGCCGCGCGTGATCCGCGACGACGCGCGTTACCAGACCGCCACCGGCGAAGCCGCCCAGCGCGCCGAGGTGAAGAAGTGAGCGCCGTGCCTGCCTCCAATACCTCCGGCCTGAACAACGCCGAGATCCGCAACTACACCCTGAACTTCGGTCCCCAGCATCCGGCCGCGCACGGCGTGCTGCGCCTGATCCTGGAGATGGACGGCGAGGTCGTGCAGCGCGCCGATCCGCACATCGGCCTGCTCCACCGCGGCACCGAGAAGCTGGCCGAGTCCAAGCCGTTCAACCAGTCCATCGGTTACATGGACCGCTTGGACTACGTGTCGATGATGTGCAACGAGCACGCCTACGTGCGCGCGATCGAATCCCTGCTGGGGATCGAGGCGCCGGTGCGCGCGCAGTACATCCGCACCATGTTCGACGAGATCACCCGCATCCTGAACCATCTGATGTGGGTCGGTTCCAACGCGCTCGACCTGGGCGCGATGGCGGTGTTCCTGTACGCCTTCCGTGAGCGCGAAGAGCTGATGGACTGCTACGAGGCGGTCAGCGGCGCGCGCATGCACGCCACCTACTACCGTCCGGGCGGCGTCTACCGCGACCTGCCGGACCGCATGCCCAAGTACCGCGAATCGCCGTGGAAGAAGGGCGCTAGCCTGAAGCGCTTCAACGAGTGGCGCGAAGGCTCGCTGCTGGACTACCTGGACGCGTTCACCGACGACTTCCCCAAGCGCGTCGACGAGTACGAGACCCTGCTCACCGAGAACCGCATCTGGAAGCAGCGCACCGTGGGCGTGGGCGTGGTCTCGCCCGAGCAGGCGCTGGCCTGGGGCATGACCGGCCCGATGGTGCGCGGCTCCGGCATCGCCTGGGACCTGCGCAAGAAGCAGCCTTACGCCAGCTACGCCGAAGTCGATTTCGACATTCCGCTGGGCACCAACGGCGACTGCTACGACCGCTACCTGGTGCGCGTGGCCGAGATGCGCGAGTCCAACCGCATCATCAAGCAGTGCGTTAAGTGGCTTCGCGCCAATCCCGGCCCCGTGATCGTCGACAACTTCAAGGTCGCGCCGCCCAAGCGCGAAGAAATGAAGGACGACATGGAAGCGCTGATCCACCACTTCAAGCTGTTCTCGGAAGGCTACTGCGTGCCGGCCGGCGAGACCTACAGCGCGGTCGAGGCGCCCAAGGGCGAGTTCGGCTGCTACCTGGTCTCCGACGGCGCCAACAAGCCGTTCCGGGTCAAGCTGCGCGCTCCGGGCTTCGCGCATCTGTCGTCGATGGACGAGATCGTGAAGGGCCACATGCTGGCCGACGTGGTGGCCATGATCGGCACCTACGACGTCGTGTTCGGCGAGATCGACCGCTGATCGCCGCAGGCGAGCGGCGATCACTGAGGAATTGAACGAATGAAGGCGACAGGCAATTTCGAAGCCACCCAGCACGTCGATCCGATGGTCGCGCTGTCGGACAAGACGCGTGCGCACATCGATCACTGGCTGACCAAGTTCCCGCCGGACCGCAAGCGCTCGGCCGTGCTGCAGGGCCTGCACGCGGCACAGGAGCAGAACGGCGGCTGGCTGACCGACGAGCTGATCGCGGCCGTGGCCAAGTACCTGGGCCTGCCGCCGGTGTGGGCCTACGAGGTGGCGAGCTTCTACTCGATGTTCGAAACCGAGCAGGTCGGCCGCCACAACGTCGCTTTCTGCACCAACATCAGCTGCTGGCTCAACGGCGCCGAGGACCTGGTCCGCCACGCCGAGAACAAGCTGGGCTGCAAGCTCGGGCAATCCACCGCCGATGGCCGCATCTTCCTCAAGCGCGAGGAAGAGTGCCTGGCCGCGTGCTGCGGCGCGCCGGTGGTCGTCGTCAACGGTCATTACCTGGAGAAGCTCGACACCGCCAAGGTGGACGAGATTCTCGACGGTTTGAAGTGAGGTCGGGCGAGATGGCGCACGGTCACCACGATTATTCCCAGGGCTACGGCCCGGTCGGCCCGGCTCCGCAGGAGCACCAGGTCGTCTACACCACGCTGCATTTCGACACGCCCTGGTCGTACGAGAACTATCTCAAGACCGGCGGCTACGCGGCGCTGCGCAAGATCCTCAGCGAGAAGATCGAGCCGGCCGCGGTGATCGAGATGGTCAAGGGCTCGGGCCTGCGCGGCCGCGGCGGCGCGGGCTTCCCGACCGGTCTGAAGTGGAGCTTCATGCCCAAGGGCAGCGGCACCCAGAAGTACATCCTGTGCAACTCGGACGAGTCCGAGCCGGGCACGGCCAAGGATCGCGACATCCTGCGCTACAACCCGCATTCGGTGGTCGAGGGCATGGCGATCGCCTGCTACGCCACCGGTTCGACCGTGGCCTACAACTACCTGCGCGGCGAGTTCCATCACGAGCCGTTCGAGCACTTCGAGCAGGCGCTGAAGGAAGCCTACGAGCACGGCTGGCTGGGCAAGAACGTGCTCGGCAGCGGCATCGACATCGACATCTACGGCGCGCTCGGCGCCGGCGCCTACATCTGCGGCGAAGAAACCGCGCTGATGGAGTCGCTGGAAGGCAAGAAGGGCCAGCCGCGCTACAAGCCGCCGTTCCCGGCCAACTTCGGCCTGTACGGCAAGCCGACCACGATCAACAACACCGAGACCTACGCCTCGGTGCCGGCGATCGTGCGCAACGGCGCCGAGTGGTTCCTCAACCTGGGCAAGCCCAACAACGGCGGCCCGAAGATCTTCTCGGTGTCCGGCCACGTGGCCAACCCGGGCAACTTCGAGATCCGCCTGGGAACCCCGTTCGCCGACCTGCTGCAGATGGCCGGCGGCATGCGCGGCGGCCGCAAGCTCAAGGCGGTGATCCCGGGTGGTTCCTCGATGCCGGTGCTGCCGGCCGAGACCATGATGGGCCTGACCATGGACTACGACGCGATCCAGAAGGCCGGCTCCGGCCTGGGTTCGGGCGCGGTCATCGTCATGGACGAGACCACCTGCATGGTCCGCGCCTGCCAGCGCATCGCGCGCTTCTACTTCAAGGAAAGCTGCGGCCAGTGCACGCCCTGCCGCGAAGGCACGGGCTGGATGTACCGCATGCTTACGCGCATCGTCGACAAGCAGGCCACGCTGGAAGACCTGCAGATGCTGCGCGCCGCGGCCGGCCAGATCGAAGGCCACACCATCTGCGCCTTCGGCGAAGCCGCCGCTTGGCCGGTGCAGGGCTTCCTGCGCCACTTCTGGAGCGAGTTCGAGTACGCGATCGTGAACAAGCGTTTCCTCGTCGACGATCAAGCCGCCGGCACGGTGGTTGAAAAGGTGGCCGCATGAGCGCGCAGCCGGTAAACCCGAACCTGCCGCCCGACCACGTCACCGTCTTCATCGACGGCGTCGAGATGGCCGCGCCCAAGGGCTCGATGATCATCCAGGCCGCCGACAAGGCCGGCATTCCGATTCCGCGCTTCTGCTACCACGACAAGCTCAGCATCGCGGCCAATTGCCGCATGTGCCTGGTCGAAGTGGAGAAGATGCCCAAGCCCGCGCCGGCCTGCGCCACGCCGGTGATGGACGGCATGAAGATCGTCACCCGCAGCGACAAGGCCCTGAAGTCGCAGCGCAACGTGATGGAGTTCCTGCTGGTCAACCACCCGCTGGACTGCCCGATCTGCGATCAGGGCGGCGAGTGCGAGCTGCAGGACCTGTCGATGGGCTACGGCCGCTCGGTCAGCCGTTTCGCCGAGCGCAAGCGCGTGGTGCCGGACGAGGACATGGGCCCGCTGGTCGCCACCGAGATGACCCGCTGCATCCAGTGCACGCGCTGCGTGCGCTTCACCGCGGAAGTCGCCGGCACCTACGAGCTGGGCGGCATGTACCGCGGCGAGAACCTGCAGATCGGCACCTTCGACGGCAAGCCGCTGACCACCGAGCTGTCGGGCAACGTCATCGACGTGTGCCCGGTGGGCGCGCTGACCAACAAGGTGTTCCAGTTCCAGGCCCGTCCCTGGGAACTGACCGCGCGCGAGTCGCTGGGTTACCACGACGCGCTGGGCAGCAACCTGTTCCTGCACGTGCGCCGCGGCGACGTGCTGCGCGCGGTGCCGCGCGACAACGAAGCCGTCAACGAGTGCTGGCTGTCGGACCGCGACCGCTATTCGCACCAGGGCCTGTACGCCGAAGATCGCGCCGTGGCGCCGATGGTCAAGGACAACGGCGAATGGCGCGAGACCACTTGGGAGGACGCGCTGGCGCGCGCCGCCAAGATCCTGCGCGACAACGGCGCCGACGCCCTGGGCGTGCTCGCCCATCCGACGACGTCGAACGAAGAGGGCGCGCTGCTCGCGCGCCTGGCCCAGGCTTTGGGCACCGGCAACCTCGACCATCGCATCGGCCAGCACGACCTGTCCGACGCCGCCGTCGCGCAGCCGTTCGCCGCGCCGGTGGCCGAGTTGTCGCAGGCCGACGTGGTGGTGATCGTGGGCAGCAACCTGCGCCACGAGCTGCCGCTGGCGCACCAGCGCGTGCGCAAGGCCTGGACCCGCGGCGCCAAGGTGCACGCGGTCAATCCGGTCGATTTCGACTTCACCTTCGAGCTCGCCGGCAAGCGCATCGCCGCCCCGTCGCAGCTCGCCGCCGCGCTGGGCGACAGCGCGCTGCGCGAGGCCGCCCAGGCCGGCAACCGCGCGGTGATCGTGCTGGGCGCGCTGGCCGAGAACGGCCCGCACGCCGCCGCCATCCGCGCCGCCGCCGCCGACTTCGCCGCCGCCACCGGCGCCGCGCTGTGCCGCATTCCGCAGGGTGCCAACGCCGTCGGCCTGAGCCGTCACGGCGTGCTGCCGACCGCGCGCGACGCGCAGGGCATGCTCAGCGATGCGCGCGGCGCCTACATGATCTACGGCATCGAGCCGGGCCTGGATTTCGCCGACACCGCCGCCGCGCTCAAGGCGCTGGGCCAGGCGCAGGTGGTGGCCTTCAGCCATTACGCCTGCCGCTCCACCCGCGCCGTCGCCGACGTGATCCTGCCGATCGGCCTGCTGCCGGAAATCGACGCCACCCTGACCAACCTGGACGGCAACGACCAGCGCGCCAGCGCCGGCGGCAAGCTGCCGGGCCAGGCCCGCGCCGGCTGGCGCGTGCTGCGTGCGCTGGGCGGCGAGCTCGGCGCGCCGGGCTTCGATTTCACCGATCTGGCCGGCCTGCGCGCCAGCGTGCAGCCGCAGACCGTGCAGCCGTCCGCCGGCCGCGCGCCCGCGGCGGGCGAGGGCGGTCTCGAGGTCGCCGCCAGCATCGCCATCTACCGCAGCGATGCCGTGGTCCGCCGCGCAGCCGCGCTGCAGGCGCACCCGCTCAACCGCGAACCGCGCGCCGTGCTCAATCCGGCCGATGCGCAGTCGCTGGGCCTGGAAGACGGCGCGGTCGGCAAGTTCGCCGCCGCCGCCGGCACCGCCACGCTGCCGGTCGCGGTCAGCGACAAGGTCGCCGCCGGCACGGTCTGGATCGAAACCGGCCACGGCGCCACCGCGCCGCTGGGCGCGGGCCGCGTGCAGGCGGGGAGGGCTTAAGCCATGACGGACGGAATGTTCACCACCCAGGTGGTCGACCCGGTGCGCGACTGGTTCCTGTCGTTCGGCAATGCCGGCGCGGTGGCCTGGATCGTGCTCAAGATCCTGCTGATCGCCATGCCGGTGATCGTCTCGGTCGCGTTCTACGTGGTCTGGGAACGCAAGCTCATCGGCTGGATGCATGTGCGCCGCGGTCCGATGTACGTGGGCATGGGCATCCTTCAGGCCTTCGCCGACGTGTTCAAGCTGCTGTTCAAGGAAGTGATCCAGCCCACCCGGGCCGAGTCCTTCCTGTACAAGCTGGCGCCGCTGCTGGCGCTGGCGCCGGCCTTCGCGGCCTGGGCGGTGGTGCCGTTCGACGCGCAGGTGGTGCTGTCCAACGCCAACGCCGGCCTGCTGTACCTGCTGGCGATGACCTCGCTGGGCGTGTACGGCATCATCCTGGCCGGCTGGGCGTCGAACTCCAAGTACGCCTTCCTCGGCGCCATGCGCGCCGCGGCCCAGGTGGTCTCCTACGAGATCGCGATGGGCTTCGCCATGGTCGGCGTGATGGTCGGCGCGGGCAGCCTCAACCTCACCGACATCGTGATGGCGCAGTCCGGCAACGCCGGCGCGCTGGAATGGTTCATGGTGCCGATGCTGCCGCTGTTCGTGGTGTATTTCATCTCCGGCGTGGCCGAAACCAACCGCGCGCCGTTCGACGTGGTCGAAGGCGAGTCGGAAATCGTCGCCGGCCACATGGTCGAGTACTCGGGCTCGGCGTTCGCGCTGTTCTTCCTGGCCGAATACGCGAACATGATCCTGATCAGCTTCCTGACCTCGATCTTCTTCGTCGGCGGCTGGCTGAGCCCGTTCCAGGGCCTGGGCATTCCGTTCCTGTCGGTGGACGGCTGGTGGTGGCTACTGGCCAAGGTGTTCTTCTTCGCCAGCTGCTTCATCTGGTTCCGCGCCTCGTTCCCGCGCTACCGCTACGACCAGATCATGCGCCTGGGCTGGAAGGTGTTCATCCCGCTCACCATCGCCTGGATCTGCGTGGTGGCCGTGATGGCCTACTACAACGTGTTCCAGCCGGGCGTGTAAGGACAGGCTTACGACATGAATCGCATCGTTTCCTACTTCAAGAGCCTGCTGCTCATCGAGCTGGCGCAGGGCCTGGGCCTGACGCTCAAGTACCTGTTCAAGCCCAAGTACACGCTGATGTACCCGATGGAGAAGACGCCGCAGTCGCCGCGCTTCCGCGGCGTGCACGCGCTGCGTCGCTACCCCAACGGGGAAGAGCGCTGCATCGCCTGCAAGCTGTGCGAGGCCGTGTGCCCGGCGCTGGCGATCACCATCGACTCGACCAAACGCGAGGACGGCACCCGCCGCACCACGCGTTACGACATCGACCTGTTCAAGTGCATTTTCTGCGGGTTCTGCGAGGAGTCGTGCCCGGTGGACTCGATCGTCGAGACCCACATCCACGAATACCACTTCGACCAGCGCGGACAGAACATCGTCACCAAGCCGCAGCTGCTGGCGATCGGCGACCGGCTCGAGGCCGAGATCGCCGAGCGCCGCGCCGCCGACGCCGCCTTCCGCTGAGTGCCCGCCATGGATCTCGCCCAGATCGCCTTCTTCGTCTTCGCCCTCGCGGCCGTGGCTTCGGCCGTGGCGGTGATCAGCGTCAAGAACCCGGTGCACGCCGCGCTCAGCCTGGTGCTGACCTTCTTCTCGGTCGCCTGCGTGTGGATCATCGCCGGCGCCGAGTTCCTCGGTGTGGCCCTGATCCTGGTCTACGTCGGCGCGGTGATGGTGCTGTTCCTGTTCGTGGTGATGATGCTGGACATCGACGTCACCCCGTTGCGCGAGGGCTACGTCAGGTACCTGCCGGTGGGCCTGCTGGTGGCCGTGGTCATGCTGCTGGAGATGCTGACCCTGATCGGGGTCAAGGCCTCCGTGGCCGCGCCGCTGACCGCCGACGCCTCGGGCGGTTCCAACACCAAATGGCTGGCCACCGCGCTGTTCACCGACTTCCTGCTGCCGTTCGAGGTCGCCGCGGTGATCCTGACCGTGGCGGTGATCGCGGCGGTGATGTTGACCCTGCGCCGCCGTCCGGGCGCCAAGCACCAGAACCCGTCCGAACAGGCGCGGGTCCGCGCCGGCGACCGCCTGCGCGTGGTCAAGATGGACGCGGTCAAGCCGCTGCCGGCGGAGCCGGAACCTTCCGCCGACGCGCCCGCACAGGAGGCCAAGCCGTGAGCGAATTCCTCGGAACCGGACTGGCCCTGGGCCACTACCTCGCGCTGGGCGCGGCGCTGTTCTGCATCAGCGTGGCCGGCATCTTCCTCAACCGCAAGAACGTGATCGTGCTGCTGATGTCGATCGAGCTGATGCTGCTCGCCGTCAACATCAACTTCGTCGCGTTCTCGCGCCAGCTGGCCGACCCGGCCGGTCAGGTGTTCGTGTTCTTCATCCTGACCGTGGCCGCGGCCGAGGCCGCCATCGGCCTGGCCATCCTGGTCACGCTGTTCCGCAACCGGCGCACGATCAACGTCGCTGAAATCGACACGATGAAGGGCTGACCGGCATGCAACCCGTCGTACTCTCCAAGTCCGTCCTGCTGGCCATCGTGCTCGCCCCCTTGCTGGGCGCGATCATCGCCGGCCTGTTCGGCCGCAAGGTCGGCCGGGCAGGGGCGCACAGCGCCACCATCCTGGGCGTGGCCGCCAGCTGCGCGCTGTCGTGCTACGTGCTGTGGCAGCTGGTGGCGCAGGCCGCGCTGCCGTTCAACGAGAACCTCTACACCTGGTTCCAGGTCGGCGGCATCCAGGCCAACGTCGGCTTCATGGTCGACAAGCTGACCGCGATGATGATGGTGGTGGTCACCTTCGTCTCGCTGCTGGTCCACGTCTACACCATCGGCTACATGGCCGAGGACGACGGCTACCAGCGCTTCTTCAGCTACATCTCGCTGTTCACCTTCTCCATGCTCATGCTGGTCATGAGCAACAACTTCCTGCAGCTGTTCTTCGGCTGGGAAGCGGTGGGCCTGGTGTCGTACCTGCTGATCGGCTTCTGGTTCAAGCGCCCGACCGCGGTGTTCGCCAACCTCAAGGCCTTCCTGGTCAACCGTGTCGGCGACTTCGGCTTCCTGCTCGGCATCGCCGGGGTGCTCTGGGCCACCGGTTCGTTGGACTACGGCGTGGTCTTCGCCAAGGCCACCGACATCGCCAGCCGCACCATCGGCATCTGGGGCGGTTCGCTGAGCCTGTTCGGCCACACCTGGACGGTCACCGCCGAGCCGGTGGTGTGGTCGGCCGCGACCGCGATCTGCATCTGCCTGTTCATCGGCGCCATGGGCAAGTCGGCGCAGGTGCCGCTGCACGTGTGGCTGCCGGACTCGATGGAAGGCCCGACCCCGATCTCGGCGCTGATCCACGCCGCGACCATGGTCACCGCGGGCATCTTCATGGTGGCGCGCATGTCGCCGCTGTTCGAGCTGTCGCACACCGCGCTGAACTTCGTGCTGTTCATCGGCGCCACCACTGCGTTCTGGACCGGCCTGATGGGCATCGTGCAGAACGACATCAAGCGCGTGGTCGCGTATTCGACCCTGTCGCAGCTGGGCTACATGACCGTGGCGCTGGGCGTGTCGGCCTATTCCTCGGCCGTCTACCACCTGATGACCCACGCCTTCTTCAAGGCGCTGCTGTTCCTGGCCGCCGGCTCGGTCATCATCGGCATGCACCACGAGCAGGACATGCGCAAGATGGGCGGCCTGCGCAAGTACATGCCGATCACCTACTGGACCAGCCTGCTGGGCACGCTGGCCCTGGTCGGCACGCCGTTCTTCTCGGGTTTCTATTCCAAGGACACCATCATCGAGGCCGCGCACCACGCCGCCAACGGCGCGCACGCGACCTGGGTCTCGCAGTACGCCTATTACGCGGTGCTGCTGGGCGCCTTCGTGACCGCGTTCTACAGCTTCCGCCTGCTGTACATGACCTTCCATGGCAAGGAGCGCTTCCGCGACGCCCACGCCGAGCACGGTCATGGCCACGACGCCCACCACGATGCGCATGCGCATGACGGCCACGCGCACGACGATCATGGCCATCACGGCGCGCACGAGCCGCACGAGTCGCCGTGGGTGGTGACCCTGCCGCTGATCCTGCTGGCGATCCCGTCGGTGCTGATCGGTTTCTTCACCGCCGGCCCGATGCTGTTCGGCACCGACTGGGCCGGTCACGTCAAGCAGCTGCCGTTCTTCCTGGGCGCGATCGACCTGGAAGCGACCCGCGATACCGTCGCCCTGGTCGGTGCCGAGGCCTGGCACGGCCCGATCAAGTTCGCCCTGCACGGCCTGACCGCGCCGGCGTTCCTGCTGGCCTTCACCGGCTTCGCCCTGGCCACCGTCATGTACTGGTGGAAGCCGGAACTGGCGGTCAAGGCGCGCAAGTTGTTCGCCCTGCCGGTGCGCGTGCTGGAAGAGAAGTTCTACTTCGACAAGCTCTGGATCGAAGGCTTCGCCGGCGGCGGCGTGCGCCTGGGCAAGGCCTCGCGCGAAGTCGACAGCCGCCTGATCGACGGCGGCGTGGTCGAGGGCAGCGCGCGCCTGGTCGACTTCGTCGCCGGGATCGTGCGCCGCGTGCAATCCGGTTATCTCTATCACTATGCCTTCGCGATGATTCTCGGCCTGATCGCACTGCTGGCCGTGCTCATCCGCTACTGGCGCTAACGGAACAAGGACCGATTACGTGAACCACTGGCCCTTGCTGAGCACCCACCTGCTCACCGTCCTGATCTGGCTGCCCATCATCGGCGGCCTTGCCACCCTGGCGTTCGGCAACCAGCGTGCCGGCTCCGCGCGCTGGTTCGCGCTGGCCGTCGGCCTGGTCACGCTGGCGCTGAGCGTGCTGCTGTTCACCGGCTTCGACCACGCCAACGCCGGCATGCAGTTCGTCGAAAGCCGCGAATGGATCCCGGCCTTCGACATCCGCTACCAGCTGGGCGCGGACGGCATCTCGGTCGCCCTGATCGGCCTGACCACCCTGACCACCGTGCTGGTGCTGATCAGCGCCTGGGGCTCGGTGGACAAGCGGGTGAGCCAGTACTACGCCGCCTTCCTGATCCTGGAAGGCCTGATGGTGGGCGTGTTCTCGGCCCTGGACGCGCTGCTGTTCTACGTGTTCTTCGAGGGCATGCTGATCCCGATGTTCATCATCATCGGCGTGTGGGGCGGCCCGCGCCGCGTGTACGCGTCGGTGAAGTTCTTCCTGTACACCTTCCTCGGCTCGGTGTTCATGCTGGTCGGGTTGATCTACCTGTACCTGAAGAGCGGCAGCTGGCAGCTGGCCGACTGGTACCCGCTGTCGCTGAGCGCGACCGAGCAGATGTGGCTGTTCTTCGCCTTCCTGATCGCCTTCGCGGTCAAGGTGCCGATGTTCCCGGTGCACACCTGGTTGCCGGACGCGCACGTCGAGGCGCCCACCGCCGGCTCGGTGATCCTGGCGGCGATCATGCTGAAGATCGGCGGCTACGGCTTCCTGCGCTTCACCCTGCCGATCGTGCCCGACGCCGGGCAGGACTGGGCTTGGCTGGTGATCGCGCTGAGCCTGATCGCGGTGGTCTACGTCGGCCTGGTCGCCCTGGTCCAGGACGACATGAAGAAGCTGATCGCGTATTCGTCGGTCTCGCACATGGGCTTCGTCACCCTGGGCACCTTCATCTCCTTCGCCCTGGTGCGCGACTACGGCAACGTCGACGCCGCCCGCCTGGGCCTGCAGGGCGCGATGGTGCAGATGATCAGCCACGGCTTCGTGTCGGGCGCCATGTTCACCTGCGTGGGCGTGCTTTACGACCGCATGCACAGCCGCATGATCAAGGACTACGGCGGCGTGGCCAACGTGATGCCGTGGTTCGCCGCCTTCGTGGTGCTGTTCGCCATGGCCAATTCCGGCCTGCCGGGCACCTCGGGCTTCGTCGGCGAGTTCATGGTCATCGTGGCCAGCTTCCAGAAGCACCCGATGATCGCCTTCGCCGCGGCCACCACCCTGATCATCGGCGCGGCCTACACCCTGTGGCTGGTCAAGCGCACGATCTGGGGCGAGGTCGGCAACGCCCACGTCGCCGAGCTCGAGGACATCAACCCGCGCGAGGCGCTGGTGCTGGGCGTGTTCGCCGCCGGCGTGCTGATCCTGGGCATCTGGCCCAAGCCGCTGACCGACCTGATGGAACCGGCGATCGCCAACCTGGCGACGCAGATCGCCACCTCCAAGCTTCCGATGGGGCTGTAACGCATGAACATGCCTGTACGTGGGTTCGCCGACCTGATGCCGCTGCTGCCCGAGCTGGTGGTGGTGCTGGGCGCGTTCGCCCTGCTGATGATCGACCTGTTCGTCGCCGAGCGCCGGCGCATCCTCAGCCACGGCTTCGCCATCGCGGTGGTGATCGCCGCCACCGCTCTGATCGTGCTGGGCGTGGGCGATCACGGCACCGTGCTGGGCGGCATGTTCGTGCGCGACGTCGCCGCCGACGTGCTCAAGGTCGGCATCGGCGTGGTCACCGTGCTGGCCATGATCTACACCTGGCCCTACCTGCGCGAGCGCGGCCTGTACAAGGGCGAGGTCGCGGTGCTGATGCTGTTCGCCACCGCCGGCATGATGCTGCTGGTGTCGGCCGGCAGCCTGGTCATGGTCTACCTGGGCCTGGAAATGCTGGCCCTGTGCTCCTACGCGCTGGTCGCGATCGACCGCGACAGCCCGCTGGCCTCGGAAGCGGCGATCAAGTACTTCGTGCTCGGCGCGCTGGCCTCGGGCCTGCTGCTGTACGGCCTGTCGCTGATCTACGGCGCCGCCGGTTCGCTGGACCTGGGCCAGATCGCCGCCACCGCCTACGGCAACCCCTCCTCGACCCTGCTGATCACCGGTGTGGTGTTCGTGGTCGCCGGCATCGCCTTCAAGTTCGGCGCCGCGCCGTTCCACATGTGGCTGCCCGACGTCTACCAGGGCGCGCCGACCCCGATCACGCTGTTCATCGGCTCGGCGCCCAAGCTGGCCGCGTTCGGCATGACCTACCGCCTGCTCGAAGTGGCGGCCGGCCCGCTGGACGACCACTGGCGCCTGGCCCTGGGCTGGCTGGCGGTGATGTCGCTGGCGATCGGTAACCTCAGCGCGCTGGTGCAGACCAACCTCAAGCGCCTGCTGGCGTACTCCACGGTCTCGCACGTGGGCTTCCTGTTCCTGGGCATCGCCGGCGGCGGCGCGCAGGGCTTCGCGGCGGCGATGTTCTACGCCATCAGCTACTCGCTGATGTCCGCCGCGGCCTTCGGCGCGATCGTGGTGCTGTCCAATCGCGGCTTCGAAGCCGACCGCATCGACGACTACAAGGGCCTCAATGCCCGCAGCCCGTGGATGGCCGGCCTGGTGCTGTGCGTGATGGCCTCGCTGGCCGGCCTGCCGCCGTTCCTGGGCTTCTGGGCCAAGCTGGCCGTGCTCAAGGCCGCGCTGCAGGGCGGCATGCTGTGGCTGGCCATCGTCGGCATCGTGTTCGCGGTGATCGGCGCGTTCTACTACCTGCGCGTGATCAAGGCCATGTACTTCGACGAGCCCGACGGCCAGGCGCCGCCGCTGCGCGAAGACCGCCCCCTGAACGTGGTGTTCGGCGTCAACGCGCTGGCGCTGCTGGCGCTGGGCCTGGCCTGGAACCCGATCATGGCCTGGTGCCAGCGCGCGTTCGCGGGCTGAGCCGGGCAGGGCGCGCGGCAGCTTGAAAGCCGCGGGCGCGCCCATATCTGTAGTGCCGCGAGCGCAGCGATTCACTGGATGTAGAAAAAAAAAAGTGAATGCGGGCTTGCAGGGAGTTTAGTCGGCCGTTATCATGGTCGGCCTGATGCGGGGTGGAGCAGTCTGGCAGCTCGTCGGGCTCATAACCCGAAGGTCGCAGGTTCAAATCCTGCCCCCGCTACCAGCTTCGGTTCGATGCCGCCGATGTAAGGCGGCTCGCTAAGAACTTCACCTGGTGAGGTTTTTTTCGAACCAGGTCGGGCTTTGTGTAGGCGCTCTGCTCGCGCCTCACACCGAAATCCAGCTGTACGGACAAGGGGCCCACCGGGCCCCTTGTTGTTTTTCGCGTTCGGGTTTTTTTTCGAGCTTTTTTAAAGCTGGGTTTTTTTCAAAGTTTCAATGCAGGGCCGGTGACGCACGCGTCGCCGGCCGCCGCAAGCAGGAGTCTGCGCAGATGACGGACAAAGCAGTCGAAATCGCCGCGATGCTCGCGCCCACGATCCGTTCGCTGGGCGTGGAGTTGCTCGGCGCGGAATACCTGCCGTCGCCGGGCAGCGCGGTGCTGCGCCTGTACATCGACGTGCCGGCCGACGCGGCCGTGGGCGCCGAGGGCGAGCCGCGCTCGGTGACCATCGAGGACTGCGAGGCGGTCAGCCGCGAAGTGTCGGCGCAGCTGGACGTGGAAGACCCGATCAGCGGCAACTACACGCTGGAAGTATCGTCGCCGGGCATCGACCGCCCGCTGTTCGCGCTGGAGCATTACGCGCGCTTCGCCGGCCAGACCGCCAAGGTCGGCCTGAAGCTGCCGCACGAAGGCCGTCGCCGCCTGCAGGGCGAGATCGTCGGCGTGGAAGGCGCGCAGGTGGTGTTCGCCATCGACGGGGCGCGCTACAGCGTGCCGTTCTCCAACATCGACAAGGCGCGGCTGGTGCCGGACTGGGCGGCGCTCGGTTTCGCCCCGGCCAAGCCCAGCCCCTCCAAGGGCAAGCCCGGCAAGGGCGCCAAGGACAAACCCGCGAAGCCGCGCGCTTCGTAAGCAAGACGGTACATATTCAGCAATCCAACGAGCATCAACCAACCTAGAGCCGGCGGCCAACGAGCCGACCCGTGCGGAGTGACGAAATGAGCAAGGAACTGTTGCTGGTAGTTGACGCGGTGGCCAACGAAAAGGGCGTGCCGCGCGAAGTCATCTTCGAGGCCATCGAGGCCGCGCTGGCGTCCGCCGCCAAGAAGCGCTACCACGACCAGGACGTGCTGGTGCGCGTGTCCATCGACCAGAAGGACGGCAGCTACGAGACCTTCCGCCGCATGGAAGTCGTGGCCGACGACGTGGTCATGGAGTCGCCGGACCGCCAGATCCGCCTGATGGACGCCGTCGACGAGGTCGAGGGCGTGGAAGTCGGCGACTACATCGAAGAGCAGATCGAAAACCCTGACTTCGGCCGCATCGCCGCGCAGGCCGCCAAGCAGGTGATCGTGCAGCGCGTGCGCGAAGCCGAGCGCGCCCAGGTCGTGGACGCGTGGAAGGACCGCGTGGGCGAGCTGGTCACCGGCATCGTCAAGCGCGTGGAGCGCGGCAACATCTACGTGGACCTGGGCGGCAATGCCGAGGCCATCATCCCCAAGGACAAGGGCATCCCGCGCGACGTGCTGCGCGCCGGCGACCGCGTGCGCGGCTTCCTGTTCGACGTGCGCACCGAGCCGCGCGGCCCGCAGCTGTTCATCAGCCGCGCCGCGCCGGAATTCATGATGGAGCTGTTCAAGCTCGAAGTGCCGGAAGTGGGCCAGGGCCTGGTTTCGATCAAGGCCTGCGCGCGCGATCCGGGCGACCGCGCCAAGATCGCCGTGCTCGCGCACGACAACCGCACCGATCCCATCGGAGCCTGCATCGGCATGCGCGGTTCGCGCGTGCAGGCGGTGTCGAACGAACTCAACGGCGAGCGCGTGGATATCGTGCTGTGGTCGGACAACCCGGCCCAGTTCGTGATCAACGCGATGGCGCCGGCCGAGGTGCAGTCGATCATCGTCGACGAAGAGAAGCACTCGATGGACCTGGCCGTGGCCGAGGAGCGTCTGGCCCAGGCGATCGGCAAGGGCGGCCAGAACGTGCGTCTGGCCAGCCGCCTGTCGGGCTGGCAGCTCAACGTCATGACCCAGGACCAGGTCACCGCCAAGTCCGAGGCCGAGCAGACCGCCGCCCGCCAGCTGTTCCAGGACAAGCTGGAGGTCGACGAGGAAATCGCCGGCATCCTGGTATCCGAGGGCTTCAGCACGGTCGAGGAAATCGCCTACGTGCCGGTCGGCGAGCTGCTGGCGGTGGAGGGCTTCGACGAGGACATCGTCGAGGAACTGCGCGCCCGCGCCCGCGACGCCCTGCTCAACGAGGCTCTGGCCGCCGAGGAGGAGCTCGACGAGCACCAGCCGGCGCAGGACCTGCTGTCGCTGGAAGGCATGGACGACGAGCTGGCCTACGTGCTGGCCGGCCGTGGCGTGGTCACCCGCGACGACCTGGCCGACCTGGCCACCGACGAGCTGACCGACATCGAAGGCGTCGACGAGACCCGCGCCGCGGCCCTGATCATGGAAGCGCGCAAGCACTGGTTCGAGTGAGGAATTAGCTAGCGCCGGGAGAGGCCCCCAGCGGGCGTCTTCCGGCAACCCGGGGACCGGCCACCGCCGGCTCCCGGTTCGCTGGACCGGGCTGGGGCCCGGTCCGCGGGCAGGCCGTCCAGGCCGGCGCGCAACCCGATTCGTTCGGGGTATCGCGCAGGGCTAGAATGGCGCCATCACGCGCGGGATGCGTCCCGCGCCAAGAGGAAACGGACACCGAATGTCGCAGCAAACCACCATCCGCAAGCTGGCCGAACTGGTGAACACGCCGGTCGAGAAGTTGCTGGAGCAGCTGGCCGAGGCCGGCATGAGCTTCAGCGGCCCCGACCAGGTCGTGACCAGTATCGAGAAAGTCAAGCTGCTCGGCTTCCTCAAGCGCTCGCACGGCAAGAGCGACAAGGGGCCGGAAGAGGAAGAAGCGCCGAAGAAGATCACCCTCAACCGCAGCCGCAAGCAGGAGCTCACCGTCGGCGGCGGCAAGAACCGCACCACGGTCGACGTGGTGGTGCGCAAGAAGGTGACCCTGGTCAAGCCGAACGAGGCCGAGCCGGCGCCCACCGACGAGCGCGCCGAGATCCTGCGCAAGCTCGAGGAATCCAAGCAGCGCAACTTGGCTGAGCAGCAGAAGCTGGCCGAGGTCGACCGCCGCCGCGCCGAAGCCGTCGAGTCCGCGCGCCGCGAGGCCGAGGACGCCGCACGCGCCAAGGCCGAGGAAGAGCAGAAGGCGCGCCTGGCCGACGCCAGCGCGATCGTGCCGGCCGAGGGCGACGAGGAGCCGGTGCGCAAGCCGCCGACCACCCACGGTCACGGCCATCCCAAGCCGGCCCCGGCGCGGCCGGAAGCGGCCCGCGTGGACACCCACAACGCCGCCCGCCACAAGACCCGCGGCTCGCACGCGATGGTCGCCGGTGTCGAGGACGACGATGCGGCCAACCGCTTCGCCGGCCAGCTGCACCTGAGCGCCTCCGACCGCGCGCGCCGCACCACCAGCGCCCGCGGCAAGCCCAAGCCCCGCCGTCAGGCCGAGCAGTCCCGCTCCGGCGGCGGCGCGCACGGCTTCTCGCGTCCCACCGCGCCGATCGTGCGCGAAGTGGCGATCGGCGACACCATCACCGTGGCCGACCTGGCTTCGAGGCTCGCGCTCAAGGGCGGCGACGTGGTCAAGGCGCTGTTCAAGATGGGCGTCATGGCGACCATCAACCAGAGCATCGACCACGACACCGCGTCGCTGGTGACCGAGGAACTGGGCCACACCGTCATCAAGGCCAACGCCAACGATGCCGAAGACGCGCTGCTGGCCCACGCCGAGGAAGTGCAGGGCGACCGCACGCCGCGTCCGCCCGTGGTCACCATCATGGGCCACGTCGACCACGGCAAGACCTCGCTGCTGGACTACATCCGCCGCACCAAGGTCGCCTCGGGCGAAGCCGGCGGCATTACCCAGCACATCGGCGCGTACCACGTCGAAACCGCTCGCGGCGTGATCAGCTTCCTCGACACGCCCGGCCACTCGGCCTTCACCTCGATGCGCGCGCGCGGCGCCAAGCTGACCGACATCGTGGTGCTGGTGGTGGCCGCCGACGACGGCGTCATGCCGCAGACCAAGGAAGCCGTGCAGCACGCCAAGGCGGCCGGCGTGCCGCTGATCGTGGCGATCAACAAGATCGACAAGTCCGACGCCGACCCCAGCCGGGTCAAGAGCGACCTGCTCGCCGAGGACGTGGTGGCCGAAGAGTTCGGCGGCGACACCCAGATGGTGGAGCTGTCGGCCAAGACCGGCCAGGGCGTGGACAACCTGCTCGACGCGATTTCGCTGCAGGCCGAAGTGCTGGAACTGCGTGCGGTGCCGATCGGCCGCGCCACCGGCACGGTGATCGAGTCGGCGCTGGACAAGGGCCGCGGCCCGGTCGCCACCGTGCTGGTGCAGCAGGGCCAGCTGAAGAAGGGCGACTACCTGGTGTGCGGCGTGCATTACGGCCGCGTGCGCGCGCTGTTCGACGAAACCGGCAAGCAGGTCGAAACCGCCGGTCCGTCGATTCCGGTGCAGGTGCTGGGCCTGTCGGGCGTGCCCGACGCCGGCGACGACTTCGTCGTGGTCGAGGACGAGCGCCTGGCCAAGGACGTGGCGCAGCAGCGCGACGCCAAGCGCCGCGAGTCGCGCCTCGTCGCCGCCGCCGGCAACCGCATGGAAGACATCATGGCCCAGATGGGCAAGGGCGAGGGCCAGCTGAGCCTCAACCTGGTCATCAAGGCCGACGTGCAGGGTTCGGTCGAGGCGCTGCGCCAGTCGCTGATGGCGCTGTCCAACGATCAGATCCGCATCAACGTGATCAGCTCCGGCGTGGGCGGCATCACCGAGTCCGACGCCAATGCCGCGGCCACCGCCAAGGCCACCGTGATCGGCTTCAACGTCCGCGCCGACGCCTCGGCCCGCCGCATCATCGAAGGCAACGGCGTCGACCTGCGCTACTTCTCGATCATTTACGACGTGATCGACCAGGTGAAGCAGGTGGCCTCGGGCATCCTGGGCGTGGAGATCCGCGAAGAGATCATCGGCATCGCCGAGGTCCGCGACGTGTTCCGCAGCTCCAAGTTCGGCGCGGTCGCGGGCTGCATGGTCGTGGAGGGTGTGGTCAAGCGCAACAAGCCGATCCGCGTGCTGCGCGACAACGCGGTGGTGTTCGAAGGCGAGCTGGAATCGCTGCGCCGCTTCAAGGAAAACGTGGACGAAGTGCGCAACGGCACCGAGTGCGGCATCGGCGTGAAGGCGTACAACGACGTCAAGCCCGGCGACCAGATCGAGTGCTTCGAGCGCATCGAGGTTCAGCGCACGCTGTAAGGCCGGGATTCGTGATCCGGGGTTCGTGATTCGTTGTAGCGAACGCGAATCCCGGTCACGGCCCGGGCTTTTTCGAATCACAGATCACCAATCACATGCCTACCAAATCGTTCCACCGCACCGACCGCGTCGCCGCGCAGCTCCGCCGCGAGCTGGGCACGCTGGTGCGCGAGGCCGTGCGCGAGCACGGCCTGCCGTCGGTCAGCGTGTCCGACGTCGAAGTGACCCGCGACCTGGCCCACGCCAAGGTGTTCGTGACCGCGCTGCAGGCTGAGCGCTCCAAGGAAGCCGTGAAGGCGCTCAAGGAGCTGTCCAAGGAACTGCGCTATCAGCTGGGCAAGGCGATGAAGCTGCGCCACGTGCCCGAGCTGCATTTCCACTACGACGACTCGGTCGACCGCGGCGAGCGCATCGACAACCTGCTGCGCGAGGCGCCCGCGCCGTCCGAGCCCGACCCGGAATAAGCCCACTCGGCTTTGGGGTAGGAGCGGCGTGAGCCGCGACCCCGTCATCCGGCTACCGCGCACGCCCCGACCCTTCGGCGCACCCCATTGGCGGCTCACGCCGCTCCCACAGATCGCCGGCGACGATGCCGTCCCGACCGCACCGGGCTGCCGGCGCGGCGTACTGGTGCCCGCCGCCATCGCTCCTACAATGCCCGCATGAGCAAGAAGCCCCGTACCGTGTTCCGCGCCCTGGACGGGCTGCTGCTGCTCGACAAGCCGCCGGGCCTGAGCTCGAACCAGGCCCTGCAGCAGGTGCGTCATTTGTTCCGCGCCGAGAAGGCCGGCCACACCGGCAGCCTGGACCCGCTGGCCACCGGCCTGCTGCCGGTGTGCTTCGGCGAGGCGACCAAGATCGCCGGCCTGCTGCTGGGCGCGCGCAAGGCCTACGAAACCGAAGCGGTGCTCGGCGCGGTCACCGACACCGACGATGCCGACGGCGTCACCTTGCTCGAACGCCCGGTGCCTGAACTGGACGCCGCCGCGATCGAAGCCGCGCTGGCGCCGCTGCGCGGCGACATCCGCCAGCGCGCGCCGATCTATTCCGCGCTCAAGCAGGGCGGCGAGCCGCTGTACGCCAAGGCCCGCCGCGGCGAAGCCATCGAAGCGCCGGAGCGTCAGGTCAGCGTGTATGCGCTGGAGGTGCTGCAGCACGAAGGCGCGCGCCTGCGCCTGCACGTGGAGTGCGGCTCGGGCACCTACGTGCGCAGCCTGGTCCGCGACCTGGGCGAGACCCTGGGCTGCGGCGCGCATGTCGCCACCCTGCGTCGCCTGTGGGTCGAACCCTTCGTTGCGCCGCGCATGGTCACCCTGGACGAGCTGCGCGCGCTGGCGCAGCGCGGCGAGTCCGGACTCGATGCCTGCCTGCTGCCGATCGAAGCCGGCCTGAGCGGCTTTGCCGCCGTGCGCCTGGACGCCGAACGCCGCCGCCGCCTGGGTTTCGGCCAGTCGGTGGACTGCGAGCCGGGCGAGGCCGGCGAGGTCGCGGTGTACGACGAGCACGGCCGCTGCCTGGGCATCGGCCAGCGCGACGGCGCGCGGCTGGCGCCGCAGCGCCTGTTCCGCTGGGCCGCGGCCGGCGGCGCCGTGGATAATGCGCCCCAGGACCAGCCGGCCACGGGCGCCGGCTGACAACGGCCGGCCGCCGCGCCGGACTCGAGGGGCAGGGCATGGGCAAGACCATACGGACCTGGGCGCTGGCCGCCCTGTTGTGGGCGCCGCTGGCGCAGGCCGCCGACAGCGCCGCCGCGGTCGATCTGAGCAAGCCCGAGGCCGTGGTCGAGGCCATGTCCCAGCACGCCCAGACCCGCGACTGGAAGGGCGTGGCCGCGCTGTTCGACCCGGCCGCGCTCAAGGATTTCCGCGGCCTGCTGGCGCCGCTGGTCGAGCTGGCCGCCAAGGAGGCGCCGGAGGCCGGCGCCGGCCCGGACCCGCGCCTGGCCCTGCTGTTCGCCGGCATGGACGCCAAGCAGCTGACCGGCGCCAGCGACGCCGACTTCTTCGCCGCCTACATGGGCGGCATGGTCAACATGGCCCAGGCCGACGTGGGCAAGACCGAAATCCTGGGCAGCGTGGCCGAGGGCGAGGACCGCCGCCACGTGGTGGTGCGCAGCACCGCCTCGGCCATGGGCATCAGCATCACCAAGATGCAGGTGGTCAGCCTGCGCCACCGCGCCGAGGGTTGGCGGATAGAACTCAGCGGCGACATCCGCGGCATGGCCGAGGCCATGAACCGGCAGCTGGGCGGGGAGGGCGGCGAGCCCAAGCCGGATCCGGCGGCGGTGGAGAAGGACTGAGGCGGGAAAAGCAGAGCAACCCCGTCGCCCGCTGCGCGGCCGCCCGCCCCCTTTGGCAAAGGGGCTAAGCCCCAAGGCGACCGCGTACCGCTCCCCCTTTGTTGAGGGGGATTGAGGTGGATTTGCTCTTCCGCCCCCGCAACCTGAACACGCCCGCCCCGGCACCGCCGCTCCACATTCCCGGTCGCATTCGCCGCCGCGGGCTGCTACAATCTCGCCGCTTTTCAAGCACTTCCCAGTCCCTGGGATTTGAATCGCACTCACCAACCACAGCTAACGGCGAGCCAGGCGGTGCGTCGGAGCGGCAAAGCCGCGACCGATACGCGACTGCAGGCCACGCATCGAGAAGAGAAATCATGTCCATCGACACCAGCAAAGTCATCGAAGACAACAAGCGCGGCGCCAACGACACCGGTTCGCCGGAAGTCCAGGTCGCCCTGCTGACCGCCCGCATCGAGCAGCTCACCGGCCACTTCAAGGTGCACAAGCAGGACCACCACAGCCGGCGCGGCCTGCTGCAGATGGTCAACCGCCGCCGCAGCCTGCTGGACTACCTGAAGCGGAAAGACAACGAGCGCTACAAGGCCCTGATCGAAAAGCTCGGTCTGCGCCGCTAAACGATACCGACCGCGGCGCAGCGATGCGCCGCGGTTTCTTTTGCGGGTCCGGAATGTTCCGGCACCGCGCACCGCGGCGATGCAGGATGCAGCGCCAGCCGACCGGCCCCAGGGCCGCGTAGGCCCTGGCCCGGAACTCGGGCCGCGCGACCGGCCAGGGCGGATGCCCGAACCGGTGCACACCAAACCGCAGGCCGTGACGGCGGCCGACCGGGTGGGGCAAGGGCCCCGACCGGAACGTATCGAACCGAAGGAACCCAACGTGGCAAAAATTACCAAGACCTTCCAGTACGGCAACCACCAGGTAACGCTGGAGACCGGCGAGATCGCGCGCCAGGCCAGCGGCGCCGTGATCGTCAAGATGGACGACACCGTACTGCTGGTGACCGCCGTCGCCGCCAAGAGCGCGCGCGAGGGGCAGGATTTCTTCCCGCTCACCGTCGATTACCAGGAGAAGTTCTACGCCGGCGGCCGCATCCCGGGCGGCTTCTTCAAGCGTGAGGGCCGCGCGACCGAGAAGGAGACGCTGATCTCGCGTCTGATCGATCGCCCGATCCGTCCGCTGTTCCCCGAGGACTACAAGAACGAAGTCCAGATCATCGCCACCGTGATGTCGATGAATCCGGAAGTCGACGGCGACATCCCGGCGCTGATCGGCGCCTCGGCCGCCATGGCGCTGGCCGGCACCCCGTTCCAGGGCCCGATCGGCGCGGCCAAGGTCGGCTACAAGAACGGCCAGTACCTGCTGAACCCGACCGTGAGCGAGCTGGCCGATTCCGAACTGGAACTGGTCGTCGCCGGCACCTCCAATGCCGTGCTGATGGTCGAATCCGAAGCCAAGATGCTGTCCGAGGACGTCATGCTCGGCGCGGTGATGTTCGGCCATCGCGAAATGCAGAAGGTCATCAACATCATCAACGAGCTGGTCGTCGAAGCCGGCACCAAGGCCTCGACCTGGGAAGCTCCGGCCAAGAACGACGCCCTGATCGGCGCGCTCAAGGAAGCCGTGGGCGACCAGCTCGCCGCCGCCTTCCAGGTGCGCGACAAGCTGCAGCGCCGCGACGCCATCGGCGCGATCAAGAAGGACGTGCTGCAGCGTCTGGCCGGCCGCGCCGAAGCCGAGGGCTGGGCCACCGCCGAGCTGTCCAAGGAATTCGGCGAGCTCGAGTACCAGACCATGCGCAACTCGGTGCTGACCACCAAGGTCCGCATCGACGGCCGCGCCCTGGACACCGTGCGCCCGATCGCCTCCAAGGTCGGCGTGCTGCCGCGCACCCACGGCTCCTCGCTGTTCACCCGCGGCGAGACCCAGGCGATAGTGGTAGCCACCCTGGGCACCGCCCGCGACGGTCAGATCATCGACGCCGTCTCCGGCGAGTACAAGGAACACTTCCTGTTCCATTACAACTTCCCGCCCTTCTCGGTCGGCGAAGCCGGCCGCATGATGGGTCCGAAGCGCCGCGAAATCGGCCACGGCCGTCTGGCCAAGCGCGGCGTGCTGGCCGTGATGCCGACCATGGAAGAGTTCCCCTACACCATCCGCGTGGTCTCGGAAATCACCGAGTCCAACGGCTCGTCCTCGATGGCCTCGGTCTGCGGCAGCTCGCTGGCGCTGATGGATGCCGGCGTGCCGATCAAGGCGCCGGTCGCCGGTATCGCAATGGGCCTGGTCAAGGAAGGCGACAACTTCGTCGTCCTGTCCGACATCCTGGGCGACGAGGATCACCTGGGCGACATGGACTTCAAGGTCGCCGGCACCTCGGAAGGCATCTCGGCGCTGCAGATGGACATCAAGATCCAGGGCATCACCGAAGAGATCATGAAGGTCGCGCTGGGCCAGGCCAAGGCCGGCCGCCTGCACATCCTGGGCGAGATGGCCAACGCCATCACCGCGCCGCGCGGTGAGCTGAGCGAGTACGCGCCGCGCCTGCTGACCATGAAGATCCACCCGGACAAGATCCGCGAAGTGATCGGCAAGGGCGGTTCGACCATCCAGGCCATCACCAAGGAAACCGGCACCCAGATCGACATCCAGGACGACGGCACCATCGTCATCGCCTCGGTCAACGCCGCCGCCGCGCAGGCCGCCAAGGCGCGCATCGACCAGATCGTGTCCGACGTCGAGCCGGGCCGCATCTACGAAGGCAAGGTCGCCAAGATCATGGACTTCGGCGCCTTCGTGACGATCCTGCCGGGCAAGGACGGTCTGGTCCACGTCTCGCAGATCTCCAACGAGCGCGTCGAGAAGGTCAGCGACAAGCTCAAGGAAGGCGACGTGGTCAAGGTCAAGGTGCTGGAAGTCGACAAGCAGGGCCGCATCCGCCTGTCGATGAAGGCCGTGGAAGAAGGCGAGGGCGTCTCGGCCGAGTAATCGCCGGGCGACATCGCAGCTACACGAAAAAGCGGGCTTCGGCCCGCTTTTTTTGTGCCTCTCTTTTCGCCTCGCCGATGTCCGGTTTACCTGCCGAATGGAGATTAATTTTTCTAAGGCCAATCATCTCACCGCTGCGGGGGCGCGGCTTTGATGAACTTTCCATCTAAATTGACCGCGAGCCGTCGTCGACGCGCCCGCGCATCGGTCGCCGTTCAAGGCAGTCCCTTGGGCCTGCCGGCCGGGCGTTGGTTGCTGGCGCTGATACTGCTACTGGCGGCCATGCCGGCGGTGGCGCAGATCCAGCGTAGTTTTCGCAACCTGGGTTTTGAGCCGCCGCAGACGGTCGACGTGAACCCCAATTGCTTCATCATCACGCGCGCGCAGGACGTGCAGGGCTGGAAAACCAGCGAGCCCAACCAGAGCAATGCCTTCCCTGGCAGTGGCCCGCCTAACAACTGTTTCAACGGCAACCCGGGAACCGGACTGGGAGTGATCGAAATCTGGAACACCGCCTTCGCCGGCGTCAGCGCAGGGGCAGGCACCCAGTTCTCCGAACTCAACGCCTGGAGCGATGGGCGCTTGTCGCAGGATGTCTGCCTGTTTCAAGGCGAGCAGGTCGGTTACAGCTTTTTGCATCGTGGGCGCAACAGCGCAGCGACCGGCGATACGGCCGAGTTCAATGTCGACAGCACCAGCAACACGGTCGTCGCCATGAGCACGACCACCACGGGCGCGGGCGGCACCACGAGTTGCGGCGGCACCGCCTTCGCATCGCCGCAGTCTGGGACTGTGAGCGGGGCCAGCGAAGGTCTGGTGCAGTCGGCGACCTGCAGTACAGCGACCTCCACGAACGGTTGGCGCCGCTACACCGGCACTTTCGTGTACGGCGGGACGTCCGGAGCGCACAACCTTGGCTTTCAGACCGCCAATGGCGGCAGTTCAGGCAACTTCCTCGACGATGTGGACATCCTCCTGTCGCCGGTGATCCAATTCACCGGTAGCATCGCCGGCACCCGCGGCGAGGGCGCGGCGGCGAACACCTTGAGCCCGCAGATCATCGTCGTCGGCACCGTACCCGCCGGCGGCCTGGTGCTGGACTTCATCAACGATGCCGCGGCCACCGCCACCCAGGGCATCGATTACACCATTAACACCGTGACCATCCCGGCAGGTCGCTACGAAACACCCACCACGATCACCCTGACCAACTTGGTCACGGTCAACAACGACACGGTGATCGAGAACAACGAAACCATCGATCTGCGCATGGTCTCGCGCGCAGGCGCCTACGTGGTGGGCTCCACCCAGACTTGCGGCGCGGTCGTGGGCGGCGCGGGCGTGGTCACCATCGTCGACAACGATGTTGATGTGGCAACCACCAAGGTCGCCGTCAACGCCAATCCGCCACCGGGCGGAACGGCCACCTTTACGGTGGTGTACCAGAACAACGCCGCTCGTCCCACCGTCGGCACGGCCGCCGATCTCACGGCGCACGATCTCATCGCGACCCTGACCGATCCCTTACAGGCGGGGTACACCGCGTTCGCGTGGACCTGCGCGGCGGCCGGCGGCGCGGTCTGTCCCGCCGCCAGCGGCGCGGGGGCCATCAACGCCACCAACGTCAGCCTGCCTGCCGGCACGGCTGGCGCGGCGGGCGCCAGCCTCACCTATACCGTCACCGCCACGCTCGCGATCGCGCAGTGCACGGCAGCGCCCAACACCTCCACCATCACCCTAAACGGCACCACGCTGCAGGAAGGCACGTCCGCGCAGTCGGGTTTCGTCACCCCGACGCCGGGCGGCACCGCCAACAACAGCGCCACCGCATTCGCCGACCCAGGCTGCTTGACCCTGAACAAGACGGTCACTCCGGCCGCAGCCCGGGGACCGTTCACCTTCGGCCTGACCAACACCGGCCAGACCAGTGGTACGGCGACCACACCTGCCGGGGGTACGGTCCAGGTCGACGGCAATGCCGTGGCCGGAGTGCAAGCGTTCGGCATCGTCGCCGCGGGCGTGGCGGTGACCATCGACGAGAACGCCATGCCCAACGGCTATTCGGTCGCCAATGCGACCTGCTCGAATGGCAGCGCCACGGTCGGCTCGCTGCGCGGAACCATCTACACCATCGCAGCTGCCGACGTGGTCGGCGGCACGGATTTCACCTGCACTTTCACCAATGCAAACGGCAGCGACCTGCTGATCACCAAAACCAATACCCCGGTTGACGGTCCCAGCGATGGCGCCAACGACACCGTGGTCCGCGGCGCAGCCACGGTCTACCAGTTGCGTGTCACCAACAACGGACCGGCGACGGTCGCTGGCGCGGTGGTGCGCGACGCGCCCGGCGCGGGCATCACCTGTCCTGCGGGAAATGCTGTGACCATCACCGGTAGCGGCGTGCCAGCGAGCACATTTACGGTGTCCAATCTGACCGGAGCGGGCATCACCCTGGGCACGCTCAACAGTGGGCAGAGCGCCACGTTGAGCTTCCAATGTACGGTGAACTGACGTTTCGAACGATACCCAAAAATGTGGGGCGACGCAGAGCAGGTGCCGTATTCGCCAATGGGTGAAAGACTGGAAGGCGGTGCACCCCTCGCGTCCGAGCAGGCCAAGGCGCGCTTGTCAGCTCATATCCGACGTCGAATCGTCGCATCTATGAAGAAGGTCACCAAGAGGACTTCCGCGCCTTCGTGACGATCCTGCCGGGCAAGGACGGTCTGGTCCACGTCTCGCAGATCTCCAACGAGCGCGTCGAGAAGGTCAGCGACAAGCTCAAGGAAGGCGACGTGGTCAAGGTCAAGGTGCTGGAAGTCGACAAGCAGGGCCGCATCCGCCTGTCGATGAAGGCCGTGGAAGAAGGCGAGGGCGTCTCGGCCGAGTAAGCGCCGGACGACATCGCAGCTACACGAAAAAGCGGGCTTCGGCCCGCTTTTTTTTTTGTCCGAGACCTGCCGGGATGTCCGGTTTGACCGCCAAAGGGAGATTGTCTTACCCAAGTCCGGCCATTTCGGCCGGCTCAGGGGTGGTTCGATGGGTTCTTCTTTGGTTCGCCGCCGGCCGCAGCCGGTGCTGCAGTGCGGCGCGGTGACGCCGGTCGCGGCCGATACGGCTGCTCTACGCGATAGGCTCGCTGCCGCCGAAGGCTGGGTTGCCGGCGCGGCTTCATGGCTCCTGGCGCCCGGCTCGGCGGAGCTGTCGGTGCGCCCCGGCAGTCGCGCAACTCGCGACTCGATGGTTGCCCAAGGCCCGAATCGTGGGGCTGCGGTGGCAGCCATATCCGCGAGTCTCATGGCCTTGTCGCGATCGGCGCAAGCGCGGACGGCGATCGATTCTTCCCGTTTGGCATCCTCGTCGCGGATGGCGACGTCGAACACCGGGGTCGGAATGGCCAAAGCGGACGGGTATGCGCTGGGCTTGAGTCAAGTGCCGACGCAACTCCGGCGCTTGCGCGATACCGAAGAACGCTCTATTCGGCTGGGCTTTTTCATAAGGGCGCGCACACTGATCGAACGGCTACGACATCGAGTGGCGCCTCGCGCTGCAGTGCATTTGAATCGGGTGAAATTCAAAGCCGCAGGATATGGAGAACTTCGGTCCTACGGTCGGCAAGCGCTAGAGATTTCGGGCCGGGGAGCGCGCACGGCGTCTTGGCATGTCGACAGTCGAATAGTGCGTGCGCGTATCGTTGCCGCCATGCTCTCGTCTTTGACCTGCGTCTTGCCGGTCGCAGCCCAGGTCACACCCGTGCCCAATACGACCTGCGGTAATCTCAATACCGCCGAGTTCGGTGGCAGCTTCGGTGCAACAGCTTCTTTCCGCGACCTCCAGATTCCAGCCACGGCGGGAGGCTACTCTTACGCAGGGGGTTCGAATACAGCCGCCGCTCAGTACGCGGTTTTCGGCAAGGCATACTCCGCCAATTGGTTGCCGTCCGGATATCACTGGCAAAACTTGTTCGGGCACACTGATGGCAGCGACAACGATGCCTATCTGGCGGTTAACGGAGCACTCACGGTTGGGATGTTCTATCGTCAATCCGTCATTCTCGTCGCTGGGCAGCAGTATCGTTTAAGCATGTTCGCAGTAAACGCGGTTAATCTTGCTGGATACAATTCCAACGCCCCCGGTGAGAGGCCGAACCTCGAAATACGCGTCCTGACACCGGGCGGAACGGTCATTGCAACGGGGCAGACCGGTGCCATTCCCTTCAGGTTCTCAGGCGCTGCCTGGACGGGTCCGGCCGATTGGACGCAGGCAACGGTCGATTTCACGGCCACCGCCGCAGGTTCCTACACCGTCGAAGTCAGGAATCTCACCACGTCGTTCAACAACAACGATTTCGCGATTGACGACATCACGGTTGCTCCTTTGCTGGAAGCGGGCTGCCCACGTGATTTCGGCGACGCGCCCGACACCGCCTCAGGCACTTCCCAGAACAACTACCAGACCCTCTCGGCTGACGGCGGTCCGCGCCACACCTTGGTGGGCGGCCTTTATCTCGGCGGTGCCGCCACCAATGAGGCCGACGCCCTGCAAAATGGCACCGCCACCGGCGATGCCGACGATACCCGAGCCACTGCGATTCCCAATATCGTGCTGACGCCGGGGCAAATCATTGCCATCCCGGTAACGGTCACCAACACAACTGGCGAGAATGCATTCTTAACCGGATTTCTGGACTTCAACCGCGACGGAGACTTTCTCGATACAGGGGAGTCGCTTGCCGCGACTGTCGTGGCGGCTAATACGGGCGCGATACAGACGGTCAACCTCAGTTTCACCGTGCCAAATACTGCCGTGCCGGGAGTTGGTTTTGCCCGCTTTCGTCTGGCGCGTTCCTCCTCCGAAATCGCGAGCGCGGCAGGCAACGCGGCAAACGGTGAGGTAGAGGACTATCAAGTCAATTTGCTGCCTACAGTCAGTTTGACCAAGATATGGCAGAGTGGGATCAGCCCCAATGCAGTGACGTTGACGATTGGCGGAGGTACCGACATCACCGCTGGCTCATCTACTGCAGGCGGAGCCACTACGGTGGCGCGGGATTCTTTCGCTACCACCGGCGGTACCGCGACCCTGACCGAGACCTTCACCAACGGCACAACCGCTAACTATGTTAGTGCCCTGTCTTGCGTAAAGAACACCGACAACAGTCCGTTGACGGTAACAGCGGGGACGGTCACGTCCACCTCGGTCAACTTTACAGTAACGGTGCCCTCCGACAGCTTGGCGGTGTGCACCTATACCAACACCCGGCGAGTGCGTTTCCGCTTGGCCAAGGCTTGGACTAGCGCTATCGCGGGCGATGTCGCCCGTCTTGAAGCCACCGTTGGACTCAGTACGAATACGGTGCCGTTCACCGCCGCCGCGCCGGCGGCGACGAACGGCGCAGAGGTCATAGTGGGCGCGGCGGAAACCGCCACTTTGCCCGCAGAAACCATGACGGTGGGGACTCTGGCCAACTACACCACCACCTTGGCCTGCGACAACGGAGCAACGCTATCGGGAACGAACGGTCAGGCCTCGGGCAATACCGTCGTTCTACCCAGCACGCTGGCCGCGGACGCTTTGGTTACGTGCACGTACACCAACGCCCTGCGTACCAGCACGTTGCAGCTGGCCAAGGCCTGGGCGGCGGGTAGCCTGGCCGGCAATCAAGTCACCATCGGCGCCAGCTCCGGCGGCACCAACAACACCGAGGCATTTACCGCCACTGCGCCCACGGTGGCGGACAGCGGAGCAGCAGTGGTGGTAACGATCGGGAACACGATCACGCTGCCAGCGGAGGGCGGTGCCAATGCCGTGAACTACACCACGACCGTCGGCTGCACGGGCGGCCATGCGCTGTCAGGCACGGACGGTCAGCAGACGAATACGCTGACCATCAACAGCACGAACCCGGCGGTATGCACGTACACGAACACGCTACGTACCACGGATTTGTCGATCACCAAGACCAACACGCCAGGCGCTGGCCCTAGCGATCAGACGGACGACACGGTGACCGCAGGGGCGAGCACGGCGTATACCGTAGTTGTGAGCAATCATGGTGCCCAAGCGGTGATAGGTGCGGTGGTGCGCGACGCACCGCAGGCTGGACTAAATTGTCCGGCTGGCAACGTGGTGACGTGCTCCGGCGTGGCGTGCCCGGGAGGGGCCATCACCGTGGGCGATCTGGCCGCCGGAGTGGTCTTAGGCGCGTTGGCAGCCGGAGCGACGGCGACGTTCAGCTTCAATTGCGCCGTGCAGTAGACGGCGCTCATCGTTATACGCTCAACGTCTGGAAGCGAGGAGCGGGCTTCGGTCCGCTCTTCGCTTTTGAGTTGGAATGCATCGGAACATAGCAGCCGGCGGCTGCGAGCTAGCTAGATGTCCGGTGAAGCGAGTGCCGTGTCACTTTGTCGCTAGTCAGCGCTGGAGTATCCGGCTACGCCCGCTCCCGCGCGCACCGACAAGCGCCAGTCGTTCGCCGCCACGATTGCCAACACCAACATGCCCGTCAACTGCCTCGGCGAAGCGTCTGGTGACCCGTCGGCGCGCGACGTTTCCGGTGCCCTGCTCTTAGGTAACTCCTAAGCTTGTGAGAGTCGTGGTTAACGTGCGTCGGCGTCCTCACCCCGGCTCTCGTCGCCGTTGCGGCCATCGCAAGTGGTCTCGATCAGACCGCACAAGCCGCGGAACCAGGCGCGCTTGGGCGAGCGTGGATCGCCGTAGTCGATCCGGGCCCATTCCCCGGTGCAGCCGCTGATGCCGATCGCGTCGGTCAGCACGATCCCGCCGTCCTGCTGGATCAGCGCCGGGCTGCTCGGATCGGGATTCTGGAAACCGACCTCGGTCTGCAAGTTGTAGCCGACCCTCTTGCCGCTGACCCAGCCGCGGATGGGCGACGCGCGATGGGCGCCGGTGGCCGGGTCGGGGATCGAGACGTCGGCGATGCGGACCCAGCCGTCGCGCGCCTCGACGATGGTGAAGCCGACCGGCAGATGTCCTTCGAGTTCGTCGTCGGGCCCCGGCGGATTCCATCCGGGCAGGGTCGCGACGACGGGAGCGTTGATCGACGGGCCGGAGCGGACGTTCAAGCCTTTCGGATCGGTGTCCTTGGCGTACACGTCGAGTTCGCAGGCCGCGCTGGCGGCACGCGCATCGCCCGCATGCGCGGCCAGCGCCAGGAACAGGGCGGCGATGAACGTCGTGGGCGAAAAGCTCATGCGGGGATGCCTCCATTGCGGGAATTCCATGCAAGCGCCCGCCAGGAAACGTAGGGGCCGGGTTCGATTATGGCCTCGCGATCGACGGCTGTTCCAACCGCGCACGCCCGGACGGGGCCCGGCACGTAGCGCGGCCCACGCCCACCGGTAGCGTAATCGTCGACCCCGCCGATCTTCGCCTGGCCGCCGGCAGGATGCTGCTAGATTCGCGCCGTCCCTATCAGGAGAAGCCGGCATGGCGGCAGGCAGCCAGGAACTGGAGTCGTTCGTACGCGAAGCGATGTTGCGCGGGCAGAGCAAGGGCGCGATTTCGCAGGCGCTGACCGCGGCCGGCTGGAGTGCGGAGCAAACCCGCGGCGCGCTGGACGCCTACGCCGACGTCGAGTTCCCGGTGCCGGTACCGCGCCCGCGCGCCTCGCTGTCGGCACGCGAGGCGTTCCTCTATCTGGTGTTGTTCGCTACCCTGTACTCGGTGGCGTGGAGCCTGGGCAGCCTGCTGTTCGATCTGATCAACCGGATGTGGCCGGACCCGGCCCAGGCCTATCAGGTGTTCGGCGACTATCTCGGTTCCGGCGTGCGCTGGTCGGTGTCGACCATGATCATCGCCTTCCCGGTGTTCGCGTTCGTGTCCGCGTATCTGGCACGTGAAGTCGCGCTGCATCCGATCAAGCGCTTGTCGCCGGTGCGCCGCTGGCTGACCTACCTGACCCTGTTCGTAGCCGCCACGGTGCTGATCGGCGACATGACCGCGCTGGTCTACAACCTGCTCGGCGGCGAACTGACCCTGCGCTTCGTGTTCAAGGTGCTGGTGGTGGCGGCGATCGCGGGCACGGTGTTCCTGTACTACCTGCGCGACCTGCGCCGCGAGGAGGTCGAGGGCGCCGGCGGCAAGCCGGTGGGGCGCGGGCTGCTGATCGCGACTGCGGCCATCATCGTGGCGACGGTCGTCGCGGCCATCGCCACCACCGGCGGCCCGGCCGCGCAGCGGGCGATGCGCCTGGACCAGCGCCGGGTCGAGGACCTGACCCGGATCGGCTACGCGGTGACCCACTACTACAACCAGCATCAACGCCTGCCCTCGGACCTGCGGACGCTGGCGGCGCAGCCGGGGATGAAGCTGTCCATCGTCGATCCGGTGACGCGCGCGCCTTACGGTTACCAGGCGGGCGAGGGCAAGCAGTACCGGGTGTGCGCGAGCTTCACTACCGATACGGCGCAGGCGGAGGATACGCGCTACGGTTTGAACGACGATTGGCTGCACGATGTGGGCGAGCAGTGTTTCGAGCGTGAGGTGAAGCCTTGAGTGCGGATCGCGTCCGCCTTTGCTTCTCAGCTTCCCCCTTTGGAAAAGGGGGATTAAGGGGGGCTCTTCGCGCGAAACTTGCGACCCGCATGCCGGGCGCGTTGCGACGGCGGTGGCATGATGCAGGCTGATCCCCGCCGCACCCTCGCATGCCGCCTGTCGCTCCGTCCCATCCGATCCCGCTGCATCGCCCGCTGAGCGCCGCCTGCGCTCTGGCCTTGCTCGTCCTGAGCGCATCCGCATCCGCGCAACAGAACCAAACCCAGGCGCGTACCCTGGATTCGGTGGAAGTGGTCGCGCCGCGTCGCGCGCTGGCCGAGTTCCCCGGCGCCGTCACCGTGATCGAGGGCCGGACCCTGCGCGAGGGCCAGCGTCAGGTGAACCTGTCCGAGGCGCTGGCGCGCGTGCCCGGCATCAGCGTGCTGGACCGGCAGAACTACGCCCAGGACCTGCAGGTGCAGAGCCGCGGCTTCGGCGCGCGCTCCACCTTTGGCATCCGCGGCATCCGCCTGGTGGTGGACGGCATTCCATCCACGGCCGCGGACGGACAGGGGCAGGCAGCGAACTTTCCCTTGGACGCGCTGGACCGCATCGAAGTGCTGCGCGGTCCGCTGGCGTTGCAATACGGTAACGCCGCCGGCGGTGCCATCGTTGCCGCCACCGACCTGCAGCGCCTGCGCGGCGCGAGCGCGCAGGCCTGGGGCGGCGACCATGGCAGCTACCGCGTAGGCGCGCTGGCCGACGGCGCCAGCGAGGATGGGCGTTGGCGCGGGCGCGTGGGCGTTAGCCGCTTCGGCACCGACGGCGAGCGGCCGCACTCGGCTGCACAGCGTTCGCAGTTCGATGCGGTGGCCGAGTGGTCGCCGCGGGAAGGCGAGCGCCTGCGCCTGGTGCTGAATTCGCTGTCGCAGCCCGACACCGACGATCCGCTGGGCCTGGATCGCGCCGGCCTGCGCGCGGACCCGCACGGCACCGATCCGGTGGCGCTGCGCTTCGACACGCGCAAGCGCATCGGCAACCACCAGGCGGGCCTGCGCTGGCAACGCGACTACGCGCCCGGGCGCGAAGCCTGGGTCGGCGCCTATGGCATCCGCCGCGACGTGGTCCAGTACCTGGCGATTCCGATGGCGGCGCAAACCGCACCGGGTAGCGCGGGCGGCGTGATCGACCTGGGCCGGCGCTCGACGGGCCTCGACGCCGGCCACCGCTGGTACGGCGCGCGCGGCGGTTTGGCGCTCGGCGTGGAACTGGCGCGACTGGATGAGGACCGGCGCGGCTATGAGAACTACGTCGGCGACCGCCTGGGCGTGCGCGGCCGGCTGCGCCGCGACGAGCGCAACCGCATCGCCGATCGCGAGCTGTACGCGGTCGGCGATTACGCGCCGGCAGCGGGCTGGACCTTGCTCGGCGCGGTGCGGCATGCGCGCCTGGAGTTCCGCTCCGACGACCGCTATTTCGCGCCCGGCAACGGCGACGACGGCGGCCGCGCCGATTACCGCGAAACCTCCGCGGCGCTGGGCCTGAGCCGTGCGTTCGCGCGCGGCGAGGTGTTCGCCAGCCTGGGCCGCGGTTTCGAGACGCCCACCGCGACCGAGTTGGCCTACCGCGCCGACGGCAGCGCCGGCTTCAATCGCGAGCTGCAGCCGGCGCGCTTCGACACCGCCGAACTCGGCCTGCGCTGGCGCCGTGGCGGCGCGCGCTTCAGCGCGGCCGTGTACCGGGTGGAGGGCGAGCACGAGATCGTGCCGGCCGACAGCCGCGGCGGCCGCGCCAGTTTCGCCAATGCCGGCCGCACCCGTCGCGACGGCGTCGAATTGGGCCTGGACGGCGACTGGGGCGCGCAGTGGCGCTACGCGGTGGCGGCGAACTGGATCGATGCGCGCTTCGAGCAGAGCTTCGCTTACCGTGTACAGGGCGCCACGCGCACCGTCGCCGCCGGCAGCCGCGTGCCCGGCGTGCCGCGTGCCGACGGCTATGCCGAACTCGCCTGGCGTTCGCGCGACGGCGCGCTGGGCGCGGCGCTGGAGGGGCGTTTCAGCGATCGCATCGCGGTCGACGACCGCAACACCGATTTTGCCGCTGGCAACGCGCGCTTCGCGCTGCGTCTGGATTGGCGGCCGCGCAACGGCCGCGGCTGGCGCGGCTTCGCGCGCGTCGACAACCTGTTCGACCGCGACTACGTCGGCTCGGTGATCGTCAACGAGGGCAATGCGCGCTATTTCGAGCCGGGCGCGGGGCGCGGCTTCACCCTGGGCCTGGCCTGGGACGCGGTGCCGCGCGCGGACTGAGGCGCGCTCAGCCCAGCCAGCGCAGCAGCTGGCGGTACACGCCCGCGTCGCCGAGCAATTCCAGATGGTTCACGCCGTAGGCGATGTGCTGGCGGGTCTTGGGCATGCGCAGGTCGTAGGCGCGGTCCGGGTGCCGGCCCAGCGCGCTGGCCACCGGGACCAGGCCATCGCCCTTGGGCAGCACGGCGGCATCGTCGCGCGCTGCGCTGGCGGTGCTGGCGGCGACCGCGTAGCTGCGCACGCCCGGCGGCAGCGGCGAGGGCTGGCGGCCGTCCGCGCGGCCGTCGGCGTCGGCATCTTCCCAATCCTCGTCGCGCACGTTGCCGTGGCGCAGGTCCTGGATGCCGGCGCTGCGGATCTTGCCCAGGCGCGCGAACGGCGCGGTGTAGGGGCTCAAGCCGATCATCGCGTCGATCCAGCTGCCGGCGCGTTCCAGCGGCGCGCCCTGGTGCGGGGTACCGAGGAAGATCATGCGGTCCAGGTGCGCGAGCCAGTCCAGCCGTTCCTGCTGCGCGGCCACGCAGGCGCTGCGCGCGACCAGGCCGCCCATGCTATGGCCCAGGATCGCCAGGCGCTCCACCGGCACCGGCCAGCGCTGCAGCAGTTGCTCCAGCAAGCGCGAAAACTCGCGCCCGTTGACCGAGATATGGCGCCCGCTGTTGTAGTGCAGGTACAGCGGCGTGTAACCCAGGTCGCGCGCGAGCGCGGCGCCGTGATCGTGGTCGCCGTAGCGCCATTGCAGGTCGTTCATGCACAAGCCGTGCACCAGCACCAGGATCTTGCCGCCGGCGTCGGGCAGGGCGGCGGCGAGCTCGCGGCGGCGCAGGGTCAGCGCCTGGCCGCCGTGGCGCAGCCGCATCGGGATGGCGAGCGGATTGCGGCTCGCGTCCAGGTGATCGCCGAGCACGCCGTTGGCGGCGGCGACCATGGCTTCGCGCTGCGGCGGCGGGCGCACCACGTCCAACAGCGGCGCAGCGCGGGCGAAGGCCAGATCCAGGCCGTCGCCAACCAGCCGGGTGGCGCCGCGCACGCTGCGGTAGACGAAGCCGGCGATGCCCGGCGCGGGGCCCGCGGCCACCGTGCCGAGCACGCCGGGCAAGCGGCTGATGTTGGCGTGCATGGCTTCGACCAGATCGGTGACGCCGGTGATCGCGTCGATGGTCAGGCGGTTGACGCCGCGCAGATCGTCGCCGTTGCTCGCCGGGCGCGGGCGGATCGCGGATCGGGAACTCGGCATGCGGGCCTGCGCGCGGGACGGATGCGTCGCAGGGTAGCGCAGGTCGCCGCCGTCGTGCCCGTGCCTCAAACCAGCCCAGTCGCGTAATACAGGCCGATCACCACGAACACCGCCAGGGTCTTGACCAGGGTGATGGCGAAGATGTCCTTATAGGCCTGGCGGTGGCTCAGGCCGGTCACCGCCAGCAGGGTGATGACCGCGCCGTTGTGGGGCAGGGTGTCCATGCCGCCGGAGGCCATCGCCGCCACGCGGTGCAGCACTTCCATGGGAATGCCGGCGGCGTTGGCGTTGGCGATGAAGGTGTCGGCCATGGCCGCCAGGGCGATGCTCATGCCGCCGGAGGCCGAGCCGGTGATGCCGGCCAGCGCGGTCACCGTCACCGCTTCGTTGATCAGCGGATTGGGGATCGCGCCCAGCGCGTCGGCCACGATCAGGAAGCCGGGCAGCGCCGCGATCACCGCGCCGAAGCCGTACTCGGAGGCGGTGTTCATCGCCGCCAGCAGGGCGCCGCCGATCGCGGCCTTGGTGCCCTCGGCGAAGCTGGTCATCACCGACTTCCAGGCGAAGGCCAGCACGCACACGATGCCGACCAGCAGCGCGCCTTCCACCGCCCAGATCGCCGCCACCTTGCTCACGTCCTGCACCACCGGCGCGGCATCGCCGATCACCGCCGGGTCGAAGCTGTGGCTGCTGCCGTAGAACGCGGGAATCCAGGCGGTGAACAGCTTGTTGCTCACGCCCACCAGCACCAGCGGCAGGATCGCCAGCAACGGCGAGGCCAGCTTGCCGCCGGCGTAGGGCGCCGGTTCGTTGAGCAGGCCGGTGCCGTAGCCTTCGCCGGCCTTGAGCGCGCTGCGCCGGCGCCAGTTCAGATAGAGCAGGCCGACGAACAGGATGAACACGCCGCCCAGGGTGCCCAGCCACGGCGCGGCCCAGGTGTTGGTGCCGAAGAACGAGGCCGGAATGATGTTCTGGATCTGCGGCGTGCCCGGCAGCGCGTCCATGGTGAAGGTGAACGCGCCCAGGGCGATGGTGCCGGGGATCAGGCGCTTGGGGATGTCGCTCTGGCGGAACAGCTCGGCCGCGAAGGGGTAAACCGCGAACACCACCACGAACAGCGACACGCCGCCGTAGGTGAGCAGCGCGCATACCGCCACGATCGACAGCATGGCGCGCTCGCGCCCGAGCAGGCGGATGGTGGCGGCGACGATGGACTTGGAATAGCCCGACAGTTCGATCAATTTGCCGAAGATCGCGCCGAGCAGGAACACCGGGAAGTACAGCTTGAGGAAGCCGACCATCTTGTCCATGAACAGGCCGGTGAACATCGGCGCGACCAGGCTGGGGTCGGTCAGCAGCACCGCGCCCAGCGCCGCCACCGGCGCGAACAGGATCACGCTGTAGCCGCGGTAGGCCACGAACATCAGGAAGCACAGCGCGGCCAGCACGATCAAAAACGCCATCTAACGATCCCCTGAATAACTCGCCATTGCGGTGAACTCTCACCCCCGTCATTCCCGCGGAGGCGGGAATCCAGGGCTTTACCCAGGCATGACTCTGAAAGTCTTTGGATCCCCGCTTGCGCGGGGACGACGAATCAAGCAGCGCGCAGTGTCCGCGTCCCGGCGGCCGGCGGGCATTGTCCGAAGGTACAGCTGCCCGCCCGCGCGGCCGCCTCCTAGTCTGTGCGCCATGACGGGACCGCCCGTCCGCCGCGCTTGCGTTCGCGCCGCCGGCGTCACCTTGGGGAGGAGAACACCGTGATCGCACGCACCACCATGAGCCGCCACAGCCTCAGTCTGGCCATCGCCTGCGCGCTGCTGGCGCCGGCCGCCTGGGCGCAGGAGGCCGCGCCGGCCGAGGGCGAGCAGGCCACCACCCTGGGCTCGGTCACGGTCACCGCGCGCAAGCGCGAGGAAACCCTGCAGGAAGTGCCGGTGGCGGTCACCGCGTTCACCCCCGAGGCGCTGGACCGCCTGGCCGTGGAGGACCTCAGCGACCTGGATGCGCAGGTGCCCAACCTGACCATCTATGCCGCCCGCGGCTCCAGCAGCACCATCACCGCCTACATCCGCGGCGTCGGCCAGTCCGATCCGCTGTGGGGCGTGGACCCGGGCGTGGGCATCTACATGGACGACGTCTACATCGCCCGCCCGCAGGGCGCGCTGCTGGACGTGTTCGACGTGGACCGCATCGAAGTGCTGCGCGGCCCGCAAGGCACGCTGTACGGCAAGAACACCATCGGCGGCGCGATCAAGTACATCTCGCGCGGCCTGCCCACCTCGTTCGACGGCTTCGCCTCGGTCACCGTGGGCAACTACAACCAGCTCGACGTGAAGGCCGCGGTGGGCGGCCCGATCGGCGGCCAGGACAGCCTGCGCGGCCGCATCGCCGTGGCCAGCCTCAACCGCGACGGCTTCGGCAAGAACGTGGTCACCGGCCAGGACGTGAGCGACAAGGAAATCCTGGCCCTGCGCGGCCAGCTCGGCGCCTACGTCAGCGACGACCTCAACATCCAGTTCGCCTTCGACTGGATGGACGACCAGTCCGGCGTGCGCGGCGCCAAGATGCTGGCGCCCAACCGCTTCGCCCCCGGCACCTTGCCGATGGACGACCGTTACGACGTGCGCAACGGCATGCCCAACGTCAACGACACCACGATCAAGGGCGCGTCGGCGACGGTGAACTGGAACGCCAACGAGAACTGGGCGTTCAAGTATGTGCTGGCCAAGCGCGAGTCCGACACCGAGACCAACATCGACTTCGACACCCTGCAGAACAAGATCGCCGACGTGAAGGCGTTCTACAGCGACCAGCAGGTCAGCCACGAGCTGCAGGCCAACTACGACGGCGGCGGCCGCGCGCGCGGCGTGATGGGCATCTATGCCTTCGACGGCGAGGCCGGCGGCCAGGTGCTGAACAACTTCTTCAACCTGTCCTTCGGCGACACCCAGGGCACGGTCTACAGCAAGAGCATCGCCGCCTACGCCGACTGGACCTTCGACCTGACCGAGCGCCTGACCCTGGACGTGGGCGCGCGCTACACCGACGAGGACAAGCGCGCCAAGGTGCTCAACCGCGGCTACCGCGACGGCAGCTTCACCACCCCCAACGGCGTGGTCGCGGCCAACTTCGACAAGCGCATCAGCTTCCAGAACACCTCGCCCAAGGTCTCGCTGGATTACCAGATCACGCCCGACATCCTGCTGTACGGCCTGGCCACGCGCGGCTTCAAGTCCGGCGGCTACAACATCCGCGCCCAGGCCACCGCGGTGCCGCGCTCGGCCGAGCCGTTCGACGACGAGGTCGTGGACAGCTACGAGATCGGCAGCAAGATGGCCTTCCTGGACCAGACCCTGTTCCTGAACCTGGCCTACTTCCACAACAAGTACAAGGACATCCAGCTGTCGGTGTTCACCGCCTACGACAGCAACGGCGACGGTACCAACGACGCCTTCTTCGGCGACTTCACCAATGCCGGTTCGGGCACGGTGAACGGCTTCGAGGTCGAGTATCAGTGGCTGCCCAGCGCGAACTGGCTGATCTCGGGCAACCTGGCCTGGCTGGACGCCAAGTACGACGAGTTCATGTACGCCGGCGTCAACATCGCCAAGGAGCAGGAGTTCACCAACGCGCCGGAATTCTCGGGCGCGCTGAACGTGGAATGGCGCACCGACCTGGCCAGCGGCGGCAACCTGGCCGCGCGCGTGGGCTACAGCTACCAGAGCGAAGTGGTGGCCACCACCGAGATCATCCGCACCGGCGCGGTGCCGATCACCCAGGACGGCTACGGCCTGATCAACGCCGGCGTGACCTGGAAGAGCGGCGGCCCGTGGACGGTGTCGCTGCAGGGCACCAACCTGGCCGACAAGGAATACCGCACCACCGGCTACAGTCTGAACTCGGCGCTGGGCGTGTTCACCGGTTTCTACGGCGCGCCGCGCCAGTACACGCTGTCGGTCAAGTACGACTTCTAAGCACGGGGAGCGCAGCTGAGGGGCTGCGGCGGGCCTTCGCTCGTTAGGGCGGGGGCTCGTTTTTTTTGGGGGGCAGAAAGAAGCAGATCCCCCCTAGGCCCCTTTTTCAAAGGGGGGGATCTCGGCGATGGGGAGGGCAAGCGTTCCCCCGCTCTCGCTTCTCCCCCCTTTGAAAAAGGGGGTAGGGGGGATTTGCTCTTCCACCCCACAAGCTATCCTCCCTCGATGCTCAACCCGCACCGCCCATGCTGAGCCTCACCGCCGTAGCCCTGGCCAGCGTCGCCTGGCTGGCGCTGATGTTCGGCACCGCGCTCTACGCCGAGCGCCGGCCGGCAGTGCTGGCGCGGCACTGGCGCCACATCTACTCGCTGTCGCTGGCGGTGCACTGCACCTCCTGGACCTTCTACGGCACCGTCACCCAGGCCGCGCGCTACGGCTGGCCGCTGCCGCCGACCTTCCTGGGCTCGATCCTGCTGTACGCGCTGGCCGTGGGCTTCATGGTCCGGCTGGTGCGGCTGGCGCGCGAAACCAATGCCACTTCGCTGGCCGACCTGATCGCCACGCGCCTGGGCAAGGACGCGTGGCTGGCGGCCACCGTCACCCTGGTGGCGGCGTTGGGCCTGATTCCCTACATCGCGCTGCAGCTCAAGGCGGTGGCGATGAGCTTCGCCATGCTGACCACGCGCTCGCCCGACGCCGCCGCCTCGCCGGCCTGGCGCGACAGCGCGCTGTACGTGGCCCTGGCGATGGCGCTGTTCGCGATGCTGTTCGGCACCCGCCGCGCCAGCGCGGCCGAGCACAACCGCGGCCTGGTGCTGGCGATGGCGTTCGAGTCGGTGTTCAAGCTGGCGGCGATGCTGTCGCTGGGCCTGTTCGTCTGGTTCGGCCTGGACGCGCCCAGCGCTGCGCCGCCGGCGCCGCCGCCCGCCGATCCGGCCGGCGGCTTCGCGCCGCTGGTGCTGCTGGGCGCTCTGGCCATGTTCATCCTGCCGCACCAGTTCCATGTCGGCGTGGTCGAGTGCCGCGACGAGCGCGACGTGCGCACCGCGCGCTGGCAGTTCCCGCTGTATCTGGTGCTGATCGCGCTGCCGGTGCTGCCGCTGGCCAAGGCCGGTCAGGCCCTGCTCGGCGGCAGCGGCGTGCCGTCCGACCTGTACGTGCTGGCATTGCCGCTGTCGCAGGGTCATGAAGGGCTGGCGCTGTTCGCGTTCCTGGGCGGTCTCAGCGCGGCTACCGGCATGGTGGTGGTGAGCACGCTCACCCTGAGCCTGATGATCGGCAACCATTGGTTCGCGCCGGGCCTGCTGCGCGGGCTGTGGTCGCGCAACGACGGCAGCGACCTGCGCGGCCACGTGCTGGCGCTGCGCCGCAGCGGCATCGTGGTGATCATGCTGCTGGCCTGGGCTTACAGCCGCCTGATCGCCGGCAGCGAGGCGCTGGCCGACGTGGGCGCGGTGTCGTTCTCGGCGCTGGCCACGCTGGCGCCGGCGCTGGCGTTCGCGGTGTGGCGGCCGCAGACGCCGCCGCGCGCGGCGGTGATCGGCGTGCTGGCCGGCTTCGCCGCCTGGGCCTGGGTGTTGTTGCTGCCGATGATGTTGTCGGCGCGTGGCGCCTCGCCCGAATGGCTGCAGGCCGGTCCGTTCGGATGGCGCTGGCTGTCGCCGGAAGGCCTGTTCGGGTTGACGGGTTGGAGCCGCCTGGGCCGCGCGGTCGGCGCCAGCCTGTTCGTGGGCACCCTGGCCACGGTGATCGGTGCGGTCTGGCGGCGCGAGGCGCCGCGGCGCGCGCAGCGCGGCCTGGACGTTCAGACCCTGCGCGACACCGGTCTGCGCTTCCTGCCGCGCGAGCGCGTGACGCAGTTGCTGCAGGGCGTGCCCACCGGCGAGGCGGTAGCCGCGCAGATCGAAGCGCGGGTGGAGCGCGAACTGGCCGCGGTGCTGGGTTCGGCCTCGGCGCGCGTGCTGCTGGACGCGGCGCGGCGCGACGCCGGGCGCGACCTGGACACGGTGGCGGCCATCGTCGGCGAGGCTTCGGCCGACCTGCGCTTCAACCAGCGCGTGCTGGAAGCGGCCTTGCAGAACATGAGCCAGGGCATCAGCGTGGTCGATGCGCAACTGCGTTTGGTGGCCTGGAACCGGCGTTATGCCGAGCTGTTCGCTTTCCCGCACGAATTGCTGCAGGTGGGCCGGCCCATCGCCGAGCTGTCGCGCTGGGCGCTGCAACGCCTGCCGTTGCCGGGGCAGCCGCCGCAAGGGCAGCTGGAGCGCGCGCTGGAGCGGCGTCTGGCGTTCATGCGTGCGGGCACGCCGCATTTGTCCGAACGCGTGCTGAGCGACGGCAGCATCATCGAGATTCGCGGCAACCCCATGCCCGGCGGCGGCTTCGTTGCCACCTTCACCGACGTGACCGCGTTCCGTCGCGCCGAAGCCGGGCTGATCCAGGCCAACGAAACCCTGGAACAGCGCGTGATCGAGCGCACCGCCGACCTGGAGATCGCCAAGGGCGAAGCCGAGCGCGCCAACGAGGCCAAGAGCCGCTTCCTGGCCGCGATCGGCCACGACCTGATGCAGCCGCTGCACGCCGCGCAGCTGTTCGCCGATGCGCTCGGGCAGCAGGTCGAAGGCGCGCGCCAGCGCGAGACCGTGGCCCAGATCAGTGGCGCGCTGGATTCCACCGGCGACCTGCTCAACGGCCTGCTCGACATGTCGCGGCTGCAGGCCGGCGGCCTGGTGCCGCAGCCGCGCGCGTTTCCGCTGGCCGAGGTGCTGGAACCGCTGGCCTCGGAGTTCGGCGCCATCGCCGCCGCGCGCGGCCTGCGCTTCCGCTACGTGCCCAGCCGCGCCTGGACCCGCAGCGATCCGCAGCTGCTGCGCCGGGTGCTGCAGAACTTCCTGGCCAATGCGGTGCGCTACGCGGCCAGCGGCAGCGTGCTGCTGGGCGTGCGCCGCGACGGTCAGCGCCTGCGCATCGAAGTGCACGACACCGGCCCCGGCATCGCGCCGGAGCAGCAGAGCGCGATCTTCGAGGAGTTCCGCCGTGGCGAGGATGCGCCGGGGCAGGGGCTGGGCCTGGGCTTGTCGATCGCCGACCGCATCGCCCAGCTGCTGCAGGCGCCGCTGCGGCTGCGCAGTCATATCGGCCGCGGCACCGCCTTCGCCGTCACCGTGACGGCCGTGCCGGCGCGGGGCGGGCAGGGCGGGGCGGGGCGCGCGCCGGGTGGCCGGGCCGGCCTGCGTGTGCTCGCCGTCGATAACGATCCGCAGGCGCTGGCGGCGCTGGCCGAGGTGCTGCAGCGCTGGGGCTTTACGGTGGCGACCGCGGCCGATGGCGAAGGTGCGCGTCTTGCCCTGCAGGCCGCGCTGGCGGAGGTGTGGTTGTTCGACTACCACCTCGACCACGGCGATACCGGCGTGGCCCTGGCCGAACGGTTGAGCGAGGAGTTCGGCGCGCGGCCCACGCTGGTGCTCAGCGCCGACGGCGGCGAAGACGTACGCCGCGCGGTGCACGAGGCGGGCCTGTCGCTGCTGACCAAGCCGCTTAAGCCGCTGGCGCTGAAGTCGGTGCTGGACCGCATGCTCGCCGCGCGCGAGCGCGAACTGGGCTAGCGCAACCGCAACGTGCGCCGCGATGATGCGCTGCGCCATGGCGCGACGATGAATACGGCGGTTTTCTGCGCGCGTTCGCAAATTCGCACGCTGTTTTGCCGGGTCCGGACGAACTGGAGTAAGGTCCGCCGCGCAGGGGGTTGCGCTTCAAAGCGATGCGTTCAAGGAGAAGAACGATGAAGACCCAGTCGATGGTGTTGTCGTATGCCCTGGCCGTGGGTATCGGCCTGTTCGCGGCGCTGCCTGCGCAGGCCTCCTGCCAGAGCATCTGCGTGCGCCTGTACAACCTGTGCCTGGCCAGCGGCGAATCGCCGGCGGCCTGCGAGGCCGAGCGCGAAGCCTGCTTCGCCGATTGCGTGGCCAGCAAGCCCCTGAGCCTGCAGGCGCGCGAGCGCAAGGCCTGCACGGCCGAAGCCAAGCGCGCGCAGTGCGCGTACCGCGCACCGGCGCAGTTGCGCTTGACCGCCAGCTGACCGGCGACGCCTCAGGCTCGCTCGGGGTAGGAGCGGCGCGAGCCGCGACCGCGAACCACGTAGGCCAACGCGACTGGCGCAGCTATGCGGATTTGCGGGTCGCGGCTGGCGCCGCTCCTACCTCGAGCAGCGCGCATCCGCCCGAGCGGACGAACCCTGCGCTTTGGGGTAGGAGCGGCGTGAGCCGCGATTCGCGAATCCGAATGCGGCGAAGGATCGTTGGCGGGTTGAGCGTCCGTTCGCGGCTTACGCCGCTCCTACCCCAAGGCAAAGGCAAGGCGATCTCGCAGGCTCAATCCGCGATCTGCCGCGCCGGATCGCTGAGCTCCAGCTCGCGCAGCACCACGCCGGCCTGGGTGCGGTTGCGCACGCCCAGGCGGTCGAAGATCGCCGACAGGTGCGCCTTGACCGTGCGTTCCTGCACGTCCAGACGATCGGCGATCTGCTTGTTGAGCAAACCGTCGGCGACCAGGGCCAGTACCCGGAACTGCTGCGGCGACAGGCTGGCCAGGCGCGCGGCCAGGTCGGCGTCGCCGCTGGCGCTGTCGGTGCGCGCGACCGCGCCGCGCAGCGAGGCCGGCAGCCATTGCTCGCAGGCCAGCACCGCACGGATCGCGTCGCGCAGCTCGTCCAGGCCGGCGCTCTTGGGCAGGTAGCCGGCGGCGCCGTGGTCCAGGGCGCGGCGGACCACGCGCGGGTCGTCGTTGGCCGAAACCACCACCACCGCCACGCCGGGGTGCTGGGCGCGGACCGCGGCCAACCCGGCCAGGCCGTGGTTGCCGGGCATGTGCAGGTCCAGCAGCACCAGGTCGATGCCGGGTTCGGCGTCCAGCGCCGCGAGCACGCCCTCCAGGGTGTCGGTCTCGCGCACCTGGGTGTCGGCCACGGCGTCCGCCGCGGCCTGGCGCAAGGCGGCGCGGAACAGCGGGTGGTCGTCGGCGATCAGCAGGCTGGGCATCGCGACTAGCCTAGCGCACCGCGGCCCGCGCCACGCCGGGGCCTGTACGAAAGTACGATGAGCGCGCGCGGCGGCCTTGCTACGCTGGCGGCATGACCATGCCCAACCCGAGTCGGCCTACCATGAGCGCGCTGCAGCCGCATATCGCGGCCTGCGCCGCCCTGATCCTGCCTTTGGTTCTGGCAGCCTGCGCCGGCGGCGGCGCGCGCAACGCCAAGGAGTCCGCGCCCATGTTCAGCGCCGAGCGCGTCAGCGAGCACCGCGGCGACGACGATCTGCTCACCGCCGGCCTGGGCCTGGCCGGCCTGCGCGCGCTGGCGCCGCCGGCCTTCTCCCAGGCGCAGGCGCCGACCGTGGCCGAACTGCGCCGCCGCGCGATCTGGGCCAATTGGCGCGGCATCGCCGATCTGGCGCCCGGCGGCGGCTACGGCGACTTGTACGGCAGCACCGCGGCCGTGCCCGGCCGCGAATTCAGCGCATTGGCCACGGTGCCCGGCGCGAGCAAGCCGCATCGCGTGCTGGTGCAACTGCCCGACAGTTTCGATACGCGCAAGCGCTGCGTGGTCGTCACCGCCTCGTCGGGCTCGCGCGGCATCTACGGCGCGATTTCCGTCGCCGCCGCCTGGGGCCTGCCCAAGGGCTGCGCGATCGCCTACACCGACAAGGGCGCGGGCACCGACTACTTCGACCTCGACGCAGGCCAGGGCGTGCGCGCCGACGGCAGCGTGGGCGCGCGCGACAGCGGCTTGGCCTTCCCGCCCGACGCGCCGGTCGCCGCCACCGGCATCGCCTTCAAGCATGCCCATTCCGGCGACAACCCCGAGGCCGATTGGGGCCGCCACGTGAAGCAGGCGGCGCAGTACGCGTTGCACGCGCTGGACAGCGCGCTGCCGCGATCGGCGCCGTTCACCTTCGACAACACCCGCGTCATCGCCGTGGGCATTTCCAACGGCGGCGGCGCGGTGCTGCGCGCGGCCGAACTGGACGGCGACTGGCTCGACGCCGTGGTCGCCGGCGAACCCAGCGTGCTGGCCGAAGGCGGGCGTTCGCTCTACGACTATTCCACCGAAGCCGCGCTGCTGATGCCGTGCGCGCTGCTGGACCCGGCGCTGGCGCCGCTGCCGCAACCGCCGATGACGCTGCAGTCCGCGCCGCTGTGGACCCAGCGCTGCGCCTCGCTCAAGGCCGCGGGCCTGGTCGAAGGAGACGATGCCGCGGCGCAGGCGCGCTCGGCGCATGCGCGCCTGCAGGCGCAGGGCTGGACCGACGAAGCGCTGCGCGCCGGCGCGCTGTCGGTGGGCTTCGATCTGTGGCGCGCGGTCGCGGTGACTTACGCCTCGGCCTACGGCCGCTACCGCGTGGGCGAGCATCCCTGCGGCTACGGTTTTTCGGCCCTGAATCCGGACTTCAGTCCGCGCGCGGCCAGCGTCGCCGAGCGCGCGGCCTGGTGGGCCGACGGCAGCGGCATTCCGCCGGGTGCGGGCGTGGGCATCGTCGATGCGCGGGCCCAACCCGGTGCCGATCCTGCGTTCGTGGGTCTGCAGTGCCTGCGCGCGCTGTGGCAAGGCCAGGGCATCGATGCCGAACGCGTGCGCAAGGGAGTGGCCGAAACGCGCGCCGGCCTGCCACGCGCGGGCTTGCCGGTGCTGGTCATACACGGTCGCGACGACGGCCTGGTGCCGCCGGCCTTCAGCAGCGCGCCTTACGTGCGCCAGGCCCAGGCCGCCGGGCGCGAGGTGCGCTACTGGCAGGTGCGCAACGCCCAGCATTTCGACGCCTTCCTGGGCCTGCCGGACTACGGCGCGCGCTACGTGCCGCTGCTGCCTTACGTGTATGAGGCGCTGGACCGCGTGAGCGCGCACCTGGACAGCGGCGCGCCGCTGCCGGCCGACGCCACCGTGCAGACCGTGCCGCGCGGCGCAGGCCAGCCGCTGTCGGCCGCCAGCCTGGCGATGCCGCGCTGACACCGGGCCGGCATTCTGTAGGAGCGGCGTGAGTCGCGATAGGCTCCGAACTCGCCAGATCCTCAGCGGCGGGTTCTCGGCTCACATCGCAAGCACACACGCTTACTCACCATAACCCCGGGCCAACGCAGGCTCCCGCGCATCGCGTCAAGCCCTTGCCTGCCAAGCAGCGGCTTGGCAGGCTGTGGGCACCCATCTTCGGCCGCCGCATGCGGTGGCCGATCCAGGCTACGGAGCGCCGCATGCAGCGCCATTTTTCGATGCTCCGCGATTTCCATCTCGCGGACTGGTTCACCCTCGCCAACGCCTTCTGCGGCACCGGCGCGATCTTCGCCGCGATGCGCTTCCTGCAAGAGGGCGGGGTGCGCGATCTGATGATCGGCATGGCGCTGATCCCGCTGGCCTTCATCTTCGACGCGCTGGACGGCCGCGTCGCGCGCTGGCGCAAGTCTTCCTCCACCCTGGGCCGCGAGCTGGATTCGCTGGCCGACGTGATCTCCTTCGGCGTGGCCCCGGCCGCGCTGGCCTACGCCTGCGGCCTGCAGGGCGGTTGGGACTGGGCGGTGCTGAGTTACTTCGTCGGCTGCGGCGTCAGCCGCCTGGCGCGCTACAACGTCACCGCCGAAGCGCTGTCGGGCGACGAGGGCAAGGTCAAGTATTTCGAAGGCACGCCGATCCCGACCAGCCTGCTGTTGGTGGTGGTGCTGGCGATCGCCGCCTGGCAGGGCGCCATTGGCCACAACCTGTGGTTGGGCGTGCTGCAACTGGGCCCGTGGCAGTTCCACCCGCTGGTGCTGATGTTCGCGCTGTCGGGCTCGTTGATGATCAGCAAGACCTTGCGCATCCCCAAGCCCTGAACGGCCGCCGCGATGTGCCCGCCGGCACAGGCTGACGCCGCGTAACGGGGCGTTGCTATGATCGGGGCCAAATCGTGGAGGATGCGATGGCCAAGCAGGGATTCGGGTTCGGTGCGGAAGGCTTCGGCGGCGAGGATTTCGACTCGCTGGCGCTGCGCTACTGGAGCGCCTGGGGCGAGATGATGCGTGGCGCGCCGCCGGCGGCGCCGACCGCCGCGCCGGGCTGGGACCAGGCCGTGCAATGGTGGACGCAACTGGCCCAAGGCGGCCGCAGCGAAGCCAACGAGGCGCTGGAGCGTTTCAACAGCCAGGCGCGCGGCTGGTTCGGTCAGATCCAGCAGCTGGCGGCGCAGTTCGCCGGCCGCGACGCGTCGGCCGGCGATATCGCTTCGGCCTGGAAGCAGGCCCTGGGCGGCGCCGGCGCCAATCCCTTCGCCGACGTGTTCGGGCGCATGCGCGGGCCGGGCCAGAGCGATCTGGGCCAGTGGCTGGAGCAGATCGGGCCGATGCTGCAGCAGTGGCAGGGCGAAGGCCGTTCCTGGCTGGGCCTGCCGGCGTTCGGCTTCGCTCGCGAGCATCAGGAGCGCTGGCAGGCGCTGGCGCAGGCGCAGCTGGACTACCAGCAGCGCAACCAGGCCTACAACGCGCTGATGGCCGAAGCCGGCCAGAACGCGTTCGCACGCTTCGAGGACAAGCTGGCCGAGCGCAGCGAGCCGGGCCGGCAGCTGCAGTCGGCGCGCGCGCTGTTCGACCTGTGGATCGACGCGGCCGAAGACGCCTACGCCGAGATCGCGCTGTCGCCGCGCTTCCGCGATACCTACGCCGAACTGGTCAATTCGCAGATGGCGCTGCGCGCGGCGATCCAGACCGAGATCGAGCATTCCACCGGCCAGCTGGGCATGCCCACGCGCACCGAGATCGACGCCGCGCACCGCAAGATCGTGCAGTTGGAGCGCGAAGTGCGGCGCCTGCGCGACGCGATGCAGAACCAGACTGGCCCGCGTGCCGCCGCGCCGCGTGCGCAGGAACCGGCCGCGAACGACGCGCCCAAGGCGAGCAAGCCCGCCAAGCCCGTCAAGCCGGCGAGCAAGCCCGCGGCCAAGCCGGCCAAGGCCGCCGCCAAGCCCGCGCCCGCGCGCACCGCGATCGCGCGTCCGCAACCGCCGGAACGTCCGCAGGCGCCCAAGGCCGCGGCCAAGCAGGCCGGCAAGGCCAGCAAGGTGAGCGCACGCAAGGGAGCCCGCTGACATGACCGGACCGATCCAGTTCACTGCCGAAGGCCTGGCCCAGGAAGCGATGCAGGCGCAGCACAAGCTGCGCGCGGGCCTGGACACGCTGCGCCAGGTCGAGGACGTCGACTACGGCGCCACCGCCAAGGAGGAAGTCTGGCGCGACGGCAAAGTGGTGCTGTACCGCTACCGCGGCGCCCATGCGCCCACCGCGCGCGTGCCGCTGCTGATCGCCTATGCGCTGGTCAACCGGCCGTACATGGTCGACCTGCAGTCGGACAAGTCCATCGTCCGCGGCCTGCTCGAACGCGGCCAGGACGTCTACATCCTCGACTGGGGTTACCCCGACCGTTCCGACCGCTACCTGGAGCTGGAGGATTACATCCAGCGCTTCCTCGGCGGTGCGGTGGACCACCTGCGCCAGGCCTACCGCATGGACGCGATCAACCTGCTCGGCATCTGCCAGGGCGGCGCGTTCTCGCTGTGCTATTCGGCCCTGAACCCGCGCAAGGTGCGCAACCTGATCACCATGGTCACGCCGGTGGATTTCCACACCGGCGACAACATGCTGTCGAACTGGACCCGCAATCTGGACGTGGACCGTTTCGTCGACACCCTGGGCAACGTGCCCGCGGACCTGATGAACTGGTGCTACCTCACGCTCAAGCCGTGGCGGCTGTTCGTGCAGAAGTACGTGGGCCTGGTCGACATCCTGGACGACAAGAAGGCGCTGGAGGATTTCCTGCGCATGGAGAAGTGGATCTTCGACTCGCCCGACCAGGCCGGCGAAGCTTTCCGCCAATTCATCAAGCAGTTCTACCAGGGCAACGGCTTCGTCAAGGGCGGCATCGACATCGGCGGCCGCGCGGTGGACCTGCAGCAGCTGGACATGCCGGTGCTGAACATCTACGCCGAGCAGGACCACCTGGTGCCGCCGGACGCGTCGCGCGCGCTGGGCGGGCTGGTGGGGACCGACGACTACAGCGAGCTGTCGTTCCGTGGCGGCCACATCGGCATCTACGTCTCCAGCCGTGCGCAGCGCGAGGTGCCCAGTTCGATCCACGAGTGGCTGGAGCAGCGTTCGCGCTGAGCGGCGAAGCGGCCCTCATCCGCCCTCCGGGCACCTTCTCCCGCAAGCGGGAGAAGGGACAGCAAACCACTGCATCGCTCTTGAGCCCCTCTCCCGCTTGCGGGGCGAGAGGCCGCGCTTGCGAGCCACAGGCTCGCGCCGCACCGAACGCCCGACCGCTGTGCGGTCGGGTTGGGGTGAGGGCGCGGGCGCGCGCGGCAGCGACGTTGCGCGCTTACTCACACCCTGCGCCCGTCCGCTCAGGCTAGGCTAGCCTCTCCGCCCACGCCGATGCTCTCCATGCGCCACCTAAGCCTGCTCCTGCTCGCGCTGCTCCTGGCCGGATGCCACACCGCCGCGCACACGCCCGAGGCGGCGGCTCCCGTCACCGACGCAGCGCTCCCGGATTCCTCCCAATTCGAACCCGACATCGCCGCCTTCGAGGCCGAGGACGCGCGGGTGCGCCGCATGCCCGGCGCGGTGGTGTTCGTCGGCAGCTCCTCGATCCGCCTGTGGGCCGGCCTGCACGAGGACTTTCCCGGCACGGTCCTGATCAATCGCGGCTACGGCGGCTCGCGCGTCTACGACTCGCTGCGTTTCGCCGACCGCATCGTCACCCCGTATCAGCCGCGCGCGGTGGTGTTCTACGCCGGCGACAACGACCTGCAGGAAGGCCGCACGCCGCAGCAGGTGGCCGCCGATTTCGCCGCGTTCGTGCAGCGCGTGCGCGCGGCGCAGCCGGGGCTGCCGATCGCCTTCATCTCGATCAAGCCCAGCCCCGTACGCGCCTATCTGCTGCCCAAGGTCCGCGAGGCCAACGCGCTGGTGCGCGACTACGCGGGCCGGCACCAGGTCGCCTATCTGGACATCTACACGCCGATGCTCGGCGCCGACGGGCAGCCGCGCGAATCGCTGTTCGTCGCCGACCGCCTGCACATGAACCGCGAGGGCTATGCGATCTGGGCCGGCGTAGTCGGCCCCTGGCTGCGTGCGCTGTAATGCGGGTATGAACCGCCTGTCCGCCGCCGTCGCGCTGTCGCTGCTCCTGCCCGCCGCGGGCGCGTTAGCCGCGCCGCCGCCGCAGGCCGAGCGCGAGATCGAGCAGCTGATCCAGGCTCTGGCGAAATCAGGCTGCCAGTTCCAGCGCAACGGCAGCTGGTACGGGGCCGACCAGGCCCAGGCGCACCTGCGCAAGAAGTACGCCTACCTGCGCAAGCGCGACCTGGTCGCCAGCGCCGAGCAGTTCATCGAGCGCGCGGCCAGCCAGAGCAGCATGAGCGGGCGCGCCTACCAGATGCGCTGCGGCAGCGCCGCGGCGGTGCCCTCGGCGACCTGGCTGCGCGCGCGCCTGAACGAGATCCGCGCGCGCCCGGCGGCCGCGCCGGCGGCGCGCTGACGCGCTAGACTGCGGCCGACGCCGTCAGGAGCCAGACGCATGAGCCAGCAACCGGCCCCGCGCCCCTTCGCCCGTTCGCGCCACGATCGCATGATCGCCGGCGTGGTCGGCGGCATCGCCCGCCGTTTCGGCTGGAACGCCACCTTGCTGCGCGCGATCTACGTGATCGTGTCGATCGCCTCGGTCGCGTTTCCCGGCATCCTGGTCTATCTGATCCTGTGGCTGCTGATGCCGGAAGAGGGCGCCTGAGCGCCCCTGCACGGCTGGCGCTGCACGCGCTGGGCGTGCTGTGGGCGTCGCCGGTCAGCGTGCTCGGTTTGCTCGCCGGCGCCGTCGGCCTGGCCTTCGGTGCGCACGCCCACCTGCGCCGGCGTGACCTGGCGGTGGTGTTCCATCGCTGGCCCTGGGGCCCGGGCGGCGCCATCACCCTGGGCAACGTGATCCTGCACACCGGCGACGATCTGGACTCGCCCTGCGTGACCTACGCCCATCGCGCCGGCCACGGCGACGAAGCGGCGATCGTGCTGGCCGACCACGAACGTGCGCACGTGTACCAGTACATGGTGCTGGGCGCGCTGTTCCTGCCGCTGTACCTGCTGTGCGGTGGCGTCAGCGTGCGCAATCCGTTCGAACGCGCCGCCGACCGCTATGCCCAGACCGGCCGCGGCTGGTGGCCGTGGCCGTCGCGCTGAGCCTCACGGAAATTTGATCGGGCGCTAACGGCGGCTTCGGTAGGCTATGACCGTCGGAGCAACACCTAGGACGCGAGTCCGCTGGTAATCCCGCTTCGACACGGAAGGCCCGGCCCGCACGAGGGAAACCTCGAGCAGACTGGGCCTTCTCATATGCGCACAACGCAGTCGCTCTGGGGTAGGAGCGGCGTGAGCCGCGACCGCCATCCGGCAATTCACCGGGTAGACCCGCGAATCAATGCGCTGAGGGCGTGGCGTGTGGGGTTTCGCGGTCGCGGCTCACGCCGCTCCTACCCCAAAGCGAGGCGTCATCGCCGCAGGGGCAGCACCGTGGCGGTTTCCCCGCCCCCCGCGCCATTGGGGCCGTAGCGGCGCTCGACGAATACGATTTCTTTCTCGCCCACCAGCACGATGGTGCTGCAGCGCGTGCCGTAGCGTTCGCCACGCACGAACGGCGGCGAGAGCACCCGTTCCAGCTCCAGGCCCACGCCGGTATCGGGCAGTTCGGCGTCCGGCGCGGGCGTGGTGTCGGCCAGCGCCGCGAACAAGGGTTGCAGCGCTTGCGCATCGGGCGCCTCATGCAAGGATGCCGGCGAGGCCAGCCATGCCGACAGCGCGCGCGTGGCGTGGCCGCTCTTGGGCCACTGCGCATCGAAGGCGCCGTTGGACATGGCATGCATGCCCGGCGCAATCGGCTGGCGCGCGTACTGCGGATAGTTGCTGGCGAAGCTCAGCTCCTGGCCGTCCCACAACACCAGGTTGAAGCGGCCGTACTCGGGCGCGGTCTCGCCCAGCGCATCCAGCGTCGCCGCCGCCGTGGCGTCGCCGCGCACGAAGCCGCGCACCAGCGCGCCGCGCGACCGGGGGGCGGCGTCGGCGGCCAGGCCGGCGCGCACGTTGGTCACCGCGGCCAGGCGCCCGCGCGTGGACACCATCAGCCAGCCGCCGCCCTGGACCAGGTCGCGGCCGCCGTAGACCTGCGGCGATTCGGGATCGGGCCCGGCCGCGGCCGCCGCACGCGCGTGGGATTCATCGCGGTTGGCGATCAAGGCGAGCGGGTAGCGCGGATGGCTACGCCAGGACAAGGCGATCAGGCACATGCGCCATGCTACCGCGGACGCGGCTCGCGCCGCGCCCGCGCGTTCAACGGTGGCGGATGATCCGCGGATCGCTGAGCAGGCGCTCCAGGTAGCCGCGGCGCCCGCCGACTTGGGCCGGATTCCACGGTTGCGATGGCGGATCTGCGGCCGGCAGCGCCGGTTGCGAGGCCATCGCCATGCCCGCGCCTTGCAGCGCCAGATCGCTGCCCTGGACGATGCCCAGCGGCGCGTAGCCGCTGTAGCCGGGGAACACCGTGCTGAGCTGGTTGTTGCCCATGCGCCGCACCAGAATCTCCGACAGCACCCGGCGGTGGTCGGTGGTGACGGGCACATCGCCGTAATAAGCCGACAGCGTTTCCGGATTCAGGCCCGGCCACTGGCCGTAGAAGCGGCGGCCGTTGACCGCGCCGCCCATGACCAGCACCGGGTTGCCGTAACCGTGGTCGGTGCCGCGGTTGGCGTTCTCGCGCACGCGGCGGCCGAATTCGGACTGCACCACCAGGGTCACGCGCGAGAGGTGGCCGGTGGCGGCCAGTTCGTTGTGGAACGCGGCCAGCGCCGCCGACAGCTCGGCGATCTTGTTCTGGTAGTAGTGATAACCGGTGCCCGCGCTGCCCTGACCGTCGTGGGTGTCCCAACCGCCCAGGTCCAGGGTGGCGTAGCGCAGCCCCAGGTTGAAGCGGATCGACTGGGCGATGGTCCACAGCTGCTCGGCGAAACCGCCGGTCGGCCAGCCGGCGGGCAGGGCGCCGTAGGTCTGCTGCGCGATCACCCGCAACGAGGCATCCGCGCGTTGGCCGCCGACTTCCAGACCGGTGCTGCCGTTCCACAGCGAGGCCAGGGTTTCGTTGACGCCGCGCAGGCCCGCGGGCGAATCGCTGCGGGTCTTCTGCCAGGACCAGGCGCCCGAATCCAGGGCGAAGTCCGAAGCCCGGCCCATGGTCAGCGCGCGCGTGGTGCCGTTGAGGCTGGCCGGCTGGCGGCTGTTCACCGCCAGTGCCGGCATCGACTCGGCGCCGCTGAGGCCCGGCTGCACGTTCATCGCGCGCGCCAGCCAACCTACGCCGCCGCCTTGCTGGCCGGGCGTGCCCAGGTCGATCGACAGCTGCGCATCGAAGTGGCTGCGGGTGACCGAGGTCAGCAGGCCGCAGGCATGGACGATGCCGAGCTGGCCGTTGTTCCAGATATCGCGCAAGCCCGTGGCCGACGGGTGCAGGCCGAAGCCGGTGGCGGCGCCGCCGGCCAGGGTCAGCGGCAGGGCGCCGTAGGTGCCGCTGGCGGCGATCTGCAGCGCCGGGCGTGCCTGCTCGTAGAAGGTGCGGTCGCTGCCGTCGATGGGCACGACCAGGTTCAGGCCGTCCATGCCGCCGCGCAGGAACAGGAACACCACGGTGTCGTGCGCATTGGCCGCCGCTTCGGCGGCGCCGGAGAACAGCAGGGTGGGGCCGACCGCGCCGACCGCGGCGCTGGCCGCGCAGGCCTTGAGGAAACGGCGGCGGCTGAGGGTGAGCGTAGTCATGGCGGTGTCCTCAGCGGCTCAGGAATTCGGGCGTCATCAGCACCAGCGACACCATGCTGCGCAGGCGTTGCTGGTTGTAATGGCGCTTGAGGTCGTTGCCGGACCAGGCATCGGTGTCGGTGATCACGTAGGTCGCCGGATCGCCGTTCTGGGCCATGAACGCGATCAGCGTCTGCCGCCGCGACGCATCGGGCAGGTAGCCCAACAAACGCCGGCACCAGTAGTCGACCAGATTGGGCGCGGTCCAACTGGACACCTCGGCGCGGCTCAGTTGCAGCACCGGCAACAGCGGCACGCCGCCGTCGTTGGTTTCGGTCAGCCAGTTGAGCATCTTCCAGGTGGTGGCGTAGGTGCTCGCGCCGGACCAGGCCAGGCCGGTGTCGGGGTAGCCGTTCGGCGCGGGCCACTCGTAGGGCGCGTGGCCGGTGAAGCCGAAGCGGTACATGAAATCGTCCGAGCGCGACTGCGCCACGCGCAAGGTCCAGTCGCTACCGGCCGCGCGCATCGCGGCGACCACCGCTTCGAACGGGCGCCGGTTCTTCTGGCCCCAGGCGTTGGCGAAGGCGCTGGAATTGAGGATGTGGCGCAGCACGTGCTCGATCTGGTTCGGGCTCTGCCAATGCTGGCGGAACACCGCCGCGGCCGAGGCCACCAGCTCTGGCGGCGGGGTGTCGCTGACGAAGCGTCGCACCAGCTTGGCGCAGACGAAGCGCGCCACGGCCGGGTGGCTGGCCAGGCGGTCGAGCACGTCGCGGCCGTCCTTCATCGCCGGCTGCTCGGGATTGAGCAAGCGCCCGAGCACGAACTTGGGGCCGGCGTCGTGCCAGGCCTGGCGGTAGACGAAGGTGCCGTCGTTGTCGTTCGGGTACTGCCAGTGCGCGTTCTTCATGCTCCAGCCGGTGAACGCCGACGCGGTTTCGTATACGTCGATGTCGGTGTAGCCCGACGGGTAAGCCGGGTCCTGCGGGTCCGGCGGCACCAGGAACGGGTCGGTGAAGCCCAGGTAGTTGCCCGCGCCCAGGGTGTGCAGTTCCAACAGTTCGCGCGCCCAGTTCTCGTTCGGGCCCGAGCGCGTGTTGGACACGTTGTCCAGGTAGAACAGCATGGACGGGCTGCAGGCCACGTCTTCGAGCAGGGTGCGGAAGTTGCCGAAGGCCGACTTGCGCAGCACGTCGCGGTCGTAGTGCACGTACACCGGGCCAGCAGCGAAATCGCTGGCGGTAACGTTGAAGTGGTCGTGCCAGAAATTGACCATCACCTCGCGCAACTGGCGCTTGGAATAGGTCGCGCGCACGAACGCGCCGCGCTGGATCTCCCAAGCCGGACGCATGCGCACCTCGTAGGCCGGGTCCGGCACCACGTGCTCGGCCCACAGCTGGGTCAGCGGCTTGCCCAGCGTGGTGTAGCCGGCCGCGCTCAGCCGCGCCTCGACCGCGCTGTCGTCGATCGCGCTCCAGTCCAGCTGCCAGTCGATGTAGTTCTGCAGCCGCTGCGCATCGTTGCTGCCCAGGCCGTTGAACTCCGACAGCGAGGTCGGAGTGATGCCGTAGCTGAGGCTGTTGAGCGCGCGGATCGGCAGCGAGGGCCGGGCGAGGGTGAGCAGCTGCGCCTGCGAGTCGCGCGACATCGACGGCCCGCCGGCCATCTGCGGCGCGTCCAGGTCCCAGGCCGCGGCGGTCTGCTGCTGCGTCGCTTGCGCGGCCTCCAGCTGTTCCTGCGCGCGCGCCGAACTGGCGAATTTCTGCGGCCGGATCCAGCGCCCCTTGCCGTAGCGGCGAAACAGGTGCGACTGCGCCAACGCCCGTTCGCGCCTGGCTTTGCGGTTCATGACGGATTCCTCGGACGTCCCCTTTGCCGGCCAGTATCCGGGCTAGGGTTGACGGGCGACCGGGAGTCGAGTCACAAAAATGGTGCCGTTCGGCGCGGCGCTACGGCCGTTCAGGCCGGCCTGCATGGGTTCGACCGAGCCTGCGCTCAGGGCGGGCCGTCCGCCGGGTCCGGATCGCAGGCAGCGCGCACGTAGGGTCGGATGGCGTTCCAGTCCGCTACGTCGGCGCGGTGGGTGGAGTGCCAGTAGGACGCGAGCACGGGTTCGATTTCGTCCCAGCTGCGGTGAGCGCATTCCGCGCCGACGATCTCCAGCAGCGCCAGCACGTGCGCCTGATAGTCCGCGGGCAGGTCGGTCAGCTTCATCGCGTCAGCTGGCGCAGGCAAGCCCGGCTGGAGCGGAGCCGGTTCGGCAGGCAGGGAGGGCGGCCCGGTTCGAACGCAGGAAAATCGGATACGGGCACTAGCGGTTCTGCCCGGCTACGGTGGTCGACTACCTTCATTCCTTAGCTCTCTCCCACATCCTCCGTCCTGGGAAAATAGTGCCGCGGCTGCCCGCGATCCGTTCGGTACCGCACTTATAGCGGTTCGCCCCCGAGCTAGGCTTTGCGCCTGCCGGCGTCCATCGGAACCAGTAGTCGCTCGTACTCCCTCTTGACCGCCGCATGGCACTCGCAACTGCGCTGCTCCAGGCCCAAACGGTCCAGCAGGCGGATCTTGCCGCGGCTGTAGGCGATCAGCCCGGCTTCCTGCAGCCGACCGGCGGCTTCGGTCACGCCTTCGCGGCGGACGCCCAGCCGCGTGGCGATCAGTTCCTGCGTCACCTGCAACTCGTCCGTCTCCACCCGGTCCAGGCATTGCAGCAGCCATCGGCACAGCTTCTGTTCGACCATGTGGTGCTGGTTGCACACCACCATCTGCGCCATCTGCGCCAGCAGCGCCTGGGTGTAGCGCAGCAACAGGAATTGGAAATGGGTGCCGCGGCCGAATTCGCGTTCGACCTTGTCGGCCTTCAGCGCCAGCGCTTGTCCCCCGACCTGGACCACGGCGCGCGCTGGCGTGGTCTGGCTGTCGACCAGAATGGCCATGCCGACGGCGCCTTCCCGGCCGACCATGGCGATCTCGCTGCTGTCGCCGTTTTCCATGACGTAGAGCAACGACACGATGCCGCTGCGCGGGAAATACATGTGGTGCTGCGGCGTCTGCGGCTCGAACACGACCTTGCCGGCGGGCAGGTCGACCAACTGCAGGTGCGGTCGCAGGGCGGCGCATGCTTCGGCAGGCAGTTTGTCCAGCAGGCCGTTATGGGCAATCCATGTCGGAGCTTTGTTCATGCGCAGCTGTGACCTCCCATAAACGGGCAATTTTCGGTCGCAGGTGCAAAAGCGTATGTACGACAACGCACATACGTCGACCCCAACGGGGTCTGTGTTCGCTAGCGCACATAGCGCCAACTGAAGATGCGATCAGTCTTCAAGACGATCTGGCGAACCCACAGTGCGCGCTATTCGGGCGCAACGCAAGCATCGCGGGCGCATCGCAGCGCTCGGCCTTCTGAATGAGCCTGGGAGCGTGCTAACCGCGCCGCTTGTCTTGGCCCGTCGCGGACACAACGCGCTCGCGCCGCCGGCGGTCGCCTTCAAGGGTGGCGGTTCGACCGTGCGATCGCCGCGTCCAGCAGCATTTCCAGCGTGGCGCGTGTGGTCGTACCGGGCTGGATGATGGAGATCCAGCCATTGGCGCCATACACCGGGTGCGGGAAGAACTGGTCGAGTTCGGCGAAGTCGAACTGGTCGCGATGCGAATCGAACTCGCGCGGGGCGAAGCCGAAGCTCTCCTCGAACAACTCCTTGCCGATGTCCAGGTTCACTCGGTACAAGCCGCCGCGGTTGAGCTGCGACTGGGTATCGAAGCCGTCGTAGTCCTTGATGACGATGGTCGCGAACGGCATCTTGCGCGCCTGGCCGTCGGCGTCGAGCGCGTAGACGAAGGTGTCGCCCCAGGCCAGCTCCGGGCTGCCGTCGTCGGGCCCGGCGATCTGGATGCGCACGGCGGCGTGGTCGGCGAGATAGGCGCGGATTTCGTCTTGGGTCATCGGCGGGCTCCTGGCGGAAACCGAAAATAGTACCCCGGCGCCTGTCCGGTTCCGGGCCGTCCCTGCGTTTGTACTGGTCGAGACGGAATTACAGGCCCGTTTCGGTGAGCACCCATCGGTGCTGAGAGCAACAACGGGCCTTCGTCCTCACCGCATGTAGCGCGTTTTTTCTGCGCCTTCCCCTAGTGGAATCCCTCCTGTCGCTGCGGCGTTCTGCCGCGCGTGAGGGCCTGCATGCACCCACAAATCCCTTTCGTCCAGGAGCATTACCCAATGCGCAGCAAAGCCGTGTCCCGTTCCTTGGTTCTCGCCGTGTCCGCCCTCGTTTTGGCCGCCGCCGCCAGTGCGCCGGCGTTCGCCCTGCCGTGCCAGACCTGCGAAATGCCCGATCCCAGCGACCCGAAGGTCAACCCGCCCAAACAGTTGAGCCCGCTGGAAATGAAGATCGACCCGCTGGTCTGGGCGCAGATGCAGGAAGACAAGCTGCCGGGCGTGACCGTGGCGGTCACCCGCAACGGCGCGCTGCTGTTCAACAAGGGCTACGGCTACGCCAACACCCAGACTCAGCAGCTGATGACGGCCAACACCCGCTCGCGCATCGGCAGCGTCACCAAGGCCGCGATCACCGGCCCGGCCGGCTTTCAGCTGATGCAGGCCGAAGGCATCAACCCGGCCACCAAGACCCTGTACGGCGCCAACGGCATCTTCGGCAACGAGTTCGCCAACGACATCCTGCGCGGCGCCAACCGCTACACGCCCATCATCGAGATGGACATCGGCCAGAACGACCACACCTTCACCTGGTACAACGACCTGACCTACAGCGAAGGCGCGACCAACGACCTGGATAAGTACAACCCGCCGCTGCCTTACACGCTGCCGCCGGGCCGCCAGCCGATCGACATCCTCGGCATGGGCATCGCCGCCAACGGCCAGGTCTATACCTGGTACCACGCCGCTCGCACCACCCAGACCGACACCCCGGCGATCACCCGTTCGATCGGCACCGCGGCCGACCTGGACGCCTACGACCCGCAGACCACCGAAACCGTCAAGCTGCCCGCCGGCAAGACCGCTTACGACATCGTCGGCATCGCCATCGCCAAGTCCAACAACCACGTCTACGTCTGGTACCAGGACGGTACCTACAGCGAAGGCTATTCGATGGACTTCGACTACTACTCCAAGGGCGTCAAGCCGTACAGCTGGCCGGCGCAGGCCAGCGGTTCCAGCTACGACATCCGCGGCATGGCGATCGCCTCCAACGACCACGTCTACACCTGGTTCGGCAACGGCCAGGCCAGCTCGGGCATGAGCCACGACCTGGACAAGTACATCGCCCCGTACGGCTACACCCTGCCGGCCACGCTCAACGGCCCCAACTGGGTCAACCTGTACTCCACGATCACCGTGCAGAACCTGCTCGACCACCGCGCCGGCTTCACCCGCAGCGGCGACGTTCCGGGCACCGCCGAACTGTTCGGCACCGCCGAAGCCAACGTGACCTACAAGCAGATCCACCGCCACTTCCTGCGCACGCGCCCGCTGCTGCGCACGCCGGGCGGCAACTCGCAGTACTCCAACCACGGCTTCGGCCTGTGGACGCTGCTGATCGAAAAGATGTCGGGCCAGACCTACCGCGACTACGTCCACGACCACTACCTGCTGCCGGCCGGCGTGGCCGACGACATCGAACCGCAGGCCGCCAGCCCCGATTCGCGCGACTCGGCCAACCACATCCTGGTCGGCGGCGTGCCCGTGCCGGGCCCGTACGAGCCCTCGACCACCGGCCTGGCCGCCGGCGGCTACCGCGGCACCGCCCGCGCCCTGACCATCCTCACCGCCAAACTCGACGGCAAGTACAGCGACGCCGACATGGACCGCATGGGCTGGGGCGCCCCGGGCGACGGCAGCCTGGAACACAATGGCGGCGCCGACGGCGGCATGGCCTACGTGGTGATGTTCCCGGCCGGCTACGTCAGCCCGAAGGGTAAGAACCTGGGCGGCGTGCACGTCGCGGTCGTTGCCAACCGCTGGGGCAATCTGGGGTTGTTCGAGGAGATGGCTCGGGAGATTGCCGAGCAGTTGTAAGGGTGGGCAGCGTCAAGCCCGCAAACGTTAGAGACGCAGAAAGCCCGCTTCGGCGGGCTTTCTATTTGGTGCAGGCAGATCGGCTAGGACAAGTACCCGTGCACGAGGTTTAGAGCGAATGCCGCAACCAGGGGCGCCAGGATTATGGAGCGCTTCTTCTTTTCTTTGACGAAGTACAGCCCGAGCCCTGCGGAGAGTAGGGCCAACAAATACATGATGCCTAAAAGCGTCTCTCTAGACATGACGATCACATTCCCCAGCGTCCTGGTCCAGGATAACCCTGTCTGCAGTTCTTGTGCGTGGTGTCGTGGCGCAGAGCGCGCATGAGCTGGGCCACGGACAAGGCGCAACCCGCAGCGCCCAATCCAGTCTCAGTTCCGAACAAGTGATGGTGGCTGACCTTAAATCCTTGTGGCCCTGACCTCGTCTCTCTAAGCTCGCCAGCAAAGTAAATGGCTGCTGGAGCGTATATGTCTGGGTTGGAAAGAAAAACCTATGTCCTCACGTGGCTGGGGTTTGGGGTTGCGGTTCTCAGCCTTGCGCTGGCCTATTACGCAATCCGGGTGTCTTGGAAGATTGCGGAGGTTAGCGGAAGTCTGGACAAGCCGGGCATCGTTGTGGGTATAGGCGACTATCCGCTGGCCGCCGGCAAGCGAAACTATGTGGTCTTGGGGGCGCCGTTGCCCTCATCAGATGCGCCCGCAGTGGGCGCTATTCCCTTCACATTCCATTCCAGCGGCAGGAAGTCGCTCGACTCTATTTCCATCTCATTTCAGTATCACAAGTTATTCAATAGGGCGTTGTTGGAGGAGGTGACCCTCTCCAGTCCTTCGGGTGCATTTGGCGCGAACGATCTGCGTAAGAGCACATCTCAGAGTGGGGACATGTTCTTTGTCACCTATGCCATGCCTAGCTTGAATCCTGGAGTGGGGGTCGAGATCGGCGAGCCTATGTTGCTTGGGGAAACGCGTATCCAGAGCGAAATCCCAGTTACCTTCAAGGATGGCGTCAAGGCAACCGTATCGCTTGCTGCTGCCTACTCAAAGGAATTCGGGCTTGCGGTTACCTCGCGCGATACTGAAGTTTTGGGCTATCCGGTATCTGTTGCGATGCAATCTGCAGCCTCAATGGATGAGCTGGCTCGGTCTCCCCATTTGATAGGGCATGTGGAAAGACAACAGAAAGAATTGCGCGCGAAGCTAGGCGCCTTGTCGTATTTGATGGCATTGCTGACCACGTCGCCCGAGAGCGACGTGTACCTGATTTACGATCCGCTTAAACGAGTTACCTCTGGTGAGGTGACTGTTTTTTCACCAGCGAAGGATCAACAGGTCACCAAAGCGGTTTTCCCGCTTCTTTCGTGGCGGCTGCTGTTCTAGAAGCTGCGATGGGCTGAGCGGTAGGGAGTCCACTACCACTGCAATGGTGCGCGCACAAAAAAGGCTAGGCATCAATGCCTAGCCTTTTTTTCGTGCTGGTGCCGGAAGTGGGACTCGAACCCACACGCTTTTAAGGGCGGCGGATTTTGAGTCCGCTGCGTCTACCGATTCCGCCATTCCGGCGCGGCCGCAGAGTATAGCCGAGCGCGGGGCGAGTCGTACCCCTTAACCTCGTTCAGACGCTCAGAAGCCGCCGTAGCGGGCCATGGCGGCGGCCAGGAGGAAGATGGCGCCGACCAGGATCAGTTCGAAGCGGACCACGCTGCGCTGGCGGGCGAGGTCGGCCGGTTCGGGCAGGAAGGCGGGGTTGTCGCGTACGGCCTTGCGCCAGCGCATGAAGCGCAGCGTGGGCAGCAGGGAGAGCAGGCCGACGAGAACGTAGGCGCCGAGCTTGGCGTGGAACCAGGGGTTGTGCAGGTAGAAGTCGCTGCCCTTGGCGCCGAAGAACACGCGCAGCAGGCCGGTGCCCAGCAGCAGGCCGGCGGCCATGCCGTAGCCGGCGTCGAGGCGGGCCAAGCGTTGCAGGCTGTCGGCGGTGAGCGGGCCGCGCAGGAGGGTGGATTCGGCTACGAGCATGGCGACCAGGGCGAACACCAGCAGGTGGTGCAGGGCGGCTAGTAGGAGGTCGGGGAGCATGGGGGCGGTGGCGGCGGAGGTGGGGGCGATTGTAGGCGCAGGTTGGATTTGGGGTAGGAGCGGCGTGAGCCGCGAACGCGCCGCTCCGATCACGGTGCTTGCGTCGTTATCGCGATTCCGGTCGCGGCTTACGCCGCTCCTACCCCAAGGCGGTGAGGGGCCTGAACACAATCGGCTCGCGTCGTTTGTGAGGTGGCGTGGTCGCGTCTTGCGCCGCTCCTACAGGGAGGGAGTGGGAGGGTGACCTGGTGTGGGGGAATCGCGGCTTGCGCCGCTCTCACAGTTGGGGTCGCAGGAGTGCGGGAGCCCTAACGAAGAAGCGGCCCTCAGGCCGCTTCGTCTGTTTGCAGTGCTTTGTCCACGCGGGTGAACCATTCGCCTTCGCGTGGGACGAACATGGAGCAGGCTTCCATCGGCGCCTTGTAGATGTGCAGCGAGACGGCGACGTGGCTGTCGCTGCTGTTGCGGATGGTGTGGTACTCGTGCGGCGGAATCAGGCTGCCGGCGCTGCCGGGGCCGGCGTGCATGCCTCCGGCGGCGCGGAAGCGGAAGTGGTCGCCGTTGCGTTCCAGCAGTTCATACTGGGTGATTTCAAGCTCGCCGTCCCACACGCCTTCCACGCACCACAGGCCGCAGTGGTCGTGCACCGGGGTGCCTTGGCCCGGGCCCCAGGTCATCGCCACCACGCTGTAGCCCAGGCTGGGGCTGCGGTAGATCTCGCGGCGGGCGTAGTGGTCGTCGATGGCGTCGTACACGCACTGCGGCAGTTGCACGTCGCGGTCGCGGATCATGCGGCACAGCGCGTTGCGCAGGGCCGAGGTGACGGCGTGTTCGTCGCCGGCGTTCACGGCCTGGTCGACGGCGGCCACGAGCTTGTCGTGACCGGGGAAGTCGAGGTCGGGCAGGGCCTCAGCCAAATGACATCGGGTTATGTCCATATAACCATTCTAGCGGGATGCGTCCTCGCAGGCACGCCCCGGCGTATCACAGTTTGGCGAGAAACCCCGCCACCGCCGGGCCGAAGCGGGCGATGTCGACCAGGAAGGCGTCGTGGCCCTGCGGCGAGGGCAGCGGCAGGAACTCGGCGTCGGCGCCGCCTGCGGCCAGGCCTTCGGCGATCTCCTGCTGCTGCTGCAGCGGGAACAGGATGTCGGTGTGCACGCCGATGGCCAGGGCCTTTTCCAGGCGGATGCGGGCCAGGCCGGCGCGGGTGTCGGCGGGGCCGGCGCCGTCGTCGCCGCGGGCGTAGTCGCCCAGGTCGAACCAGTCCATGGAGCGGCTGAGGTAGAGGTAGCAGTTGGGGTCGAAGCGGCGCACGAAGCGGCGGGCGTGGCCTTCCAGGTAGCTTTCGACTTCGAACTCCAGGCCGAAGGGTTCCTCGTCGGCGCGGTCGGAGTCCAGGCGCACGCGGCCGAAACGGCCGTCCCATTCCAGCGCCGAGCGGTAGGTGATCACGCCCAGTTTGCGTGCCATGCGCATGCCGGCCTCGGGGTAGCTGCGTTCGTCGTAGCGGCCCTGGTACCAGTGCGGGTCCAGTCGGATGGCTTCGCGCTGCAGCGAGCGGATGGCGATGGAGAACGGCAGCGCGCGCGCGGCGCCGGAGATGTTGATGTGGGCGCGGGCCAGGCCGGGATGGCGGATCAGCAGCGCCAGTGCGGTCATGCCGCCCATGGAGTTGCCGATCACGCAGGCCAGCCGCTCGATGCCCAGGCCGCGCACCACGTGGGCGGCGGCGTCGGCGCCGTCTTCGATCGACAGCTCGGGGAAGTCCAGGCGGTAGGGCTCGCGCGTGACCGGGTGGATCGAGGCCGGGCCGGTGGAGCCCTTGCAACTGCCCAGCGAGTTCACGCAGATCACGAACCAGCGCTGGCTGTCGATAGGCTTGCCGGGGCCGAGCATGGCTTCCCACCAGCCCGGCTCGGAATTGCCGGCGTTGGCCGCGGCGTGCGCGTCGGGCGACAGGCCGGTGACGATCAGGACAGCGTTGTCGCGCGCGGCGTTGAGCTCGCCCCAGGTTTCGAAGGCGATGCGGGCGCCGTCCAGGCGGCCGCCGCGCTTCATCGCGAAGCCGTCGGGCAGGGCGTGGTAGCGGGTGCCGGGCGGGATGAATTCGGTCATGCCGGGAGCTGCCTTCCTGGTTGCGGGCGCAGGGCGGGGGCCGGCGCGGGTGGCGCTATTTTGCCCGGGTGTGGCGGTTAGGAGTAAGGCATGAGCTCATGCAGTTTTCTTCTCCCGCTTGCGGGAGAAGGTGCCCGGAGGGCGGATGAGGGCGTGCGATGGGCGAAGTCCGGCGCGAGTGCGTGACCCCGTGTGCCCTCACCCCAACCCCTCTCCCGCTTCGCGGGAGAGGGGCTATATCCATCAGTCGACGATCTGGTCAATCGTGACTTCCACCGGCTGCTTGCGATCCCTGCGCACCACCTGCGGCGCCGAGGCCAGGTCGCCGGCTTGCGGGATCGCCTGGCCGGAGGCGGAGACGCGCGCGAGCACCGCGACCTGGGGCAGCTGCGAGAGCTTCATCGTCGGCATCGGGCTGTCGCCGTCGCTGAGCACCACGTCCAGCGGGAAATCCTTGGCCGCGAGCTTCTTCACCGCCACCGGCATGGGCGGGCCGCTGGGCTGGCGCGCGAGCACGAACAGGCTGGCGTTGGCGGGCAGTTTGGCGGCCAGTGCCGGCGACAGCGACACGCGCACCTTCAAACCGGCGACCGGCGCGGCGGCGGCCGGCGCGGGCAGCGGCGGCTGGCCGGCTTCCTGGCGCGCGGCATTGATCTGTTCCCGCAGGCTGGCGGCGGTGTTGGCGTCGACGACGGCGAGCAGCGGCTCCCAGGTCTGCGCGGCGGCGGCCGGTTCGCGCGCCTGGCGCTGGGCCACGCCCAGGAACCAGCGGCCGCGTTGATGCATGGGCTGCAGTTCCAGCGCGCGCTTGAGCAGGGCCACGGCCTGCGCGTCGAAGATGCGGTCCTTGGCGGCGAGCGAGCGGAACTCGGCGGCTTCGACCATGAGTTCGGGCTGGTCCGGCGCGATCTGGTTGGCCTTGGCCAGGGCGTCGCGCGCTTCGATCAAACGGCCTTCCGAGGCGTAGGCGCGTGCGAGCAGGCGCCAGCCTTCGATCTGGTTGGGTTCGCGCTGCAGCTGCGCTTCCAACTGGCTCACCGCGGCTTGCAGGTTGTCGGGCGCGGTGCGGCGCGCGGGATCCAGCGCGTCGGGCGTGCCGATCAGCCAGTAGCCGGCGCCGGTGGCCAGCGCCAGCGCGGCGAACATGCCGGCCGCTGCGGCCGGCTTGGCGCGCCACAGCGGGCGCAGCACATAGGCCAGCACGATCAGCACCACTGCGGCGCCGGCGAGCACGAACGCGGTCATCACCATTCCTCGTTGTCGTCGGCGTTGCCGCTATCGGTGTGGGCGTTGCCTTGCGCGCGCGCGGCGCGGGCGCGCGAGCGCACCACGCCGGCGACCACGGCGCCGCCGGCCAGCAGCACCAGCAGCGGGCCGAACCACAGCAGCCAGGTCTTGGACTCCACCTGCGGGCGGTACAGCACGAATTCGCCGTAGCGCGCGACCAGGAAGTCCTTGATCTCGCGGTCGCTCTTGCCCTGGCGCATCAGCTGCAGCACTTCGCGGCGCAGGTCGTGGGCGATCTGGGCGTTGGAGTCGGCCAGCGATTGGTTCTGGCACATCACGCAGCGCAGTTCGGCGACCAGGTCGTGGAAGCGCACTTCCTCGCTGCGGTCGTTGAAGCGCAGCGGGGTGGGGTCGTTGGCGGGTTGGGCTTGGAGGGTTAGGGCGAAGGCTAGGATCAGGGCAGCGACGGCAAGAGCAAATCCCCCCCGGCCCCCCTTTTTCAAAGGGGGGAGATGAAAGGCCAGCAGCGAACTCGCGCGGCTGTTCCCCCCTTTGAAAAAGGGGGGTAGGGGGGATTTGCTCTCAGCCCCACTCATCGCGTCTTCTCGACTTCCGCCAGCACCGGCAGCAATTCGTCGCGGATCGTCGCCTCGCTCATCGGCCCCACGTGCTTCCAGCGCACCACGCCGCGCGCGTCGACCAGGAAGGTTTCCGGCGCGCCGTAGATGCCCCAGTCGATGGCGACCTTGCCTTCGTAATCGGTTAGCACCAGCCAGTAGGGATTGCCGTACTGCTCCAGCCAGCGCAGCGCGTCGGGGTGTTCGTCTTTCCAGTTGAAGCCGATCACGCGCACGCGCTTGGTTTCGGCGAAGCGGGTCAGTACCGGGTGCTCGTCGCGGCAGGCCGGGCACCAGCTGCCCCAGACGTTGAGCAGGTAGGGTGAGCCGCGCAGTTGTTCGGAGCTGACCAAGCGGCCGGCCTCGTGCAGCACCGGCAGCGAGAACGCCGGCGCGGGCTTGCCGATCAGCGGCGAGGGCAGGGCCTCGCGGTCGGGATTGCGGCTCAGCCACACGCCCGCGGCCAGCAACACCGCCAGAGCGGCGAATACGGCCAGGGGCAGCCAACGGCTCTTGTTCATGCGGCGCTTCCTTCAAGGGCGTCGTCGTTGCGCACCGGGCGCGGCGCGGCGGCGGACTGGGGACGGAAACGGCGGTCGGCGGCGGCGACGAAGCCGCCCAGCATCATCAGCAGCGCGCCGGCCCAGATCCAGCGCACGAAGGGCTTGATGTGCACGCGCAGCGCCCAGGCGCCGCCGCCCAGCGGTTCACCCAGGGCGACGTAGAGGTCGCGGCTGAAACCGGGATCGATCGCCGCTTCGGTCATGACCTGGCCGCCGCTGGCGTAGGCGCGTTTTTCCGGATGCAGCACGGTCAGCAGCTGTTCGTTCTGGAACACGGTGACGGTGCCGCGGTCGGCTTCGAAGTTGGGGCCGGCGCGATGGGCCACGCCGTCGAAGCGGAACGCATAGCGGCCCAGCTCCACGCTCTGGCCCGGCGTCAGCGCCAGTTCGCGCTGCTGGCTCAGGCCTTCGGTGAGCAGGGCGCCGATCAGGAACACGGCGATGCCGGTGTGGGCCAGGGTCATGCCCAGCATTTCGGCGGTGTAGCGGGTGCCGTCGCCGCGCAGGCGGGTCCAGACGAAGCGCAAGGTGCCCAGGCCCACCCACAGCGCGCCGCCCAGACCGGCGGCGACCTTCCACGCACCCTGCGGCGCGACGAAGTAAGCGGCGATGGCCGCGCCCAGGGCCAGCCCGGCCCAGGGCACCAGCATCGCAGCCGGCCGCGAGGGCTGCTCGCGCTGCCAGCGGAACAGCGGGCCGAACGGCAGCAGCAGCACCATCGGCGCCATCAGCAGCACGAACATCAGGGCGAAGTAGGGCGGGCCCACCGACAGCTTGCCCAGGTTCAAGGCGTCGGCCAGCAGCGGGTACAAGGTGCCCAGCAGCACCATCGCGCAGGCGGTGGCCAGCAGCAGGTTGTTGGCCAGCAGCAGGGTCTCGCGCGAGTACAGCTCGAACGGCTTGCCGGGCGGGTCATCCGAAGACGGTGCGCGCAGCGCGTACAGCAGCAGCGAGCTGCCGATCACGACGCCCAGGAAGATCAGCACGAACACGCCGCGCGAGGGATCGGCGGCGAAGGCGTGCACGCTGGTCAGCACGCCCGAACGCACCAGGAACGCGCCCAGCAGCGACAGCGAGAAGGTGGCGATGGCCAGCAGCAGGGTCCAGCCGCGGAAGCTGCCGCGCTTTTCGGTGACCGCCTGCGAATGCAGCAGCGCCGCGCCGGCCAGCCAGGGCATGAAGCTGGCGTTCTCGACCGGGTCCCAGAACCACCAGCCGCCCCAGCCCAGCTCGTAATACGCCCACCACGAACCCAGGGCGATGCCCAGGGTCAGGAACGCCCAGGCGATGTTGGTCCAGGGCCGGGTCCAGCGCAGCCAGCGCGCGTCGACCTTGCCGTCGAGCAGGGCGGCGATGGCGAAGGCGAAGGGCACGGCGAAGCCGACGTAGCCGATGTACAGCATCGGCGGGTGGATGATCAGGCCCGGGTCCTGCAGCAGCGGATTGAGATCGCGGCCTTCGGCCACGGCCGGCAGCAGGCGTTCGAAGGGGTTGCTGGTCAGGATCAGGAACGCCAGGAAGCCGGAACTGACCACGCCCATCACGCCCAGCACGCGCGCGATCACCGGCATCGGCAGCGCGCGCGAGTAGCGCGCCACCGCCGCGGTCCACAGCGCCAGCACCAGCACCCACAACAGCAGCGAGCCTTCGTGCGCGCCCCACACCGCCGAATAGCGGTAGATCATCGGCAGCAGGCTATTGCTGTTCTGCGCCACGTACTTGATCGAGAAGTCCTGGACCACGAAGCCGTGGGTCAGCACCGCGAACGCGGCCAGCACCAGCGCCAGCTGCGCATAGGCGGCCGGGCGGGCGAGGTCCATCCAGGAGGCGATGCCGCGGTGCGCGCCGAGCATGGGCAGCACCGCCTGCAGCACGGCGATCAACAGCGCCAGGATCAGGAAGATCTGGCCGAGCTCAGGGAGCATGGGGGTGGTTTCGCTTTAGGTGATGGGGTTGCGCGGCAAATCCCCCCCGGCCCCGCTCTTTCAAAGGGGGGAGACACGCAGGGGGCAGCGAACTCACCGGGCTGTTCCCCCCTTTGAAAAAGGGGGGTAGGGGGGATTCGCTTTTGCTTCCCGCGCCCGAAATCAACGCATAGCCTCCGCACCGCCCGGCGCGGGCACGTCGTGCTTCTGATGCGCCTTGCCCATCTTGTCGGCCACTTCCTTGGGCATGTAGGTCTCGTCGTGCTTGGCCAGGATCTGCTCGGCCACGAAGCGGTCGCCCTGCATGCGGCCGGTGGCGACCACCGCCTGTTTCTCGCGGAACAGGTCCGGCAGGATGCCGGTGTAGACCACGGGCAGTTCGGCGTCGCCGTCGGTCACGCGGAAGTGCGCTTCCATCGAACCGCTGGCGCGCTGGAACGAACCGGCGGCGACCATGCCGCCCAGGCGGAAACGGGTTTCGCCCGAGGACACCTGTGCGCCGGCATCGCCGCGCAGCACCTCGGCCGGGGTGTACAGATAGGCCACGTTGCGCTGCAGCGCCATGGCCACCAGGGTCACGGCGATACCGGCGGCGGCGACCAGCGCCAGCACCCACAACAAACGACGGCGGCGGATCGGATTCATCGGCTCAATTCACCCGTGGGCTTGCGTGCGCCGGCCTGGCCGGCCTGGCGTGCGGCGCGCTGGCGAGCGGCGCGCAGCTCGCGCCGGATCTGCAGCCGGCTGGAGACGAAGTCCCAGGCCAGCACGATCGCGAACACCGCGTAGGCGGCGATCACATAGTTCTGGTAGCTCACGGCGCGCCGTCCTTGCCGGCGGCGCCGGCCAGCTGCGCGACCCAGGCCTTGCCCGATTCGCGCCGCAGGTTGTCGCCGCGCGCGCGGCTGAGCAGGGCGCCGACGAACCACAGCTTGGTCCCCACCACCATCCAGATCAGCGGCGCGATCATGCTCGCGTCCATGCTCGACTCGCCCATCAGGCGGATGGTCTGGCCCTGGTGCAGCGAGTTCCACCATTCCACCGAATAGCGGATCACCGGCAGCAGCACCACGCCGACGATGGCCAGCAGGCCGGCCGCGCGCGCGGCGGCGCGGCGGTCGTCGATGGCGTTGTACAGGCCGATCACGCCCAGGTAGAGGAACAGCAGGATCAGTTCGCTGGTCAGGCGCGGGTCCCAGTCCCACCAGGTGCCCCACATGGGCTTGCCCCAGATCGAGCCGGTGGCCAGGGTGATGACGGTGAAGCCGGCGCCGATCGGCGCGCAGGCCATGGCCAGGATCTCGCACAGCTTGATCCGCCAGATCAGCGCGACAGCGGCGTAGGCGGCCATCAGCGCGAACACCGCCATGCTCATCCAGGCGCTGGGCACGTGGATGTAGAGGATGCGGAAGCTGTCGCCCTGCTGGTAGTCGGCCGGTACCTGGAACAGCGCGCCGTACAGGCCCCAGGCCATGACCAGCAGGCCGCTGACGTAGCCCCACGGCGCCCAGCGCGCGGCGAAGCGGTCGAAGGTGGGCGGCGAGCCGAGTTGGTGGAACCAGCGGACGAGTGGATTCATGCAGCGTATCGGGCGGGTCGCGAAGACCGGCGGGTAGAGGGCGTGGCGGCTTGGACCGCGTTGGCCGTGATCGGTTCGTCGCGTCCGCAGCGGTCGCCCGTGCCGGCCGCGCCGGTGGCGCTCAACTCAAGGCGATGCGGATCGCGGCGGCGGCGGCCAGCGGCGCCAGCACCAGCGCCACCGCCAATCCGGCGCCGAGCAACAGCAACCCGCCGGCGGCATCCATTCCCTGCGCCGCGGCGGTCACGCTGCCGGCGCCGAACACCAGCACCGGCACGTACAGCGGCAACGCCAGCAAGGCCACCAGGATACCAGAGCGCCGCATGCCGACCGTCAGCGCCGCGACCACCGCGCCCAGCAGGCTCAGCAGCGGCGTGCCCAGCGCCAGCGAGGTCAGCAGCACCGGCAACTGCTCGCGCGGCAGGTGCAGCAGTTCGCCCAGCAGCGGGGTGGCGATCAGCAGCGGCAGCGCGGTGGTGGCCCAGTGACTGAAGGTGCGCACCGCCACCAGCCAGCCCAGCGGCACCGGCGCCAGCATCCATTGCTCCAGCGAGCCGTCCTCGGCGTCGCCGCGGAACAGGGTGTCCAGCGCCAGCAGGCCGGCCAGCAGCACCGCCAGCCACAGCACCGCGGCGGCGACCTTGGCCAGGGCCTGGGCTTCGCCGCCCAGGGCCAGGGCGAACAGCACCACTACTAGGAGTGCGAACAGCGCCGGCTGCAAGGCGTCGCCACGGCGGCGCCAGAGCAGGCGCAGGTCGCGCGCCAGCAGCGCGCGCGCGGCGCCGGCCAGGCCGGGCAGGGCGGCCTGGGTGGGGCGGCGGGCGCCGGCTACGGGATTCGGATTCATGCGTGGCCTGCCTCCGCGTCGGCCAGGCGCGAGGGCGCGCCCAGCACCAGCATGCGCGTGCGCACCGGCGGCGCGGCGTAGGCGCCGTGGGTGGTGACCAGGGCGGCGCCGCCTTCGCGCAGGTGCGCCTGGACCATGCGGTTGACCAGTTCGATGCCGTCCAGGTCCAGGTTGGCGTAGGGCTCGTCCAGCAGCCATACCGGCGCCGGCGCCAGCCATAGCCGGGCCAGGCTCAGGCGCTTCTTCTGTCCGGCCGACAACTGCCGCGCCAGCGCATCCTCGTATCCGGCCAGGCCGACGATGCCCAAGGCGTTCTCGGGCAGTTGGGCGCGACGGCGGCCTTGCAGGCCGCACAGGAAGTTGAGGTTCTCCAGCGCGCTCAGGTCGGCCTTGAGCCCGGGCAGGTGGCCCAGGTAGGCGATCGCGCGGGCGCGCCGCGCCGGGTGCGCAGGCCGGCCGTCGATATCGATCTGGCCCTCGTCGGCGCGCAGCAGCCCGGCCAGCACCCGCAGCAGGGTGGTCTTGCCGGCGCCGTTGTCGCCTTGCACCAGCAGCGCCTCGCCGGCGTCGACGGCGAAGTCCAGCGGCCCGAACACGGGCTCGTCGTTGCGCGCGAAACGCAGGCCGCGGGCTTGCAGCAGCGGCGGGGCGGAGTGGTCGATTGGGGTCATCGGCGGGCAGGGCGGCGGTGGGCCGCGTAGCCGGCTAGTTTAGCCGGGCACGGGCGGGGGAGTCCGTTTTGCGCGTGGTGCCGGTCCCGGCCGGTTTCATGGCCCTGATTCATCGCCGTCATTCATCACCGTCGTTCCGGCGTAAGCCGGAACCCATTTTGCGGTTGCTGTTGCTGTGGCTGCAGCCGTCGGAAAGCGAAGATCAAAATGGGTTCCGGCTTTCGCCGGAATGACGGGATAGAGAGTGACGAGATAAAGAACACGGGGCCGCGCGGTATCGGGAGGGCGCGGGTTCCGGCATGGGCGGAACTAGGGTGGGGCGAAACGGGGGAGCGGGCGCTGGCCCAGCTCAACCCGCGGCCCAGTCGATATGCGCCCAGCCCGGTGCCTCGGCCGGGGCCGGCAGCAGCATGCGCAGACGCACCGCCTCGCCGTGGTCCCAGGCCAGCACCGCGGCCTGGCCGAAGTCGCGGGCCAGGCGGTCGGCCTCGGCCGGGCCGACGCCGGTAAGCAGCCAGCCCGGCTCGCGCCATTGCCCGTCCGGTGCGCTGGCCCAGGCCGCCTGGCGGGCGATGCCGGCCGCGTCCAGGCGTGCGGTCAGGGCGCGGTCGGCGGTTTCGTTGGCGCTGTCCGAGCGCGGCTCCGAGGCCGGGTTCCAGGCGCTGATCAGCACGTAGCGCGGCGCCGGCAGGTAGGCCTCCAGGTCCGGCGCCAGGGCGCCCACGCGCAGCGCGATGGCGTCGCCGTCGATGCTCACGGCGTACTGCGCCGCGGCGTAGAGGGCGGCCAGTTCGGCGGCGTCGACGACCTGGATTTCGCGCATGGCCGCAGTCTGGGCGGGGCGCCGCCGCCGCGCAACGCGTGCCGACGGACGGCGCCGCGCATGCCCAGGTTCCGGATCGTCATGGCCCCGGCGTAGGTGTTGTCGCGGCGATTCTTTACACTCGGCCTCCCCACGCCATGTCCCCGGATCCATGACGCCTGACACCAAGCTGCCCAAGGTCGGCACGACCATCTTCACCGTGATGTCGCAGCTCGCCGCCGAGCACGGCGCGGTCAACCTGGGGCAGGGTTTCCCCGACTTCGACGTGCCCGAGCGCCTGATCGAATCGCTGAACCGGGCCATGCGCGAGGGCCGCAATCAGTACGCGCCCATGACCGGCGTGCCGGCCCTGCGCCAGGCCATCGCCGCCAAGACCCAGCGCTGCTACGGCTATCTGCCCGACGCCGACAGCGAGGTCACCGTGGTCTCCGGCGCCAGCGAGGCGATCTTCGACGCCGTCCACGCCGTGGTCCGGCCGGGCGAGGAAGTGATCGTGCTGGACCCGTGCTACGACAGCTACGAGCCGGCGATCGACCTGGCCGGCGGCCGCGCCGTGCACGTGCCGCTGGACCCGCGCAGCTTCGCCGTGGACTGGGACCGGGTCCGCGCCGCGGTCACGCCCAAGACCCGCATGCTGATCGTCAACACCCCGCACAACCCGTCCGGCGCCATGTTCGGCGAGGACGACATCGCCCAGCTGAGCGACCTGCTGCGGCGGACCGGTATCTACCTGCTGTCGGACGAGGTCTACGAGCACATCGTCTTCGATAAGCTGCGTCACGAGTCGGTGCTGCGTTACCCGGAGCTTCGCGAACGCGCCTTCGTGGTGTCCAGCTTCGGCAAGACCTACCACTGCACCGGCTGGAAGATCGGCTACTGCATCGCCCCGCCGGCGCTGACGGCCGAATTGCGCAAAGTGCACCAGTACAACAGTTTCTGCAGCTTCGCCCCGGCGCAATGGGCGTTCGCGGAAATGATCGAGGCCGAACCCGAGCATTACGAACAACTGGGCGCGTTCTACCAGGCCAAGCGCGACCGCTTCCGCGAGCAGTTGCTGGGCACGCGCCTGCAGCCGCTGCCGGTGGCCGGCGGTTACTTCCAGCTGGTGGACTACTCGGCGATCAGCGACCTGGACGACGTCGCCTTCTGCCGCTGGCTCACTATAGAAAAAGGTGTGACCGCGATCCCATTGTCGCCGTTCTACGAGACCGCCCCGGCCGAACAGCGCCTGGCCAGGCTGTGTTTCGCCAAGAACGAAACCACGCTGGACGCGGCGATCGAGCGCCTGCGCCGGCTTTAGCATCATTGGGGGCACATCGTCTGTGGCCCTCTTGCCCATACCTCAGAGTTCGGGCTAACCTTCAGTGACGAGCGTCGCAAGAGGCTCGTCAGGAAATCTGACCGCGCTGTAGGGGGGAGTTCATGGACAGAACGATTCACTCTTGTCGTTCATCGGCTGCGACGTCGTCGCCCGATGCGACGGGAGCACGCGCGGTTCGCGCCGTCGGGGAGACGGTTGCGGCGAGCGCACAACGACCGAGCACTGTCCGGTCATCTCAATTTCACTGATCTCGACCAAGGTGGCGCCACCGCACCGGCGCCGCCGGCTGCGTATCGCCACCGTCGCGGATCGGCGCGCGCGTTAATTCAGACCATTGGGGAAAGCGTGAGTACCTTTACTGCAACCAGTCATCGTTTGTTGATCGCGGCGGCCGTCACGGTCGCCCTGGCCGGGTGCGCCACCCGTCCGGCGCCGGACTTCGGCGGCCGTTGGAAGCCGGTCAACCGCTTCGCGGAACTGCCCAGCGAAATCCCGCTGCAGAAGACCTACGTCTATTACCCGTCGCCGATGGACGGGACGCTCAAGACCATGCTCGAGCGTTGGGCGCGGGACTCGCAGATGCCGCTGTCGTACCTGCATCCGTCCGACTTCACCCTGCACCAGGGCGTGGCCGAGATCCACACCACCAGCGTCCAGGACGCGGTGTCGCAGCTCAGCTCGGCCTACGCCGCGCAGGGCGTGTCGGTGTCCGTCGAAAACGGCCAGATCGTGGTGCGCGCAGGCGCCCCGGCGCCGTCGGCGGTGCCGGCTTCGGCGCCCGCGCAGGCCGAGGCGACGCACGTGGCCGGAGTCGCGCCGTAAGCGAGCGCCTGTCGCCGCAGGGCGGCGTTGCGGCCCCCGGGCCGCAGCGCGCGCCGCGCGGCGAACCTTCCATCCTCGATCTGGATGCAGCCTAAGATGTTCGGAAAGAAAACAGCCACTCCCGCAGTGGACAACGCGGTCGCCAAGGCCGTGAATTACGAGGTCACCATCGCCGACATCGCGCGTCGCAGCGAAAAGCGCGCGTGGATAGTGGCGTGGGCGGCCATCCTCATGGCCCTGATCCTGGCCGGCGGCTATTTCTTCTTCCTGCCGTTGAAGGAGAAGGTGCCGTACCTGGTGATGGCCGACGCCTACACCGGCACCGCCACCATCGCGCGCCTGCGCAACGACTTCGAGAACCCCAGCATCGCCGCCAGCGAGGCGCTCAATAAGAGCAACATCTCGCACTTCATCATGGCGCGCGAGTCCTACGACTTCTCGCAGATCGGCGAGCGCGACTGGTCGACGGTGTTCGCCATGGGCACCCCGAACGTGACCGGCGGCTACAAGCAGCTGTACGACAGCACCAACAAGACCAACCCGATCACGCTGTTCGGCAAGGACAAGACCGTCCGGGTCAAGATCCTCAGCATCCAGCTGCACGGCGGCAGCAACACCAATGAGGCGCCCAAGACCGCGACCGTGCGTTTCCAGCGCACCCTGTTCAACAAGCAGGCGGGCTCGTCCGCACCGCTGGACAGCAAGATCGCCACGATCGAGTTCCTGTACAAGTCGAACCTGAAGATGGACGAGAACAACCGCGTCCTGAACCCGCTCGGCTTCCAGGTCACCAGCTACCGCGTCGACAACGACTACGCTGCCGCGCCGCCGGTCAACTCGGGCAGCGAATTCCCGGTGCCGCAGCAGGCCGCTCCGGCCGCCGCGCCCGCCGCCCCGGTGGACCCGAACGCGCCGTCGGTGGACCCGAACCAGGTTCCGCCCACCCCGGGCGCGCCGCAAATCCCCGGCGCCCCGGTCCAGCCCGGCGCCGCACCCACCACCGCCAATCCGGCCACGCCGCCGGCCGCACCCGCACCGACCGGTAATGCGAATGGAGTCAGCACCCGATGAATTGCCTGCGTAAACATCGCCTCGCCGCCGCCCTGCTGTTCCTGGCGCTCGCCGGCTCGGCGCTACCCGCTGCGGCCCAAGTGGTCCAGGAATACGAATACGAACCCAGCCGCATCTACCAGGTGCGCACCGGTCTGGGCATCACCACGCAGATCGAGCTGGACCCGAACGAGAACATTCTCGACTACAGCACGGGTTTCAGCAGCGGCTGGGACCTGAGCCGTCGCGACAACGTCTTCTACCTGAAGCCGAAGAACGTCGACGTCGACACCAACATGATGATCCGCACGTCCATGCACTCCTACATCCTGGAGCTGAAGGTCGTGGCCACGGATTGGCGCGTGCTGGAGCAGGCCAAGCAGGCCGGCGTGCAGTACAAGGTGAAGTTCGTCTACCCCAAGGACACCGAGTTCACCGCCAAGAGCACCAAGGAAGAGCCGCCGGCGCCGGTGCCCGAAATCAGCACCGCGCTGGACAAGGCCCGCGTCTACCACTTCGACTACCAGTACTCCACGCGTAGCGCGAAGAAGAAGGTGTGGCTGATTCCGGTGAACGTGTACGACGACGGCCAGTTCACCTACGTGAAGATGAGCAACCTGAAGGATCTGCCCACGGGCAACTTCCCGGCGGTGTTCGCTCGCGAACGCGAAAGCGGCGAGGACTTCGTGGTCAACACCACGGTCGAAGAAAACACCATCGTCGTGCACGGCACGTATCCCTACTTGATCATCCGCCACGGCAACAACGTCGTCGGTCTGCGCAGGAACAAGCAGAAATGACCCATACCATGCCGCCCAACCCGCCCGATCATTCCGACGAGAACGCCGGCGCTGCGCAGGATCAGCAGAGCTACGGCGCTTACGGCGCGAATCCCTATTACGGCCAGCAGCAACAGGCCGCCCAAGCGCCCAACCTGGACGCCGGCGCGCCGCTGCTGAAGTCCAGCGACGTGCAGAAGCTCAACCGCAAGGCGCTGTTCTTCCTTGTCGGCATCGTGCTGCTGCTGATCTTCGCTGCGGTCTGGATGTTCACCAGCGCCACCTCGGGCGACGACGACAAGCCCAAGGTCGAGGAAGAAGTGGTCAGCATCCCCGAGCTGCCCAAGGCGGCCTCGGAGGTCGCGCCGCCGCTGCCGCCCGAACCCGTGCAGGACCTGCCGCCGGTGCCGCTGGCCCCGGAGCAGCCGCCGCAGATGGGCGGCGACCAGCCGGCCATGGTGGTCGAGGACACCGGTCCGCGCGGCCCGACGCTGATGGAGCGCCGAATGCAGAACAACGCCGAAGGCCTGCCGCCGACCCAGATGCAGCCGGGTTCGGCCGCCACCGCCGGCATGACTCCGCCGGACGAATACGCGCGCCAGATGATGTCGATGGTGCCGGGCCCCGACGGTCAGATGCAGTCGCCGCAAGCGCAGCAGAAGGCCCGTGAGCTGGCCCAGGTGGCCAGCGCGCGTCCGATCTTCAATCCGGACACCCTGCTGGTGCGCGGCACCTACATCCGCTGCGTGATGGAGACCCGCATCGTCACCGACGTGCCGGGCTTCACCTCCTGCGTGGTGACCGAGCCGACCTACTCGATCAACGGCCGCCGCCTGCTGCTGCCCAAGGGCTCGAAGATCTCCGGCCGCTACCAGGCCGAGGGCATCAACGGTCCGCGCGTCTCGGTGATCTGGGACCGCATCACCACCCCGACCGGCATCGACGTGAACATGGCCAGCCCGGGCGTGGACAACCTCGGCGGCGCCGGCCATCCGGGCGATTACAACGCGCATTGGGGCAGCCGTATCGCCTCGGCGCTGATGATCAGCCTGATCGCGGACGCGTTTAAGTACGCCGCGGCCGAGAACGGCCCGGAGACCAACACCGTCGCCCCGGGCGGCGTGGTGGTGCAGAGCCCGTACGAGAGCGTGACCGCGCGTTCGATCGAGCGCCTGGCTAACCAGGCCCTGGACAAGAGCGTCAACCGTCCCGCGACGGTGACGATCAACCAGGGCACGATCGTCAACGTCTACGTCGCTAAGGACGTCGATTTCTCGTCCATCATCCGCTGATGATGGACGGGAGGGTGTACTGAGTGGGTAGCATGGACAATTCGCCTATCGCCGCGGTATCGAACGGCTTCCTGGATTACCAGTACGAAGTGCTGGGCATCCATGAGTTCATGAAATCCACGGACGTCACCGAAATCTGCATCAACAAGCCGGGCGAGCTGTACCTGGAAACCCGCGAGGGCTGGCAGAAGGTGGACGTGCCCTCGCTCACCTTCGAGCGCGCCCGCCAGTTCTGCACCGCGGTGGTCAACGAGAGCAACACGGGTCAGCGCATCACCGATGCCGACCCGGTGGTCTCGTTGACCTTCCCGACCGGCCAGCGCGCCCAGTTCGTGATCCCGCCGGCCTGCGATCCGGGCAAGGTCTCGATCACCATCCGACTGCCGGCCAAGCACAGCAAGACCCTGGCGCAGTATCAGGAAGACGGGTTCTTCAACCAGATCCTGGAAAGCGCGCACACCATCAGCGATCACGACCGCGAGCTGCTGGAGCTGCGCGCCTCGCGCAACTACGCCGAGTTCTTCAAGAAGTCCGTGCAGTACAAGAAGAACGTGGTCGTGGCCAGCGCCACCGGCAGCGGCAAGACCACCTTCATGAAGTCGCTGGTGGGCCATATTCCGGACAACGAGCGCCTGGTCACGATCGAGGACGCGCGCGAGCTTTTCATCAACCAGCCGAACGTAGTGCACTTGCTCTACTCGAAAGGCGGACAAAGCACCAGCAACGTCACTGCAAAGAGTTGCATGGAAGCTTGTCTGCGCATGAAGCCCGACCGGATCATCCTGGCCGAGCTTCGAGGCGACGAGTCGTTCTACTTCATTCGTAACTGCGCCTCCGGCCACCCGGGTTCGATCACCAGCTGCCACGCCGGCAGCACGGCTCAGACCTGGGACCAGCTGGCGCTGATGGTGAAGGCGTCGGCGGAGGGTTCGGGGCTCGAATTCGCGGTCATCAAGCGCTTGTTGATGATGACCATCGATATCGTGGTCCATATCAAGGCCCACGCCGGCGCGCGCTACATCACGGGTATCGATTTCAACCCGGAACGTGCGTTCGCCGAGTAGTGAAACGCGAGGTCGGTCTCAGTATCGCGTCGATGGGGGCGGTTTCGCCGGGGTAGGGCAAAGCCGCAGTTGTTGACATCGCCAACCGCTAGATGAATGATTGCTGTGCCGATGCGCACATAACTGGCTGTTCTCGAACAGTTTTGTGACAGCAGCGCCAAGGTCGGCACAGGGGGGAAATACGGATGTTGCCCGGTATCGAATTGATGAGCTGCCCCAGCCTGGCGGTTCCGCACGAGGTCATGCATCACGTCGTGAGCGTGGAGTCCTCGTACAATCCGTACGCCATCGGCGTCGTCGGCGGCCGCCTGGTGCGCCAGCCCCGCAACCTGTCCGAAGCCCTGGCCACCGTGCGCATGCTCGAGGGCAAGGGCTACAACTTCTCCCTCGGCCTGGCCCAGGTCAATCGCTACAACCTGGCCAAGTACGGCCTGGATTCCTACGAAAAAGCCTTCGAGGCCTGCCCGAACCTGCAGGCCGGCTCGCGCATCCTGGCCGAGTGCTACGGCCGTTCCAGCGGCGACTGGGGCAAGTCCTTCAGCTGCTACTACTCCGGCAACTTCGTCACCGGCTTCCGCCACGGCTACGTGCAGAAGGTCTATGCCTCGATGGGCGCCAAGCCGGCCGCCGCGGCCGACGACCAGGCCATCGCCGTGGTCGGCAAGGCCTCGCGCAAGACCATGCCGGTGAGCCGCATGCCGCTGTACACCGCCGGCCGCCAGTCCGGCCCGCAGCGCCTGGCCTCGGTCACGGCCGCCGCTTCGCCCATGGCCGCGCGCATCAGCATGGCCGCCCCGGCGCCCGCGCCGGTCGCCGCGCCCATGGCCGCGCCGGTCGTCGCGATGGCCTCGGCCGCGCCTGTTCAGAATTCTCCGGCCCCGAGCCTGCCCGTTCAGGTTTCGACCTTTCCGCCGCAGCCAGGCACCGTCGCGCCGATGATGGGCGCGGTGACCGCCCAGCAAGCATCGGCGCCGGTCAAGCTTCAACCGATGGCGGATGCCCCCGCGCCCGCCAGCGAGCAATCCCAGGGGGATCAGGCATTCGTTTTTTAGCGTGCCGCTTGTAGTTTGAAACCAGAGGGTTTCACCATTCAAACCGTTGTCAATCGAAAGAGGGATCTATCCATGAACTCCAACGCGCAGCTCAAGACCATCTTCACGTCCTTCCTCATGGCGGCCCTGTTCGTCGGCATGCTGGCCGTGCCGGACATCGCGTTCGCCCAGAGCGGCGGCGGCGCCGACGCAGCCGGCCGCGTCAAGGGCTTCATCAACAACCTCAACGGCCTGCTGAACATCGCCTCGGTCGCCGTGGTCACGATGGCGGTGATCTTCGCCGGCTACCAGATCGCGTTCGCTCACAAGCGCATTTCCGACGTCGCTCCGATCCTGATCGGCGGCTTCCTGATCGGCGCCGCCGCTCAGCTGGCCAAGATGATCATCCCGGAAGACGTCGGTTCGGGCGTGATGCTGACGGTCCTGTCGCAGACCTATGCATAAGAACGTGCTGTTCCGGGGTTGCACCCGGCCGCCCATGTTCCTGGGGGTGCCTTACATCCCCTTCGCCATCGGTGCGGGCGGGTGCATCCTGCTGACGTTCTACATCAACATGTTCTGCATCGCGCTGTTGCCGCTGGTCATCTTCGTGATGCGCCAGATGGCCCGACGCGACGAAATGATCTTCCGGTTGCTGGGCTTGCGGTGGAAGCTGAAATTCCGCATGCGCAATCTCCAGCACCACTCGGGCATGTGGGTGTTCACACCGAACATCTACCGCGGCCCGGGCGACAAGAAGAAGGCGTAATCCCCCGGCGCCATCGCGGTCACCCCGCGATGGCGTCCGGGTTTGCAGTTCCAAGGCGGCTTCGCCCTCGCGGCGGCGCTGCCGGCTCGGCCACCGCAGTCCGTTTTTACCGTTGTTTCCATCGTTAACCGACCTAGAGCAGACACGCACGCCCATGCTGACTCCCGACGCACCCATCAGCGATTTCATCCCGCTGTCCTCGCATGTCTCCCCGACGGTGATCAAGACCACCGGCGGCGACTTCATGCTGGTGTGGAACCTGGGCGGGCTGCCGTTCGTCGGCCGCGAAGAGTGGGAAATCGAGCACCGCCACAACACCTTCAACCGCATGCTGCAGACCCTGCGCGCGCCGGACTTCACCAACGTCGCGTTCTGGGTCCACGACGTGCGCCGCAAGCGCCGCATCGCCGGCGGCAGCCAGTTCGACCAGACGTTCAATCAGGAAATGTCCGACGGCTACTTCACGGCGCTGTCGAGCCAGAAGCTCATGCAGAACGAGCTTTACCTGACCATGATGTACCGCCCGATCGTCGGCGGTAAGCGTTTCGTCGAGAAGTCGGCCAACGCCCAGCAGCTGCAGGAAGAGCAGGACCAGGCCGTGGCCAAGGTGCTGGAGCTGGCCGGCAACGTCGAGGCCGTGCTCAAGGACTACGCGCCGCGCCGGCTGTGCATGTACGAGGCCAAGAACGGCATCGTCTTCTCCGAGGCGCTGGAGTTCTTCGGCTACCTGCTCAACCGCATCGACGAGCCCGTGCCGGTGCTGCCCGCGCCGATCCCGAGCTACCTGCCGGTCAGCCGGCTGATGTTCTCCAACAAGACCGGCGACTTCGTGATCAACACGCCCACCGGCGTGAATCACTTCGGCGCCATGCTGAACGTCAAGGAATACACCGATGCCACGTACCCCGGCATCCTCAACGGCCTGAAGTACCTGGATTTCGAGTACGTGATCACGCACTCGTTCAGCCCGATGGGGCGCCAGGACGCGCTCAAGGTGCTCGACCGCACCAAGGGCATGATGATTTCGTCGGGCGATAAGGCGGTCAGCCAGATCGTCGAGCTCGACATGGCGATGGACCAGCTGGCCTCGGGCAACTTCGTCCTGGGCGAGTACCACTTCACCATCTGCCTGTACGCCGAAAGCCAGGAGCGCCTGGCCCAGAACATCGCCCAGGCCCGCGCCGAACTGTCCAACGCCGGCTTCGTTTCGGCCAAGGAAGACCTGGCCGTCACCGCCTCGTTCTATTCGCAGTTCCCGGGCAACTGGCAGTACCGCACGCGCCTGGCCAACGTCAGCTCGCTGAACTTCCTGGGCCTGTCGCCGCTGCACAACTTCGCCACCGGCAAGAAGGAAAACAATCCTTGGGGCGACTGCGTCACCACGCTGCAGACCACCAACGGCCAGCCGTACTACTTCAACTTCCACGCCACCCATCCGGCCGAGAATTCGCTGGGCGAGAAGGCGATCGCCAATACCATGGTGATCGGTAAGTCCGGTACCGGTAAGACCGCGCTGATCAACTTCCTGCTCAGCCAGGTGCAGAAGCTCAAGCCCACGCCGACGATCTTCTTCTTCGACAAGGACCGCGGCGCCGAGATCTTCGTCCGCGCCTGCGGCGGCAACTACCTGGCGCTGGAGAACGGCCAGCCCACCGGCTTCAATCCGTTCCAGTGCGACCGCAACGAAGCCAACGTGCAGTTCCTGGCCGACCTGATCAAGGTGCTGGCCGGCAAGACCCAGTATTCGGCGCGCGAGGACGAGGACATCTTCCGCGCGGTCGAGAACATGCTCGACACGCCCAAGCACCTGCGCAGCATGACCAACCTGCAGAAGAGCCTGCCGAACATGGGCGACGACGGCCTGTTCGCGCGCCTGCGCAAGTGGACGGCCGGCAACTCGCTGGGCTGGGTGTTCGACAACCCGGTCGACACCATCAATCTGGAAAAGGCCAACATCATCGGCTTCGACTACACCGATGTGATCGACAACCCCGAAGTGCGCGTGCCGGTGATCAACTACCTGCTGCACCGCCTGGAGGAGCTGATCGACGGCCGTCCGCTGATCTACGTGATGGACGAGTTCTGGAAGATCCTCGACGGCTCCGGCGGCCTCAAGGAATTCGCCAAGAACAAGCAGAAGACCATCCGTAAGCAGAACGGCCTGGGCATCTTCGCCACCCAGAGCCCGGAAGACGCGCTGGCCAGCGATATCTCGGCCTCGCTGATCGAGCAGACCGCGACCCTGATCCTGCTGCCCAACCCCAACGCCAGCCGCGAGGACTACATCGAGGGCCTCAAGCTCACCGATGCCGAGTACCAGGTGGTCAAGGGCCTGGACGAGCGTTCGCGCTGCTTCCTGGTCAAGCAGGGCCACGCCGCGACCGTCTGCCAGCTCAACCTGCGCGGCCTGGACGACTCGCTGGCGGTGATCTCCGCCTCCACCGACAACATCGAAATCATGCACCGCGTGCTGCAGAACGAAGCGCAGCGCAACGGTGTCGGCGTCGACGATCTGGTGCCGGACCAGTGGCTGCCTTCGTTCTACGCCAATCGCAAGGGCTCCGGTAAGGGCAAGCCCACGAGCAGCGAACGCAGCCAGGCCACGGCCTGACCCCCACCATCACGGATACACCCGCAAGCGACGACCACAGCGTCAACTGCCAAAGAAGAGGAACTTCGCCATGAACATCAAGCGCAACTCGCAGCAGGCCAAAGGCCGCAAGTCCAAGAAGCTGGCCCTGGCCGGCGTATTCCTGGCCTGCTCGCTGACCGTCGGCAACGGCAGCGCCATGGGCCCCGTGGTCGAAGTCGGCCCGAACCTGATCCAGAGCATCCTGAATCAGATCAACACCTACTCGCAGCGCTTCGCCGACACCGCCGAATACGCGGCCAACGTGCAGCGCTGGCTGCAGCAGGTGCAGCACTTCCAGCAGCAGCTGATCAACATGCAGAGCCTGCTCAACAACGTGGGCATGCCGGCCAGCAACGTCTGGGTCAAGGTCGACGAGAACAGCTACATGGTGGCCGAGTCCTGCGATCGCGGCGGCGGCGGCATCAGCATGAGCGGCCTGCTGAACATGGTCGGTCTGACCCCGGGCGGCGACGTGCTGGCCAAGCAGAAGGAAATCTGCGCCAACATCCGCCGCGCGCGCAACAAGAAGTACAACTACACGGTCGACTTCGTGCAGACCGTGGCTCCGCAGATGCAGAGCATGCTCAATAGCGTCAATACCACGCGCAACTCCAGCAACACCCAGGGCAACGTGGCCAACGTGGACGCGTCGTCCAACCAGATCTCCAACGATCTGGCGCTGAAGTTCCAGATCTGGCAGGGCCAGATGCAGACCTACGACGTCTACATCGCCACCATGGAAGAGACCCAGCGCACGCTGGCGTACAAGGCCATGTCCGGCGAGCAGACCATCCTGGGCGGCCTGGTCAAGACCGCCGCGCTGAAGACCGCGCTGTCGGTCGGTAACTGATAGGGGAGGCCGGGCGGGGCGCCGAGCGAGGCGCCCGCCACGGCGATAAGGGAGCCCGCGCCGAAGGAATCGGCGCGGCATCGAGGACAAGGGGCGCGCGCAAGGCGCGGCCCCCAGCAGGTAGGCGCAGATGAGCAGGGGAATCGAAATCGTGTTGGATTGGCTGAAAGGCGGGCTGGGCGGCGGCTGGCAGGACTGGCTGAGCCTGAAGGTGCAGTCGATAGGAGATTTCATCTTCTTCCGCCTGATCCTGACCTACCTGCGCAAGGAGATCCGCGACTTCGGCATCGAGCTGATGGGCAACGCCATGCAGTGGGTGGGCGGCATCGCCCTCACGCTGATGACGCTGTGGATCCTGATCCAGGGCTACCGCATCGCCACCGGCCAGTCGCGCGAACCGATGATGGCGCTGGTGACCAATTCGCTGCGCGCGGCCTTCATCGTCGGCGTGGCCACGTCGATGGCGGCGTTCGGCACCAACCTGCATACCTTCTTCACCGAGGACGTGTCGAAGGAGATCCACTGGATCGTGACCGGGGACGACTCGGACATGGCCAAGAAGATCGACGACAGCCTGGCCTGGATGCAGGTGGCGCTGACCAGTATCGACATGATCGACGTGGTCCGCGATCCAACGCTGGACGACGACAAGACCCGGGCCATGTGGTTCGTCGGCATGGGCACGGGCGGGCCGGCCATCGTCGCCGGTATCTCGCTGCTGCTGTACGAGATCGCGATGGCGCTGTTCGTGGGCCTGGGCCCGATCTTCATCCTGTGCCTGCTGTTCGACCAGACCAAGCAGCTGTTCAGCCGCTGGCTGTACTACGGCATCGGCACCTTGTTCTCCATGGCCGTGCTCAGCGCCATGGTCTCGATCGCGCTGGAGATGGTCACCCGCGTGGCCGCCTCGTTCTGGGGCACGGCCTTGCTCGGCAAGTTGATGCAAAGCAATTTCAGCGACGGTATGACCAGCCAGGCCATGCAGCAGGGCGGCATGGGCTTGATATTGACGGTGCTGATCATCAGCGCCCCGCCGATGGCGGCGATGTTCTTCCAGGGCGTGCTGGGTCAGTTCAGCTCGTACAGCGCCTTCGCCAGCGCCGGCGGCGGCGGTTCGCCACCGGGCTCCGGCCTGCCACCGGGCTACGTCGGCAGCCAGGGCTACCAGCGCGCGAATCCGGGCGGCGGCAACCAAGGCGGCGGCTACCAGCCGCAGCCGATGCAGACCAATCCGGCGGAGAATCCGGCCACACGCGTCACGAGTCCGACGCAGAACCAAAACGTCAAGGACGAGATCCTCAAGAATAAGTAGCCTGCGGTGAGACCGGTTTGGGGGAATCCGGGCTGAACGCCAGCGGTGGATTTGGTCTGCATTCACTGCAGGCCGACACCGTTGGTATAGGGTTCCCCCCAACCAGTTCGAAGGATCGATGCGATATGCGTACGTTGACGCGCTGCGGTTTGCTGTTGATCGGCCTGTTGTCGGCCAACGTAGCTTTGGCCGAGGACGGATGTCCTCCAGGCTTGGTGCCGACCGGGCGGCCGCCCGGACCGACCTGCCTGCCCATGCCCGGTTACGGTCTGGGCGGGGCCAATGCGAATCAGGGCCGTCCGGCGCCGCCGCAGCCGCGCTGGCTCGAGCGCTGGGGCGCCATCGCCATAGACGTGAACGCCGCCAAGATGGGCACGGCGGCGGATCGCAAGACCGCGAGAGACGCCGAACGTCTGGCGATGAAGCAGTGCAAGGGCAAGGGCGGCACCGAGGCGGATTGCCGCAGGACCCTGCTGGTCTACGGCAACGGCTGCGGCGCGGTGGCGATGGGCAAAGAGGTCATCGTGGCGCGTGGCGGCATCAACATCGAAGAGGCCTCCGCTCGCGCGCTGAAGGAGTGCGGCGTGGACACGACCGGCTGCGAGGTGCTGTACACCAAGTGCAGCTACCCGGTGCTGGTCAACAATTACTGAGCCCGCGCCCGGGCCGAGCCGGAGGAGCCGGCAGCCGGGGCAGGGTGCGGCGGTTTTGCAAACCGCGGAGTCTAGGATAAGGTAGTACCCAGGCCGGCGCCGGGACCTCAGGGTCCACGCGCCGGACTCTAGGATCAGGGGCACGGTCGTACAGCCGCTACAGGATGTAACGGCGATATTGCGACCGCCGCTCCGAGGAGTTACACCGCAAGCATCCGCTTGCGGACAACGTGCCCGAAGGCCGCCCGCGGTCTACGGCACCCGTATGCGCGCCATCGCATCCGTGCGACGACGCGTAGGGGTTTGTATGAAGCTACAACTGATTCCGTTGGCGCTGCTGCTGGCGATCGCAACCGCATGCGACCGCACCCCCAGCGCCCCGGCTGCCGCTCCCGACGCGGCCCCCGCTCAAACCGCTCCCCAGGCTGCGCCGGCTTCCGAGCCCGCACCCACCGCTGCCGCGTCCGCGCCGGCGGTACAGCCGCAAACCTTGCCGCCCGAGGCCTGCAAGCCCGAGGCCTACGCCGACTTCTTCAACGACTACGCCGGTTCGCCGGGCGTGCGCGCGGCCTACACGGCCCACACCGTGCGCGTGGGGTCGCTGGAGCAGCCCGCGCAGGCCCGCGCCGTGGCCAAAGCCGATTACCGGGATTTCCGTATCGGCATCGTCGACAGCCGCTGGGCCTATCTGGACCCCGCGGTGACCGACCCGGGCGCGTATCCGTTGCTGGACCTGGAATTCAAGCCCGAAGGCGACAAGTCCTTCCGGGTCGAATACGTCCAGGCCGAGTTCGACGCCGACGACAACGTAGTGCGCACCATCGGTAAGCGCGCCGCCTACGTCTTCGAGCGCGGCAACGATTGCTGGGTCCTGAGCCAGGACCTGCACTGATCCGTCGCGGCGATCGCCGCGGCACAGGGACACAAGGAGCATCCCAATGAGCAAGATCCGTATCGTCGAGAGCGTCGGCGGCAAGACCGAGCGCGTGCATAGCTACGAAGACATCGAAATCCATCACCCGAGCAAGAAGGGCAAGGAGCCCGGCCGTCACTACCAGGTGGTGGACGGCCACAACGAGGAAATCCTGTCCTCGGGCGGCAAGGTCCAGCATTCGCGCGACGGCCACGTGTTCGTGTCCAAGGACTTCGTGCTGCTGGACGACAAGACCGGCCGTTCCAGCCCGGTGCACGTGCCGGCGCCGGCCGACGGTTTCGTCAAGATCGACAAGAACAGCGGCCTGGTGAAGATCTACGACAAGCTGCCCGACGGCGAAATGATCGCCCAGGTGCGGCACATGGATCTGCGCGGCTTCCCGCTCAAGGACGGCGACCCGATCAAGTACGGCCAGCCGATGGGCTTGCAGGCCGGCATGGGCGGTGGCGATCTGAACAAGTACCCCACCCACACCCATATCGACTTCAACGCCAACCACCTGGACAAGTTCAAGCAGTACATCCGCGACATCGACAGCGGCGTGATCAGCACCGACCGCTATCCGGGCAAGGGCCCGGCCGCGCAGGACACCCCGGTGACCCAGCCCGCCGACAGCAAGCCGGCGCAGGACAAGCCGGCCGCGCAGCCGGCGCGCGCCGGCGCCGACGGCGTGCTGCGCCAGGGCGAGCAGGGCGCGGAGATCCGCGCGCTGCAGGAGAGCCTGAACAAGTTCGGCTACACCGACGCGCGCGGCCGCGCGCTGACGCCGGACTCCGACTTCGGCGCGCACACCAAGGAAGCGCTGCAGGCGTTCCAGCGCGCGCACGGCCTCAAGGACGACGGCATCGCCGGCCCGCGCACCCTGGACGCGCTGAAGAAGTCCGAGCAGTCGCCGCTGCTGGCCAACCCGCAGCATCCCGATCACGCCATGTACAAGCAGGCGGTGCAGGGCCTGGAGAAGCTGGGCCCGAACGCCGGCTTCAAGAGCCATGCCGAGCTCGAGCGCGCCGCGGCCACGCTGACCTTCGAAGCCAAGGTCGGCGGCCTCAAGCAGATCGACCACGTGGCGCTGAGCACCAATGGCACCGGCCTGTTCGCCGTGCAGGGCGGCCTGACCGATCCGGGCCATCACCGCGCCCACGTCGACAAGGCCCAGGCTGCGGCCCAGCCGATGGAGCAGTCCACGTTCCAGCTGCAGCAGGACGCGCAGCAGCGGCAGAAGCTGGAGCAGGCGCAGCCGGTCCAGCAGCTGCAGCCGCAGGTGTCGCGCGCGATCGCGTGACGTCCGCGGCGCCGGCCGGCACGCCCTGCCGGCCGGCGTTCCGCCGCACGCGGACCGTGGGACGGCCGCGTCCGGCAAAGCCGAACGGAGCAACGAGCAAGAGCATGTTTAGGTTTTCGACCGTGTTGGTGTTGTCTGCGTCGCTGGCGGCCTGCCAGGCGGCGCCCGGCGATGCGGAGGCGCGCAGGGGTGCGCGTCCCGCCGCGGGCGTGCAGGCACCGACGCCCTCGCAACAGGAAGTGCCCGTGAACGATTTGTCCGTGCAAGACGACCTGAGCCGTTTCATTCCTGCAGGCAGCAAGCGTTTGGCGCTGCAGCGCACCGACCTGGACGGCGACGGCCGCGAGGACGCGCTGCTGATCGTCGATCCGCCGTCGGCCGCCGACGCGAAGCTGGGCGAGGGGGCCCCGCGCAGCGTACTGGTGCTGATCCGCGACGCGGACGGCCGGCTGCAGGCGGCTCGGCGCAGCGACAAGCTGGTGCCGTGCGCGCGTTGCGGCGGCATCGCCGGCGACCCGTTCGGTTACCTGCGCGTGCACCCGGGCGGCTTCACCGTGTTGCTGGAAGGCGGTTCGCGCGAGCGCTGGTCGGACGAGTTCGTGTTCGATTACTCGGCCCCGCAGCAGGATTGGCTGCTGGCCAAGGCGGTGCGTTCGGTGGTGGACACCGAGACCGGCCAGGACAAGCGCATCGAGCTGCGGGTGGACGATTTCGGCGAGGTGCGGTTCGAGGCGTTCGACCGCGACCGTCTGCCGTCGGTGCGCGAGCCCTGACGTCCAGGCGGTCGCGGCAGTGGTCGGGTTCGGGACGAGGACACGGGTCCCGTTAGGCGAAACAGAGTTCAACCAGGAGCTACACATGACGACGGACAGGGAAACGCAATTGCTGCAAGCCGCCACCGCGGCCGGCATCAGCTCGCAACGAGAGTTGGCGAATTTCATGGCCCAGGTCGGGCATGAATCCAACGGCCTGACCAAGCTGGAAGAAGGCTTCCGCTATACCCGCGGCATCTCGCAGATCCCGGTGCGTTCGGCCATGCGCGAAGGCCCGCAGGCGCTGGAATCGGCGCGCCTGGAAGCGCTGCGCGGCCGTCCCGAAGCCCTGGCCGAACTGATGTACGGCGGCCGCATGGGCAACGACGAGCCGGGCGACGGCTACCTGTACCGCGGCCGCGGCTACATGCAGCTCACCGGCAAGGACAACTACCGCGCCGCCGGCGAAGCCCTGGGCCTGGACCTGGTGCGCCAGCCGGACCTGGCCGCGCAGCCGGAAAACGCCGCGCGCATCGCCACCTGGTACTGGCAGCACAACGTGCCGCAGAACGCGCGCGAAGACGTGACCCGCGCCACCCGCGCGGTCAACGGCGGTACCAACGGCCTGGCCGACCGCCAGGCGCGCAACGAGCGCTGGCTGGCCGCGCTGACGCCGGAAGTGATGGAACAGCTCGCCGCCGGCCGCATCGGCCGCGCGGTGGAACCGCCGGTCACGCGCCCGGCGCGGTCCGACGCGGCCGCCGACGGCGTGCTCAAGGCCGGCGAGAAGGGCGCAGCGGTGGAGGACTTGCAGAAGTCGCTGCACGCGCTGGGCTACACCGGCGCCAACGGCCGCATCGTCAAGGCCGACGGCGATTTCGGCGCCGCGACCAAGGACGCCGTGCAGTCGTTCCAGCGCGCGCACGGCCTCAAGGACGACGGCATCGCCGGCCCGCAGACCCTGGACGCGCTGAAGAAGGCGAGCCAGTCGCCGCTGCTGTCCAATCCGCAGCACCCCGACCACGGCATGTACCAGCAAGCGGTGCAGGGCCTGGAGAAGCTGGGCGCCAACGCCGGTTTCAAGAACCACGCCGAACTCGAGCGCGCCGCCGCCACGCTGACCTTCGAAGCCAAGGTCGGCGGCCTCAAGCAGATCGACCACGTGGCCCTGAGCACCAACGGCACCGGCCTGTTCGCGGTGCAGGGCAGCCTGACCGATCCCGGCCACCAGCGCGCCCACGTCGACAAGGCCCAGGCCGCGGCGCAGCCGCTGGAGCAGTCGACCTTCCAACTGCAGCAGGACGCGCAGCAGCGGCAGGCTCTGGCGCAACCCACTACGACCCAGGCGCCGACCACGCGCGGCCTGGGCTGAGGTTCCGTGCTCTGCCAAGGACGGCGGGGCACGGTCTTGTTTTTTTGTCTGTTTAGCGGCGTGGCGCGATCAGCGCACGCCGTTGCGATCCCCTGACGCATCCCCGATCCAGGAACCGTTATGAAGTCTGCGAATTTCTCGACCCTTGCCCTGCTGGTCGCGCTGGCCGGTTGCAATGCGGACACCGGCGACCAGGCCGCGCCCGCCAACGACAGCGCGCAAGCCACCGTGGCCGCGGCCCCCGCCGCGCCCGCCACCGAAGCCGCCGTCCCCGCGGTGCAGCCGGCCGCCCCCGCCGCCCTGGTGCCGGCCGCCGACGGCCGTTCGCTGTGCGCGGCAGACGAGGACATCGTGTTCTCGTGCAAGCTCGGCGACGGCCAGCTGGCTTCGCTGTGCGCGTCCAAGGGCGCCAGCGCGCAGTCCGGCCGCGTGTACTACGCGCAGGGCCCGGACTACGTGTTCCCGGCCGACAAGGGCGCCGCCGGCGGCGTGAGCTTCAAGCGCACCCAGCTGGGCTTCGCCGGCAACACCGGCGGCTACGCCTATTCGTTCGAGGACGGCGGACGCAAGCGCATCGTCTATTCGATTTCCGGCGAAGGCGGCCAGGATCAGCGCGGCGTGATGTCCGTGGGCAGCGGCGCCGACGCGTCGGTCAACGTGCTGACCTGCGAGCCGTCCAGCGTGGTCGACGATATCGACGACGCCCTGTTCAAGTTCACCCGCAGTTGGGGCCGCGACGAGGCGATCGACCGCGGCGGCCTGCCGGCGCGGCCCTGAGCCCCGGCCCATCCATTTTTTCGAATCACATCCACGACAGCATCAAGGAGGACCACATCATGTCGACCCCGAGCAATCGCGATTTCCTGCTGCTCCACGCCTACAACTCCGGCATCCGCGACCCGCGCGAACTGGCCGCGTTCATGGGCCAGATGCAGGTCGAGTCCGGCAATTTCCGCGGCATGCACGAGAACCTGAACTACAGCGCCGAGCGCCTGCTGGAAGTGTTCCCGGGCCGCAACGGCATGGACACCCTGGGCGAGGCGCGCACCGCCGTGGCCGGCGGCCGCGAAGGCATCGCCAACCAGGTCTACGGCGGCCGCTGGGGCCGCGACAACCTGGGCAACACCGAGCCGGGCGACGGCTGGCGTTTCCACGGCCGCGGCTACGTGCAGCTGACCGGTCGCGACAACTACGAGCGCGCCGCGCGCGAGTTGAACATGGACCTGACCGGCAACCCGGACCTGGCCGCCGACCGCACCAACGCCGCCAACATCGCCGTGCACTACTGGCAGAGCCGCGTGGTCACCCAGGGCGCGCAGTTCGACGTGCGCCGCGCCACCGAAGCCATCAATGGCGGCCACAACCACCTGGCCGAGCGCCGCGCCGCCACCACCCAGTGGGAAGGCATGCTCACCCCGGAAGCCATGCAGGCGCTGGCGCGCGGCGAAGTGCGCCTGCCCGCCGCGCAGGGCCAGAACCGCGACCCCATGGCCGACGGCATGCTCAAGCTCAACGAGCGCGGCCAGGCCGTGGAGGACATGCAGGAAACCCTCAAGCGCCTGGGTTACCGCGACGCGCGCGGCAACGAGCTCAACCCGGACGGCCATTTCGGCCAGCGCACCAAGGAGGCCCTGCAGGCGTTCCAGCGCGACCACAACCTGACCGACGACGGCATCGCCGGCCGCGACACCCTCAACGCCCTGCGCGAGGCCGGCCGCCAGCAGCAGCCCAACCCGCAGACCCCGGTGCAGGGCGACAACACCCGCGGCGCGGCGCTGACCGATCCGGCCAACCGCGACAACCCGATCTTCCGCCAGGCGGTGGACGGGCTGGAGCGTCTGGGCCCGAACGGCGGCTTCCGCAACCGCGAGGAAATGGAGCGCGCCGCGGCCACCCTGACCTACGAAGCGCGGGTCAGCGGCCTGCAGCGCATCGACCACGTGGTGCCCAACACCCAGGGCACCGGCCTGTTCGTGGTCCAGGGCGGGCTGAACGACCCGTCCCATCATCGCGCCTTCGCCGACCGCCAGACCGCGATCGGCCAGAGCGTGGAGCAGACCGCCCAGCGCCTGCAGCAGGACGTGCCGCAGATCCAGCTGCCGGTGCAGGCCGTGGAGCGCCAGCAGCAGGTCAGCCAGCGCGTGTGACCCCACGGCCCGGCGCGGCGGCGCGCGACGCCGCCGCGCCGGGCCGGCTTGATGCACCCTCGCGATTGCGCGAGCATACGGGCCGGGCGGCAGCAGCGGAGGCGCCATGAACGGACTCCCCCAAGGGCATGAACGCAGGGTCGACAGCGACGCGTCGGTGAAGACCCTCGACGACCTGCGGCAGGCCGAACAGCGCGCACTGCTGAGCAGCCCCGGCCATCCCAACCACGATCTGTTCAAGCAAGTGCGGGTCTGCCTGGACCGCCAGGACACCATGCGCCCGCGCACGCAGGAACAGAACGACAACCTCGCCGCCGCTTTGACGGTGGAAGCCCTTCGCTCCGAGATGCGCAGCGTCAACCATGTCGTGCTCAGCCGCGACGGGGAACGCGCGTTCGCGGTCGAAGGCGATCTCAACTCGCCCAACCGCCGGGTCAGCTACGTGGAAACCGCGCAAGCGGCCGCGCAGCCGATCCAGCAAAGCAGCGAGCAGCTGGCGCAAGTCGCGCGCGAACAGGAACAGCGCGACCGGCAGCACCGGCAGGACGATCGCCAGCAGCAAGGTCCGCAGCGCGACGCCCCGATGCTGGGGCTGGGGCAGCGATCGCTGCTGTAAGGGCGGGGAAGTCGGGCAACGGAGGCCAGACCAGTGAACGAATACCGCCATCACGTTCTTACCCGCGGGCGCTACCAGATCGTGGCGCTGACCCCGGACGAGCGTTATGAGGACGACGACATCTATGCTTACGCGGTAATGTCGTCGTCCGGCGTCAAGCTGCGCCAGGAACTGACGTTGAGCGACGCCAGGAACTGGCTGGAAGACCGGATCGAGCGCGAGCGGCCGCAGCAGGAACGCTCCCCGCGCGCGCGCGAACCGTCGTCGGAAGCGGCTCCCGTGCTGTCATCCCTGCTCCGGCCCGGCCGGAAGAAGCGATGACCTAGCCGGGAGCCTTGGGGAACTCCAAGCAGGGAACACTACGTGAAAGGGAAGCTGATCTTCGCCCTGGTCCTGGGCGCACTGTCCTTGGCCGCCGGGCTGTATCTGTCGGGCTATTTGTCGCTGATGTTCCTCGGTCTGGATACCGGGCAGGCGAAGTGGACCACCTTCAGCGACTACGTGAAGGTGCTGGATCTGCCGCAGTACAAGCCCTATGCGGGCAAGATCAAGGCCGCCGGCTCCATCGGCTTCGGCCTGCCGGTGCTGACCTATCTGGCCATGGCCGTGCTGATCCTCAAGCCCAAGCCGCGCTCCATGCACGGCGACGCGCGTTTCGCCAACGGCGGCGACCTGCAGTCCAAGGGCATGTTCAAGCCCGCCAACAACGGCATCGTGGTCGGCAAGTACAACGGCAAGCTGGTGCGCCTGGGCGGCCAGCAGTTCGTGATCCTGGCCGCGCCCACCCGTTCGGGCAAGGGCGTGGGCATCGTGATCCCGAACCTGCTCGAGTACCGCGAGTCGATGGTGGTGCTGGACATCAAGCAGGAAAACTTCGACCTGACCAGCGGCTGGCGCAAGCAGGAAGGGCACGAGATCTACCTGTTCAACCCCTTCGCCGAAGACCGCCGCACCCACCGCTGGAACCCGTTGACCTACGTGTCCAACGATCCGGCGTTCCGCGTGTCGGACCTGATGAGCATCGCCGCGATGCTCTACCCGGACGGCTCGGACGACCAGAAGTTCTGGGTCAGCCAGGCGCGCAACGCGTTCATGGCCTTCACCCTGTACCTGTTCGAGGCCTATGAGGAAGAGAACAAGATCGGCTTCCCGTTCGCCACGCCGCCGACCCTGGGCGCGGTCTACCGCCTGTCCTCCGGCGACGGCAAGAGCGAGCTCAAGCCTTATCTGCAGGGCCTGGCGCAGCGTCCGTTCCTGAGCCCGAACGCCAAGTCGGCCTTCGCCAACATGCTCTCGCAGGCCGACGAGACCTTCGCCTCGATCCTGGGCACGTTCAAGGAACCGCTGAACCCCTGGATCAACCCGGTGCTGGACGCGGCCACCAGCGCCGACGACTTCCTGCTCACCGACCTGCGCAAGAAGCGCATGACCGTCTACGTCGGCATCCAGCCCAACAAGCTGGCCGAAAGCCGCTTGATCGTGAACCTGTTCTTCAGCCAGATCATCAACCTCAACACCCGCGAGCTGCCGCAGAACAACAAGGAGCTCAAGCACCAGTGCCTGCTGCTGATGGACGAGTTCACCTCCATCGGCAAGGTCGACATCATCGCCTCGGCGGTGTCGTACATGGCCGGCTACAACATCCGCCTGCTGCCCATCATCCAGTCCATGGCCCAGCTGGACGCGACCTACGGCAAGGACATCTCGCGCACCATCATCACCAACCACGCGCTGCAGATCATCTACGCCCCGCGCGAGCAACAGGACGCCAACGACTACTCCGACATGCTGGGCTACACCACGGTGCGCAAGCAGAACGTGACCCGCGGCCGCGACTTCTCGCGCAGCGAGTCCGAGGAGCGCCGCGCGCTGATGCTGCCGCAGGAGCTCAAGGCCATGGGCTTCGACAAGGAAGTGTTCCTGTACGAAGGCCTGCCGCACCCGGTGATGTGCGACAAGATCAAGTACTACCAGGACAAGTACTTCACCCAGCGCCTGCTGCCCAAGGTGGACGTGCCGATGCTGACCATCCGCACCGGCTGAGCGCCGCCGCCGCCGCCGCGGCTGCACGAATGCGGCCGCGGCGATACGATGGGCGCCGACGGCCGCGCCGCGGCCCCATCGACCTTCCCCCATGCACAACCTGCGCATCTCCCTGGTCCAAGGCGCCACCTTGTGGCACGACCCCGCGGGCAACCGCGACTACTACGGCCACCTGATCGGCGGCCTGCGCGGCACCACCGATCTGGTGCTGCTGCCGGAAACCTTCACCAGCGGCTTCAGCAACGAGGCCATCGGCAACGCCGAGACCATGGACGGGCCCACCGTGGCCTGGATCCGCGAACAGGCGCAGCGCCTGGACGCCGCGGTCGCCGGCAGCGTGCAACTGCGCACCGAGCAGGGCGTGTTCAACCGCCTGCTGTTCGCCACGCCCGACGGCGAGCTGCACACTTACGACAAGCGCCACTTGTTCCGCTACGCCAACGAGCACGAGCGCTACGCCGCCGGCCGCGAGCGCCTGACCGTGGAATGGAAGGGGTGGCGGATCTGCCCGCAGGTCTGCTACGACCTGCGCTTCCCGGTGTTCTCGCGCAACCGCTACGATGTCGAACGCCCCGGCGCGCTGGACTACGACCTGCTGCTGTACGTAGCCAACTGGCCCTCGGCGCGCGCCTACCCGTGGAAGACCCTGCTGCGAGCGCGCGCGATCGAGAACCTGTGCTACGTCGCCGGCCTGAACCGCGTGGGCACCGACGGCAACGGCCTGCATTACTCCGGCGACAGCGCGGTGATCGATTTCCTCGGGCACCCGGTCAGCGAATGCACCGACGAGGAAATGGTGGTGACCACCACGCTGCTGGCCGAGGAACTGGCCGCGCATCGGGCGCGGTTCCCGGCGATGCTGGATGGGGATGCGTTCGAGCTTAAGGAGCGTTGAGGGGCGGCGCAGCCGCAAGAGCAAATCCCCCTCAATCCCCCTTTTTCAAAGGGGAGGCCAAAAGCAAAGGCAGCGACACTGCCGCGTCCGCATAGCGAGCCCGTGCTTGCTTTACCCTCGCCGTGCTTGTCTTCCCCCTTTGGAAAAGGGGGATTGAGGGGGATTTGCTTTCCACGCCCCATTCATCCCCGCATCACACCGCCGCGACGCCGGCCCATCGCGGCGGGCCTACACTGACTTCCCCGACACGGATGCCGACGCGGCGTCCGGCCGGACCGGACCTGGCGCGGCTTCCCCGCAATGAGGAACCGGCCATGGTCTCGCAACGCCTGCACGACTACCTGGACCGCCATCAGGTGGCCTACGACACCCTCGCGCATCCCTATGCCGCCACCGCGCACGCCGCGGCCAGCAGCGCCGACATCGACGAGCACGAGATGGCCAAGACCGTGATGGTCAAGCTCGACGGCCGCCTGGCGATGGCGGTGGTGCCCGCGGACGAATGGCTGCGGCTGAGCCGGCTGCGCGACGTCAGCGGCGCGCAGCAGGTGACCCTGGCCGACGAGGCCGAGTTCAAGGAGCGCTTTCCCGAGTGCGAAGTGGGCGCGATGCCGCCGTTCGGCAACCTGTACGGGCTGGAGGTCTACGCCGCCGACAGCCTGGCCGACGAGCCGCGCATCGCCTTCAACGCCGGTACCCATCGCGAGCTCATGCGCATGACCTGGGACGACTTCCAGCGCATGGTGCATCCGCACGTGGCGCCGCTCACGCGTCACTGAAGACACCACCCCAGTCCGCGCTCCGCCCGCTTGTCTTCCCCCTTTGAAAAAGGGGGGGCGAGGGGGGTTCGCTCTTCGTCAACGCGGCTGTCTAGCCAACCTCAGCGCGGCGCCCGCGTAACCTGCTCCACGCGCCTCTCACCGCGACGATGGAAATACACCTCCTCCGCCGCCCAGCGCAGCGGCGCGGAGTGCAGCAGCAGGTCGAAAGGCCAGTCGAACTGGAAGCGGTCGAACATCCAGCGCAATGCGCGCTTGGTGCGGAAACGCGGCGCGCTGCTGTGCGCCACCGTTTCCGGCGCCGGCCCGCCCGAGCGCACATGCGCGGCCAGCGCCTGGCCCAGGGTCCAGCCGTGCGACCAGGCCGAATGGATGCCGCCGGCGGTGACCGGCGAGACGATGCCCGCGGCGTCGCCGGTGAGCAGGGCGCCATCGCGCGCCAAGGGGAACACCGGGCCGCCGCAGGGGATCAGGCCGGCGCGGGTCGCGTCCGGCACCAGGTCGGGCAGGCCCACGCTGGCGCGCACGCGGGCGAGGAAACCGTCGATGTCCGGCACGCGCGCGCGTTCGGGATCGTGGCGCAACGCCAGGCCGGCCTGCACGCCGGCGGGGTTCTGCGCGACCCAGCCGATGTAGCCCGGCGCATAGCGCTTGCTGACGAAGCAGTGCAGGGCGTCGGGCTCCGGCAGGCGCGCGCCGGCGAACTCGTATTCGATGCCGTACAGGAACTCGCGCACCTGGCCCAGGCCCGCGCGCTCGGCCACGCGCGACTTGGCGCCGTCGGCGCCGACCAGGCAACGCGCGCGCAGGCTCAGCGGCAGCAGGCCCTGCGACTGGCCTTCGATCCGCCAGCCTTCGCCTTCGCGCTGGGCCTGGGTGAACGCCGCGCCCAGGCGCAGGTCCACGCCGTTGCGGCGTAGCTCGTCGGCCAGCCAGCGCATCAGCCTGGGCGTGTCGGTGGTCAGGAAGTAGTAGCCCGGCGCATGCAGCGCCAGGCTGTCCAGCCGCGGCGAATACAGGCGCACGCGTTCGACCCGGTGCAGGCAGTCGCTGGGCGCGCGGCTCAGCCAGGTCTGTTCGGCCGCTTCCTTGACCACGATGCCGGTGGTGCGCAGTTTGGCGCCGGGATCGGACTTGCGCTCCAGCACCGTCACCCGCAGGCCCGCGCGCGCGGCGGCCAGCGCGCAGGCCGCGCCGGCGAAGCTGGCGCCGACCACCAGTACGTCGCAATCGTAATCGGAGGAGGGCAGGGTCATGGCGCAGGGCTCGTGGGGGGAGGCCAACGCAGTCTGCGCACGCCGGGCGAAGCGCAGATGGGGGCTGTGTGAAGTGACGTGCGGACGGAGCGCGGCCTTAGCCCTCGTAGCGCCGTTTGCGACAACACTCGGCGTTACCTCGCTACGCACACCCGTCATTCCGGCGGAAGCCGGAACCCATTTTGCGTTTGTTGTTGCTCCGACTCCTGCGGCCGAATGCGTGCAAAGGTCAAGATGGGTTCCGGCTTCCGCCGGAATGACGGAGGGGAGAGGGCACTCGCTCGTCATTCCTGCGAAAGCGGGCTCTGCAGCACTTCGACGGAGCCGAACATCCGGAGACTTCAGCGCGATGCCGCGAGTGCTGGACTCCCGCTTTCGCGGGAGTGACGTGTGATTACTCGCGGATACCTGCGGGCGCGCGTATCGCGGGCGCTTGCGACTTCATCGGCAGATTAGGCCTTAGGACCCAGCCGTCATCGCCGCGACATCACCGACTCGAATCCGGCAACGCCAGCGCCGCATCGTCCAAGGCGGCGCCCGGCCTGAACGCGCCGCCCACGCCCTGTCCCTGCAGCACCTGCTGACCCAGATCCAGGCGCGCGAGCTCCAGCAACTCCCGCGACGGCGGCCGCGGACGATCGCTGATCAGCATCTCGCCCAGGTTGCGCAGGATCTGCACCGGCGTCATCAGCAGCCCGAACGGAAAGCCCCACCAGCCCAGGGTCGCCGAGAACGCGGCGTCGGTCAGGTTGTTGCGGATGCCGCAGCGGCGGCAGCGGACCTTCTGGCTGGTGCCCCAGCGGGTCAGGAAGATCGCCGACCACACGTGGTAGGAGCGGCGCACCTCGATCGGCGTGCCCTGACGCAGGCAGCCCGGGCAGGCGCCGCGCTGCAGCACCAGCGCGTGCCGATGCACGTCATCGTCGTCGAATTCCGCGGCGGCTTCCATCAGCTCCGTCAGCCGCCGGCAGGCCGTGCTGCAGAAGGTCTGAGCGCCGTTGCCCACGGCCGACGCGCCGCAGGATTTGCCGCAGCGGTCGCAGTCGTTGGTCACGCCGCTGCGGCGGTAGCGGTCCTTCTTGGCCTGTACGAGCAGCGCCGGCAGCTGGGTTTCCGGCACGCCGCGTTCGTGCAGCACCGCGCGCAGCGCGGCGCGCGCTTCCTCGGTGAGTTCGGACGTGGCCAGCTTGTCCAGCAGTTCGTAGTCTTCGAGCGCGCGGAAGCGTTCGACGAAATCCGCTTGCGTATACACCCGGCCCCCTGCGCCGATCGATCGCGCGAAGTATGCGGGCCGCCGCGCGGCACGCGCAAAAGAAAAGGCGCCGTAGCGCCTTTTCTTCCTTGCCTGTGGCCGCAACTCAGCCGCGCGGACCGCGACCGCCGCCGGGGCGGCCGCCGCCGCGCGGGCCGCCCGGGCGCGGGCCCTGCGGACGCGCGTTGTTGCCGGGGCGGTTGCCGCCGGGCTTACCGCCGCCGGGCTTGCCGCCTGCGGGGCGCGGCTGGCTGCGCGGACGCTCGCCGTACGGATTGAAGCCGCCCGGGTTGGCGTGGTCGGACGGGAACGAGGGCGCATTGCCGGGGTGACCGTAGGGACGCGAGGCGCGCTGGCCCTGCGACTGGCCGCCGCCCGCACCCGCGCCGCCACCGCCGCCACGGCGCTCGCCGTAGGGGCCGCTGCTGCGCTCGCCGCCACCACCGCCGCCGAAGCCGCGACCCTGGCCCTGGCCGCCGCCCGCACCGCGCGCGCCGCCGGCGCCGGCACGGCCGCCGGGCTTGCCGCCGCCGTAGGGCTTCTTGCCGCCGCGGCTGTCGGGATTGCGGTGGCCGCTGGGGCCGGTGTCCACGCCGTCGGGCACGTACCAGGTACGGAACGCGGCGGGGTTGCCGTCCGGCAGCGGCTTGGGACCCTTGTCCTTGCGCTGCTTGAACGGCTTGTGCGACTGCTTGGCCGCGGCTTCGCCGCTGACCGTCAGGCCACCGTGCTTGCGCGGACCGCCACGGCCGCGGCCGCCGCGGTCCTCGCGCACGTGATCGAAGCGGCGCAGCTCGCGGCCTTCGTCGGCGGTGTTGTGGCCGCCCACGTAGCCATGCGCGCGCTCGCCGCCGGACAGGTGCACGGTGGACTTGGCGGCCTTGCGCTGGCCGATCACCGGCTGCAGCGTCAGCGCCGAAGGCGTGCCGTCTTCCAGGCCCAACTCGGTGCGCAGCGATTCGACCTTGTCCGAGGCCAGCTCCTGCGACTGACCGCGCAGCAGCTCGCGCGGCAGCGCCACGGTGCCGTAGCGGATGCGCTTGAGGCGGCTGACCTGGCAGCCCTGCGATTCCCACAGGCGGCGCACTTCGCGGTTGCGGCCTTCCTTCACCACCACCCGAAACCAGTCGTGCGAATCGCTGCCGCCGATGCGCTCGATCTCGTCGAACTTGGCCGGGCCGTCTTCCAGGGCCACGCCGCGGGCGAGGCGGTCGACGAGGTTGTCGGGAACCTTGTCCTGGCCTTCCGGCGCGCGCACGCGGCAGACGTATTCGCGCTCGACCTCGAACGACGGATGCATCAGCGCATTGGCCAGCTCGCCGTCGGTGGTCAGCAGCAGCAGGCCGGTGGTGTTGATGTCCAGGCGGCCGATCGCGATCCAGCGCGCGCCCTTGAGCGCGGGCAGGGCCTCGAAGATGGTCGGGCGGCCTTCGGGATCTTCGCGGGTGGTGACTTCGCCTTCGGGCTTGTTGTACATCAGCACGCGCGCCGGTTCGGTCAGCGCGCTGGCGACGAAACTGCGGCCGTCCAGCTCGATCTTGTCGCCGCCTTTGATGCTCATGCCGATCTGGGCGACTTCGCCGTTGACCTTGACCAGGCCGTCGGCGATGCGCTGTTCCAGCGCGCGGCGCGAGCCCAGGCCGGCCTGCGCCAGCACCTTGTGCAGGCGCTCTTCCAGGCGCGGCGCTTCGGCCGCGGCGTCGCCGCCGCTGCGCTTCAGGGACAGCTTGCGGGGTTTGATTTCACTCATTTCTGTTGCTCCGGCCGGTCGTGTTCGGACTCGGCCTCTGATTCCGAGACGTGCTTGTCAACAGCGCCGGTCGTCGTCTCGACGGCGTGTTGGTCTTGCTCGTGATCGTTCGCGTCCGCCGCGCGCTCGCCCGGCGCGGCTTCGGGGTCGTCCATCGGGACGGATTCGGGGGTGTCGCCGTCGCCTTCGGCGGCGGCGGTGTCGGTGGCCTCGTCGGCGGCGCCTGCGTCGTATTCCTGTTCGTCGGCGTCGAGGTCGCTCACCTCGTCCGCGCCGGCATCGGCCGCGTCCGCGGCTTCGTCGCCTTCGGCCTGCGCGGTCTCGCCCGCGTCGTCGGCCTGCGCCTGTTCGTCCTGCCCGGCCGCCTCGCCGGCCACGGCCACACCGCCGGCCTCGATCTGGCTGGGCGCGGGCGGGCCGTCGAACTGCAGCTGCGGCTCCAGCTCGCCGATGTCCTTGAGTTCCGACAGCGGCGGCAGCTCGTCCAGGCGCTTGAGGCCGAAGTAGTCCAGGAAGGCCTTGGTGGTGCCGAACAGCGCCGGCTTGCCGGGCACGTCGCGGTGGCCGACCACGCGGATCCACTCGCGCTCTTCCAGGGCCTTGATGATGTTGCTGTTCACCGCCACGCCGCGCACCTGCTCGATCTCGCCGCGGGTGATCGGCTGGCGGTAGGCGATCAGCGCCAGGGTTTCCAGGGTGGCGCGGGTGTAGCGCGTCTGGCGCTCGGTCCACAGGCGCGCCACCCAGGGGTGCACGTCGGCCTGGACCTGGAAGCGGAAGCCGGAGGCCAGCTCCACCAGTTCCACGCCGCGGCCCTGGCTGCCTTCGCGCAGGGTTTCCAGCGCCTGCTCGACGCTGTCCGGCGGCGCCGGCTGGTCCTCGGGGAACAGCGAGTGCAGCTGCGCCAGGGTCAGCGGCTGGTTGGCCGCGAGCAGCGCGGCTTCGACGATGCGGGTGACGAAAGTTTGGTCCATTGCAGCCGGGTTCGGGTTGCGGGTTCGGGGAGCGTCCAAGCCGGCCGGTTCAGGCCGATGGATCGTCGTTGGCGGCTTCGTCGAACTCGCTGCTGAGTTCGATCTCGTCCGGGTCCTTCATCAGCGCCAGCGACTTCACGTAGATCGGTTGCAGCGGGCCTTCCTGGACGATTTCCACCAGCTGCTCCTTGGCCAGGGTCAGCAAGCCCAGGAACGTGACCACCACGCCCAGCCGGCCTTCCTCCACCGTGAACAGCGACTCGAAGCGGTGGAACGCGCCATCGGCCATGCGCGTGAGCAGCTCGCCCATGCGCTGGCGCACGCTCAGCGCGTCGCGCTTGATCGCGTGCTGGGTGTACAGCTCGGCGCGCTTGAACACGTCGTGCAGCGCCAGCAGCATTTCCTTCAGGTCCACCGGCGGCGGCAGGCGGATCGAGGCGCGGTCGGGCACGAAGGCCTGCACCGGCGCGGTGTCGCGGTCCTGGCGGGGCAGGGCGTCGATGTCCTCGGCCGCCTTCTTGAAGCGCTCGTACTCCTGCAAACGCCGGACCAGGTCGGCGCGCGGGTCTTCCTCCACGCCTTCGTCGTTGGGCGCGCGCGGCAGCAGCATGCGCGACTTGATCTCGGCCAGCATGGCGGCCATGACCAGGTAGTCGGCGGCCAGCTCGAAGCGCATTTCGTGCATGGCCTGGATGTATTCGACGTACTGGCGGGTGATGTCCGCCACCGGGATGTCGAGGATGTCCAGGTTCTGCCGGCGGATCAGGTACAGCAGCAGGTCCAGCGGGCCTTCGAAGGCCTCCAGGATCACTTCCAGCGCGTCCGGCGGGATGTACAGGTCTTGCGGGATCTGCAGCACCGGCTGGCCGTGGATCACCGCCAGCGGCATTTCCTGCTGCTGCGGGCGGCCGTTGCCGTTGCCGGCGGCCGCCTCGTCCGCGGTCTGCGCGGCGGTGTCCGCTGCAGCGGCCGGCGCGGGCTCGACACCGGCGGCCGGGGCCGCGGCGGCTTCGTCGGGCGCGGACTCGTCGGGCTGCGCTTCGTCGGACACGCTTTCGTTGATCATGCTTCGTTGGTCATGCTGAGCCGGCCCCTCCGGGCCGTGGGCACTGCAGGCGGCGCAGGGCGGGCGCGAAGCGCTCGGCCGGCGATGCCAGGTGACGACGGAACTGCGCTACCACTCCACGCGCTACGGTCCGCACCGCATGGGCGGTACTGCGGCCAACCTGCGGCGGGCGCCGGCGGGCCTGGATCGGGGCGAGGCGAAACTAAAGTCGGTGCAGGGCCCGAACGGCTCGGCCCGTGCCGCGCGCTAGCGGGGCGACGAAGTTCGAGAGGGTTGCGGGCGCGGGCCGGCGGTGTGCAGCGGGCGGAACCGTGGCGACGGTGTGGGGAGCCTGTCGCGACGAGCCGATGCGTCCGGCCTTGGGGCGTTGAAGCCTAGGGTAAGCGCTGGCGCCCGCAGTGTCCAGCACCGGCCGATCCCCAGGCGGCGGGGCTGAACGCCGCATCCTTACGGCGTTCAGCGAGACCGGAGCCGGCCCGAGGAGAGGGACCCGGCCCCAGCGGTCTTGCCTCCCCCTGCGGATCTGCTTCCCCCTTTTGGGAAAGGGGATTGAGGGGGATTCGCTCTGCAACCGGCCGCGAGCGGCCCAGACGACAGCCTGGCGATTCCGCCCGGCCGCCGCCCGATCGACCTCAGCGGAAGCCCGCCACCGTCGCCTTGGTATTCACCAGCACCCGCTGGTTGTCGCTCTGGGTCGCCGTGCCCATCGGCACGCCGCCGTAGCTGATGCTGGGGTTGGACCAGTAGTTCAGTCGGGTGCAGCTGGGGCTGCAGTTGTAGGCCATGATCGTGCGCCAGCGCGCGCCGGTGGCCGGCTGCCAGCGGTAGCCGTGGCCGTAGGCGTAGGGCGAGGTCGACGGATCGGTGGCCGGATCGTGGCGCGCGCTCTGCAGGTGGCCGATCTCGTGGGCGAAGCTGTAGTAGCCCGTGGCGCAGTCCCAGTACACCGAGGCGAAGGCCGTGGCCGCGGTGGAGCCGATGCCCGAGGCCAGCCCGCAATACGAGCTGTTGTTCAGCACGATCACGCCCACGTCCGCCGCGGTGTTGTTGCGGATGGTGTGGATGTTGTCCATGTAGCCGTCGCTGGTGCCGCGGAAGCGCGCCAGGTCGGTGCTGAAGTTGCCCGACTCGGTGTAGGTGGTGGTGCTGTAACTGGCCAGGACCAGGTTGATGCCCACGTTGGAGTTGATGTAGCCCTGGTTGGACTCGGCCACCGCCAGCTGGATCAGCGACTGCATGTTGCCGCCGTAGCCGCTCACCGCCTGGTTGGTCGCCACCACCATCACCCGGATGGTCGCGGTGGGGCCGGGCGGAATGCCCAGCGCGCCGACCTTGCCGTCTTCGGCCGGCGCGGCCATGCGCAGGGTGGGCAGGCGGTTGTAGTCGTGCGGGTGATCCTGCGGCAGCCGGCTCTCGTCGACCTCGACGATGGCATGCTCGCCGCCGGGCAGCGGGCGCACGCGGTAGAGCTTGCCGCCGCTGCGCAGGGTGCCGGTCACGGTGTCGCCGCTGCGCACCAGGATCGCCGAGTTCAGCGGGTCGATGCCCGAACGCGTCTTGGCGCTGACCTTGGGGCCGAAGTTGCCGTACCACACGGTCTCGCCGGTCTCGGCGCGCTCGACCTTGTTGCGGTTGGCGGTCAGCACGCGGCCGTCCAGCTCGATCTCGATCTGCGCCTCGTCCACCGCGCTGGCGTCGACCTGGACCAGACGCACCTGCGCGGTCGACGCGCTGGACAGCAGCGACTCCAGCGCCGGTTCGTTGGCGGCCTTGGCCAGGGTGTCGGTGGCGGAGACCAGCGGCTTGCCGGCGGCGGCCGCGGAACCTGCGAGTATCATGCCCACGATCGCTGCGAGGGCCTTCACGTTGTTCGACTTCATGTCACTCCTCCTGAGTAGACGGCGGCCGCAGCCGCCAACGATGTCGGATGCAGATGTCCCGTCCTTGCACATTCCCCTGTGCGGGACTTGCGCATAGGGCGCGCTTCGCCGCGGCGGTGCAATCGGGATTCCCCCCGTTTTGCTGAACCCAGAACGCCGCATCACGCTTGGAGGTTGATCGGAATCACATGTGGTATCTCATCGAAGGTTATGACGGCAGCGACGTGCTGCCCCAGCGCCTGGCGGCGCGTCCGGCCCACCTGGCGCGCCTGCACGCGCTGCGCGACGAAGGCCGCCTGATGCTGGCCGGCCCGTGCCCTGCGATCGACGCCGAAGACCCGGGCCCGGCCGGCTTCAGCGGCAGCCTGATCGTGGCCGAATTCGAATCGCTGGACGCCGCCCGCGCCTGGGCCGACGCCGACCCCTACGTGGCCGCCGGCGTCTACACGCGCGTGGACGTGCGCCCGTTCAAGCGGGTGCTGCCGTGAGCGCCGGCCCGCTGCCGCGCGAGCAGCGCGTGGCCGCCATTCGCGCCGCCCTGGAAGCCGCGCTGGCGCCGCTATCGCTGGAGGTGGTGGACGACAGCCACCGCCACGCCGGTCACGAAGGCGCCCGCGACGGCCGCGGGCACTTCAACGTCGACATCGTCAGCGCGGCCTTCGCCGGCTTGAACCCGATCGCGCGGCACCGCGCGGTGTATGCGGCGGTGGGGGAGTTGATGACTACGGATATTCATGCGTTGGCGATCAAGGCCAGGGCGCCTGGGGAGTAGGGCGGCTACGCCGGTGCGGGATTTCTGATCGGATTGCGATGCGGTTATCGCAGCGCCCGACGAGAATCCCGCCAGCGCCCGCAACAGTCGCTTCCAAATCGGCCACAATTCGGGGATACCCAGGCGCTCGAATCTGTTGCCATGCAACATGACCCGGTTGTGTCGCGCTCATAACGGCAACTTTACATCGCCGATTGAAAACGTTTACAGTCGTTCAGGCATCCCAACCGCGGAGGGGCGGTCGAGGACGTGAGCAGCGTAACCATCAAAGACGTGGCGCGCGTGGCCCAGGTATCGGTGGCCACCGTCTCCCGGGCCTTGAACGGACACGGCAACGTGGCCGAGGAGGTCCGTCGCCGGGTGCTGGCCGCCGCCAACGAGCTGCGCTACACGCCGCACGCCGCGGCGCGCAGCCTCAGCAGCCGCCGCACCCAGACCCTGGGCGTGGTGCTGCCGGACCTGCACGGCGAGTTCTTCTCCGAATTGGTGCGCGGCATCGATCAGGTGGCGCGCGAGCACCGACTGCACCTGCTGGTGTCGAGCTACCACGGCCATCCGGAAGAGCAGGGCGCCGCACTGCGCGCGATGCGCGGGCGCGTGGACGGCCTGCTGGTGATGTCGCCGTTCGTGGCCACGCCCGGCCCGCTGGCTGAAGAGCTGGCGCCCACGCTGCCCACCGTACTGATCAACACCCAGCACGCCACCGCCGGCGTCGCCTCGCTGCATGTGGACAACTACGGCGGCGCGGTGGCGATGGTCGAGCACCTGGTGGCCTCGGGCCACCGCCGCATCGCCTTCATCGCCGGCCCCAGCGACAACTTCGACGCGCACGAGCGCCTGCGCGGCTATCGCGATGCGCTGCAGCGCCTGTTGCCGGATGCCGAAGAGTGGGTGCTGCCGGGCGACTTCGACGAAGCCTCCGGTCATCAGGCCGGTCTGGAAATCTTGTCGTCCAAGCACCGGCCCGATGCCGTGTTCGCGGCCAACGACATGATGGCCTTGGGTTGCTTGTTCGTGTTCGCGCAGGGCGGGGTGAACGTGCCCGCCGATATCGCCCTGGCCGGCTTCGACGATATCCCGCTCGCGCGCTACGTCCACCCGACCTTGACCACCATGCGGGTCAATATCGCCGAACTGGGCGCGCGCGCGGCACGGCTGCTGCTGGCGCAGATCGCCGGCGACACGGCCGAGGTCGAGGCCCAGGGACGCGAGGCCCTGCGTCCGGAATTGATCGAGCGCGCCTCCAGCGCGCCGGAGCCCGAACGCCGCTGAGCGCCGGGCATGACCTTTTTTTGTGCGTCGATGTAACCGTTTACAACTCAGCTCGAATGCTTCTTTGGAGAGAGGGAAAGCATATGAAGCCGTACATTCGTTCCACCCGCCGGCCCACGCGCAGACTGTTGGCCTGCGCCCTGGCCAGCTGCCTGGCGATGGCCGCCCCCGCGGCCTTTGCGCAATCCACCGCGGCCACTGTGCGTGGTCAGGTCACTGTTGATTCGGCGCCGGCTACGGATGCCAAGATCACCGCGACCAATACAGCGACCGGCCTGACACGGTCGGTGCAGTCCACCGCCAGCGGCAGCTATTCCGTGGCCGGCCTGCCACCGGGTACCTACCGCATCGACGTCAGCGCGGGCGGGCAGACCAGTTCCAAGACCGTGACCTTGATGGTCGGTCAGACGGCGACCTTGAACCTGTCCGCGGGCGGCGTGGCCGAGACCGCGGCACCGGCGCCGGATGCGACGGAGATCGATACGGTGACCGTTACCGCGGCGCCGGTGTTCGAGACCAAGACCTCGGAAGTGGCGACCTACATCAGCCAGCAGCAGATCGAGGCGCTGCCGCAGACCTCGCGCAACTTCCTGGCGTTCGCGGACATCGTGCCGGGCATTATTTTCGATACCAAGAACGACGGCACGACCCAGCTTCGCAGCGGCGCACAAGCCGCCAACGGCATCAACGTGTTCATCGATGGCGTCGGACAGAAGAACTACGTGCTCAAAGGCGGCATCTCCGGCCAGGATGCCAGTCGCGGCAATCCGTTCCCGCAGCTGGCGATCGGCGAGTACAAGGTCATCACGTCCAACTACAAGGCCGAGTACGACCAGATCAGCAGCGCGGCCATCACCGCCGTGACCAAGTCGGGTACCAACGAGTTCCACGGCGACTTCTTCTGGGACCGCTACAACACGCCCAGCTGGCGTGCGCCGACGCCGGCCGAAGAGCGTTCGGGTCGCAAGGCGCCTTCGGGCGAGACGCAATACGGCGCGGCCTTCGGTGGTCCCATCATTCAGGACCGTCTGTTCTTCTTCACGACCTATGAGAAGAAGGAGTTCCAGATTCCGCAGACCATCAGCGCAGGCTCGCTCGAAACGGGTTACACGCTGACACCGGATCTGGCGGCGCTGACCGGCCCCACATCCGCCCCGTTCGATGAGGACCTGTGGTTCGGCAAGTTGACCTGGCAGCCGGGCGACGCTCATCTGTTCGAGCTTTCGGCCAAGAAGCGCGACGAAAGCGAGATCAAGAACATCGGCGGTCGCGATACCGAGGGCTACGGCAAGACCAACGACAACGAGAGCACGCGCTACGACCTGCGCTACCAGTGGAGCGGCATCAACTGGTTGAACGATGCCCACATCACCTATGAGGACGACAGGTTCAGCCCGCGCGCCATCTCCATCGGCCCCGGCTTCCTGGTCCAGAACCGCAACCGCGGCGCCGTGCTGAACGTCGGCGGTGGCCAGGATTACCAGGAGAAGGGCCAGAAGGGCTGGGGCTTTCAGGACGACCTGACCTTCACTGGTATTGAAGGCCACACAATGAAGATGGGCTTCAAGTACAAGTCCATCGAGATCAATTCCTTCGAGCAGCAGCCGTATAACCCGCAGTACTCGATCAATCTGCCCGCCAACGTCGACGCCGGCCGCACCTCGCTGGCGGCCTTCCAGCCTTATCAGGTGCGCTTCGGCGCGCCGCTGCCGGGCGTGGGCGACCGCAACATCAGTTCGGACAACAAGCAGTACGGCATCTACTTCCAGGACGACTGGGAGGTCAACGAAAAGCTCACGCTGAACCTGGGCCTGCGTTACGACTACGAGACCACACCCAGCTACGAGAACTACGTGACCCCGGCCAACCTGGCCTCGGCGCTGCGTTCCTGGTCGAACATCCACAACGCCAACGTGGACTACGACATCGAGGACTACATCAGCAACGGCAGCAACCGCAAGGCGTTCAAGAACGCCTGGCAGCCGCGTCTGGGCTTCTCCTATGATCTGTTCGCCGATCAGCGTCATGTGATCTTCGGCGGCGCGGGCCGCGCCTACGACCGCAACCTATTCGATTACATCGCGCTTGAGCGCTCCAAGAGCACCTACCCGTCGTACACGCTGTTGTTCAACACGCCGGGCAACCCATGCGCGGTGAACAACACCACCTGTTTTGCTTGGGACCCGAAGTACCTAAATCCGCAGGAGTTGTACGCGCTGGTGGCCGCCAACCCGAACCTGGGTTCGGAGGTCAACCTGATCAACAACGACATCAAGGTGCCGTACTCGGATCAGTTCAGCCTGGGCATGCGCAACACGTTCCCCATGTTCGGCAACGACTGGAACACCTCGGTGTCGGTGGTCCATATCCGCAGCCATGACGGCATCATCTTCTCCCTGGGTAACCGCTATCCGGACGGCACGTTCTACGGTCCGGGCCGCACCTTCGGCGGCGCGCCGTTCGGCCAGCCGATTCCCGGCTTCGGTTCGCTGATCAAGGCCGATAACGGCGTCGAGACGCGCATGAACCAGTTGCTGCTGTCGGCGGAAAAGCCGTTCACGGCAGAGTCGCCCTGGGGCGTCACCCTGGCCTACACGTACACCGACGCCGAAGAGAACCGCATCAACGCGGCAAATTCCGACGAGCACTACGTGTTCGATTATCCGAACCTGGACGATCACCCCTGGGTGCCGTCGATCGGCATCGCCAAGCACCGCTTCGTCGGCACCGGCATCTACTCGAATTGGGGCATGACCTTCTCGACCAAGGTGGTGGTGACCAGCCCGGTGGCGAAGGACTCGCTGAACTGTATGGCGGCGACGCTGCCGGGCCAGGACGGCTGCGCCAACGGCACCTTCAAGGCCGAGTACTTCGACGACGCCAAGTTCTTCCAGTGGGACATCGCGGTGCAGAAGGAATGGGACACGGGCACCGACCTGAAGGTGCGCGTGCGCGGCGATATCCTCAACGTGACCAATCACCGCAACTGGAGCGGCTTCGAGACGTTCCGTGGTGTGAACGGCGTGGAAAACCCCAACTTCGGCAACCACAACGACGACATCACCGGTTATACCCGTACCTTCAAGCTGTCGCTGGGCTTCAGCTGGTAACCCGCCACCGCCTGCCGCCCCACCCACCGGGGCGGCAGGCCTGGCCTAGCACCACCCGCAACACCCACCCCCATTCGCGGCCGTGCTTCGTCCGCCCCACCTACACAGGCCCCCCGTTTCATGTCGTCTACCGCTTCCGCTCCGCGTGTCCTGGCCACCGCTCTGTTGACGGCGTCGCTGACGCTGTTCGTGGGCTGCAAGCAGGAGACCCAGACCTTTCCGGTGCCGGCGTCGGGGACGGTGGAGGTGGAGCCGCTGAAGGCGACCAAGATGGAGTTGCCGCCGCTGTTCCGCGATATCGAGCGGCGCACCTTCCAGTTTTTCTGGGACACCACCAACGAGCAGAACGGGCTCACGCCGGACCGCTATCCGTCGCGGCCGTTCGCCAGCATCGCCTCGGTGGGCTTCGCCCTGACCGCGTACCCCATCGGCATCGAGAACGGCTGGGTCAGCCGCAATCAGGCGGTGGACCGCACCCTGCTGACGCTGAAGTTCTTCCGCGACCTGCCCAGCGGCCCGCAGCGCACCGGCAAGGGTGCCTACAACGGTTTCTACTACCACTTTCTGGATATGCAGACGGGCGCCCGCTACAACAGCTGGGTGGAGCTGTCGAGCGTGGACACCGCGCTGCTGATGATGGGCGTGCTGTTCGCGCAGTCCTATTACGACCGCGACGACGCGCGCGAAAAGGAGATCCGCGAGATCGCCGATACGCTGTACAAGCGCGTGGACTGGAACTGGCTGCAGAAGAACGCGCCGCTGGTGTCGATGGGCTGGTTCCCGGAAAGCGGCTTCATCAAACACGACTGGACCGGCTACAACGAGGCCATGCTGCTGTACGTGCTGGCGCTGGGCTCGCCCACGCATCCGGTGAGCCCGGACGCGTGGACGGTGTGGACGCGCACCTACAACGATACCTGGGGCGTGTACCAGGGCGAGGAGTTCCTGGCCTTCGGTCCGCTGTTCGGTCACCAGTACAGCCACGTCTGGATCGACTTCCGCGGCATCCAGGACGAGTACATGCGCGAGCGCGGCATCGATTATTTCGAGAACAGCCGCCGCGCCGCTTACGCCCAGCGCGCCTACGCCATCGCCAACCCGATGAAGTGGGAGGACTACGGCCCGGAGGTGTGGGGCCTGACCGCCAGCGACGGCCCGCAGCAGACCCTGCAGGACTACCGCGGCGAACAGCGCCAGTTCCGCCACTACTCGGCGCGCGGCGCCGGCCTGCGCGAGAACTTCGACGACGGCACCATCGCGCCCACCGCGGCGATCGCCTCGCTGCCGTTCGCGCCGGAGATCGTGATCCCCACCACGGTGGAACTGCACGAGCGCTACGGCGAGTTCCTGTATTCCAGCTACGGCTTCCTGGATTCGTTCAATCCCAGCTTCCAGTACGACATTCCGCTCAAGACCGGCCGCCTGGTGCCGAACCAGGGCTGGGTGGCCAGCGACTACATCGGCATCGACCAGGGCCCGATCCTGGCGATGATCTCCAACTACCGCAACGACTTCGTCTGGAACGTGATGAAGCGCAATCCCTACATCCGCAGCGGCCTGGAGCGGGCGGGGTTCAAGGGCGGCTGGCTGGAACCGGCCAAGCCGGAGGCGGGCAAGGAGGCGGCCGCGCCGGCCACGCCCAAGCCGCAGACCCAGGCCGAAAAGGACGCCGCCACCGCGCGTGCGCTGGGCGAGGCGGAGTCGCGCGTGGGCCGCGGCGACAGTTCGCAGACGCCGCCGCCGCAGGCCAAGTGAGGCGCGGATGAGCCGCGCATCCGCCACGGCATCGCCCGCACGGCCCGCGCGTCTGCGTTGGGCCGGTGCGATGGTGCTGGGGCTGCTGTGCCTGTTGCTGGCCGCCTGCGCCAAGCAGGACGAGCGCCAGGTGATCCGTTTCTGGGCGATGGGCTACGAAGGCGAAATCGTCGCCCAGCTGATTCCCGAATTCGAACGCCAGAACCCCGGCCTGCGCGTGCAGGTACAGCAGATGCCGATCATCTCGGCGCACGAAAAGTTGCTCACCGCCTTCGCCGGCGACTCGCTGCCCGACGTGTGCGCGATCGGCAACACCTGGGTGCCCGAGTTCGCGCTGCTGGACGCGCTGGCGCCGCTGGAGGCGAGGGTAGGGGCCACGCCTAGCATGGCGCGCGCGGACTACTTCGACGGCGCCTGGGACACCGGCATGGTCGAGGGCCATCTGTACGCGGTGCCCTGGTACGTGGAAACGCGGCTGCCTTTCTACCGCCGCGACATCGCCCAACGTGCCGGCATCAAGCAGCCGCCCAAGACCTGGGCCGAATGGCAGCGCGCCATGGCCGCGATCAAGCGCGAAGTGGGGCCGGAGCGTTATGCGATCCTGCTGCCCTTGAACGAGCCCGAGCCGCTGCTGAACCTGGGCATCCAGGCGCCCGAACCGCTGCTGCGCGACGGCGGCCGTTACGGCAATTTCCGCAGCCCGGGCTTCAAGCGCGCGCTCACGTTTTACCGTGAAGCCTTCGACCAGCGCTGGGCGCCGACGCTGACCAACACCCAGGTCGCCAACGTCTGGAACGAGTTCGGCCGCGGCTATTTCAGCTACTACGTCAACGGCCCCTGGAACATCGCCGAATTCCGCAAGCGCCTGCCGGCGGACGTGCAGGACGATTGGACGACCATGCCGCTGCCCGGCGAGCACGGCCCCGGCGCCTCGGTGGCCGGCGGCGCCAGCTTCGTGGTGTTCCGCAGTTCGCAGAAGCAGGACGCGGCCTGGAAGCTGGTCGAATATCTCTCGCGCACCGACGTACAGATCCGCTTCCACGGCCTCACCGGCAACCTGCCGCCACGGCGCAGCGCCTGGAACGCGCCAGCGCTGACCCGCGACCCGTACGCGGCCGCGTTCCGCGACCAGCTCGAACGCGCCAAGCCCACGCCCAAGGTGCCGGAGTGGGAGCGCATCGCCATGGAGATCAAGCTGGTGGGCGAACTGCTGGCCAACCGCCGCCTGAGCGTGGACGAGGCCGCCGCCGAACTGGACCGCCGTGCCGACCGCATCCTGGAAAAGCGCCGCTGGATGCTGGATCACCGCGCCGAAGCCGCGGCCGGGAGCGGGCGATGAAGGCCTCCACCGCCGGTTGGGTGTTCGCCGCGCCCGCGCTGACGGTGATCGGCGTGTTCTTCGGCTTGCCGGTGCTGGCGGCGTTCGCGCTGAGCCTGACCGACTTCGATATCTACGCGCTGGCCAACCCCGACAACCTGCGCTTCGTCGGCTTCGACAACTACCTCAACCTGCTGCAGAACCCGCTGTTCTGGCGCGCGCTGGGCAACACCCTGTACTTCGTGGCGGTGGGCGTGCCCTTGTCGGTGACGGTGTCGCTGGGCGCGGCCTTGCTGCTGCATTCCAAATTGGGCACTTTCAAGCCGTTTTTCCGTACCGCCTATTTCGCGCCGGTGGTGACCACGGTGGTGGCGGTGGCGGTGATCTGGCGCTATCTGTTCCACACCCGCTACGGCCTGGTGAATTGGGCGCTGTCGGGCCTGGGCATCGATCCGATCGATTGGCTGGGCGATCCGACCTGGGCCATGCCGACCATCATCCTGTTCGCGGTGTGGAAGAACTTCGGCTACAACATGATCATCTTCCTCGCCGGTCTGCAGGCGATACCGGAGGACCTGTATGAAGCCGCGCGCATCGACGGCGCTTCGCCCTGGCGCCAGTTCCGCCACGTGACCCTGCCGATGCTGGGCCCGGTGTTGCTGATGGTGGGCATCCTGACCCTGGCCGGCTATTTCCAGTTGTTCGCCGAACCCTACGTGATCACCCAGGGCGGCCCGCTGCAGAGCACGGTCAGCGTGCTGTACCTGATGTACGAAGAAGGCTTCAAGTGGTGGAACCTGGGCAACGCCTCGGCGGTGGCCTTCCTGCTGTTCGCGCTGATGACCGCGGCCACCAGCGGTTTGCTTTGGTACGCGCGCCGCAAAGGGGTGGAGTGATGGAGCCGCGTCTGGCCCGCGCCATCGTCAACGGCCTGCTGCTGGGTCTGGCCGGCTTGAGCCTGGCGCCGCTGCTGTGGATGCTGTCGGTGTCGCTGATGCAACCCGGCGAGGCCGCCAGCTTCCCGCCGCCGCTGCTGCCCTCGGCGCCGACCCTGCACAACTACCACGAGCTGTTCGCACGCGTGGGCATGGGCCGCTACCTGTTCAACAGCTTCATGATCGCCGCGCTGACCACGCTGATCGCATTGCTGCTCAACACCATGGCCGGTTACGCCTTCGCCAAGCTGCGCTTCGCCGGCCGCGAGCGGGTGTTCCGCGGCCTGCTGGCGGCGCTGGTGATTCCGGCGCAGGTGACGATGATGCCGCTGTTCCTGATGCTCAAGCAGCTGGGGCTGATCAACACCTATGCCGGCGCGATCGTGCCGGGCATGGCCGGCATCTTCGGCATCTTCCTGGTGCGGCAGTACGCGCGCTCGATCCCGGACGAACTGTTGGAGGCGGCGCGCATCGACGGCGCCGGCGAGTTCCGCATCTTCTTCCAGATCGTGCTGCCGGCGCTCAAGCCCATCCTGGTGACTCTGGCCATCTTCAGCTTCCTGGGCGCATGGAACGATTTCATGTGGCCGCTGATCGTGCTCAGCGACAGCGGCCTGCAGACCCTGCCGGTGGCGCTGGCCTCGCTATCGCGCGAGCACGTGCAGGACAACGAACTGATGATGGCCGGCTCGGTGGTCACCGTGCTGCCGGTGCTGCTGCTATTTCTGGTCCTGCAGCGCTACTACCTGCAGGGCCTGCTGATGGGCAGCGTCAAGGGATGAGGAGGTGAGGGTGCGGTTATCGGCATGGTTGATCAGCGAATCCCCCTCAATCCCCCTTTTCCAAAGGGGGAGGCTCAAAGCCACCGCGCACCCCATCCCCCCCTTTGAAAAAGGGGGGCTAGGGGGGATTTGCTTTTGCTTGACGCTCCTACTCAGCGCACAAGCCACTGCCCAACCTCGCACCCTCGACGACTTCGAATCCACCACCCCCTGGACCGTAGTCGCCTCCAACCAAGTCAGCGCCAGCCTGCGCCTGGCCGACGGCGCGCAAGGCAAGGCCGTCTGCCTGGACTACGACTTCAACGGCGTCTCCGGCTACGCCGGCCTGCAGCGCGCGCTGCCGATGGAATACCCGGACAACTACGCCTATTCCTTCCAACTGCGCGGCGACTCGCCGGTCAACGACCTGCAGTTCAAATTGGTCGACGACAGCGGCGACAACGTGTGGTGGGTGAACCGGCCCAAATACGCGTTCCCGTCGCAGTGGACGCCGGTGGTCTACAAGAAGCGCCACATCAGCCGCGCTTGGGGCCCAGCGCCGGATCCGACGCTGCGCCGCAGCGCCAAACTCGAATTCACCATCTACAACAGCAGCGGCGGCAAGGGCTCGGTCTGCTTCGACCAGCTCGCGTTCCGTGCGCTGCCAGTGGACGACCGCGCGCCGCTGACCGGCCGCGTCACCGCCACCACTAGCGCGCAAGGCAGCCGCGCCGAATACGCGGTGGACGGCAATCCGGCTACCGCCTGGCATGCTGGTTTCGCCACCGATCCCGATCCGGCGTTGACCCTGGACCTGGGCCGGGTGCGCGAGTTCGGCGGCGTGGTGCTGCGCTGGTCGGCGCAGGAGTACGCGTCCGACTATCGCTTGCAGCTGTCCGACGACGGCCGCGAGTGGCGCGAGGCGCGCACCGTGCTCGGCGGCGACGGTGGCAGCGACTACCTGGCGCTGCCCGAATCGGAGGCGCGTTACCTGCGATTGCTGCCGATGAACGGCCTGGGGCTGGGCTTCGGCCTGGCCGAGGTTGAGGTGCAGCCGCTTTCCTTCGCCGCCACCGACAACGACTTCGTCGCGGCCATCGCCAAGGACGCGCCGCGCGGCCGCTACCCGCGCGGTTTCACCGGCGAGCAGCCGTACTGGACCGTGGTCGGCGTGGACGGCGGCCAGGATCAGGGCCTGATCGGCGAAGACGGTGCGATTGAAATGGGCAAGGGCGGCTTCAGCATCGAGCCCTTCGTGGTCAGCGACGGCAAGCTGGTCACCTGGGCCGACGTGCAGCTCAAGCAATCGCTGCAGGACGGCTACCTGCCGATCCCGTCGGTGCATTGGGCGCATCCGGATTTCGCGCTGGACGTGACCGCCTTCGCCCAGGGCACGCGCGAGCGCTCGCGCCTGTATGGGCGCTATCGGCTCAGCAATACCAGCAAGACCGCACGGCGCTATGTGTTCGTGTTGGCGGCGCGGCCGTTCCAGGTCAATCCGCCCACCCAGTTCCTCAACACCGTGGGCGGGGTCGCGGCGATCCGCAGCCTGCGCGCGGACGCGCACGGCTTCAGCGCCGAAGGCGCCGCAGGCGCGCAGGCTGCGCGCCGCATCCAGGCGACCGCCGCCGATGCCGCAGCCGTAGGCAGCTTCGACGGCGGCGAGATCGCCGAGCGCTTGGCGCGCATGCCCTGGAGCGAGCCTTGCCGCGATTGCACGCCGCAGGGTGAAATCCTCAGGCGCCTGGGCGGCAGCACCGCGACCGAGTTCCAGAACGACCGCACCGGTCTGGCCTCCGGCGCCTTGTTCTATGTACTGGACCTGGCACCGGGCGAAAGCCGTGAGTTCGGCTGGAGCGGCGCGCTGTCCGGCGCCGACAGCGGCGCCTTCGCCGGCGTGGAGGAACTGCAGGCCACCCAGCAACTGGTCGCCCAGCAATGGCGCGACAAGCTCGACCGCGTGCGCATCCGCGTGCCGCGCCAGGGCCAGCACGTGGTCGATACCCTGCGCACCGGCCTGGCGCACATGTTGATCAGCCGCGTGGGCCCGCGCCTGCAGCCGGGCACGCGCTCGTATTCGCGCGCCTGGATCCGCGACGGCGCCATGATCGGCGAGGGCCTGCTGCGCATGGGTCGCGAGGACGTGGCCGAGGAATTCCTGCGCTGGTACGCGCCTTATCAGTTCGACAACGGCAAGGTGCCGTGCTGCGTGGACGACCGCGGCAGCGACCCGGTGCCGGAGAACGACAGCCACGGCGAGCTGATCTTCACCGTGGCCGAGGTCTACCGCTACCGCCGCGACCGCGCGCTGCTGGAGGCGATGTGGCCGCACGTGGCCGGCGCGGTGAAGTACATGGACGAGCTGCGCCTGAGCGAGCGCACCGCCGAGAACCGCGCCCGCAACGCGGCCTTCTACGGGATGATGCCGGCCTCGATCAGCCACGAAGGCTATTCGGCCAAGCCGATGCACTCGTACTGGGACAACTTCTGGGCGCTGCGCGGCTATAAGGACGCGGTGGAGATCGCGCAATGGCTGGGCAAGGACGAGGACGCGCGGCGCTTTGCGGCCTCGCGCGACCAGTTCCGCGACGATCTCTATGCTTCGATCGCCGCGGCCACGCGCGACCGCGGCATCGACTTCATCCCCGGCGCGGCCGAGCTGGGCGACTTCGACGCCACCTCGACCACCATCGCCCTGGCACCGGGCGGCGAACAGGGGCGCCTGCCGGAAACGCTGCTGCGCAACACCTTCGAGCGCTACTGGCGCGAGTTCGTCGACCGCCGCGACGGCCGCCGCGAATGGAAGGACTACACGCCCTACGAACTGCGCACCATCGGCAGCTTCGTGCGCCTGGGCTGGCGCGAGCGCGCGCATGAGGCACTGGATTTTTTCTTCAAGGACCAGCAGCCGCGCGCCTGGAACCAATGGGCCGAAGTGGTCTCGCGCACGCCGCGCAAGCCGTTCTTCGTCGGCGACCTGCCGCACGCCTGGGTGGAGTCGGACTACGTGCGCTCGGCGCTGGACCTGTTCGCCTATACCCGCGATCTGGACGAGGCGTTGGTGATCGGCGCCGGCCTGCCGGGCGACTGGTTGGACGGGGAGGGCGTATCGGTGCAGGGCCTGCGCACGCCGTATGGGCCGTTGGGTTACGCGCTGCGCCGCGATGGCGGCCGCGTGAACTTGACGCTGGAGGCCGGTCTGCGCGTGCCCGAAGGCGGCGTGGTGCTGAGCTGGCCGTATCCGCAGGCGCCCGGCGCGACGCGCATCGACGGCCAGCCCGCGCAGTGGCGCAACGGCGAACTGCGCATCGACCGCGTGCCGGCCCAGGTGGTCGTCGAACTGCCGCGCTGATCCTCGTCCTGCGGAACCCATCGCGGCTCACGCCGCTCCCACAGAATGCCGTCGCTCTAGGCTCTGGGGTAGGAGCGACGTAAGTCGCGACCACGCAACTCCGGCCACCTGCGCCGGTCGCGGCTCACACCGCTCCTACCCCAAAGCCGCGCTGCCGCTTTCTGTGGGAGCGGCGTAAGCCGCGATCGGCCGAGGCCTTCGTTTCGTTTTGCGAGCGTAGGAGCTGCGCCAGCTGCGACCGCCATGTTCGGCCTGAGGCCTTGGTTGCCCGCAGGCACTCGCCATCGTCGCACCCGGCTTTGGGGTAGGAGCGACGTAAGTCGCGACCGCGCAACTCCGGCCACCTGCGCCGGTCGCGGCTCACGCCGCTCCTACCCCAAAGCCGAGCTGCCGCTTTCTGTGGGAGCGGCGTAAGCCGCGATGGCGCAGCCTCAAAACAAAAGCGCCGGACCCAACAGGGCCCGGCGCAAAAGCCGGCGAGGGATGGGGGAGAGAGCGCCGGCCAGGGGGACTCAGGCCGCCAGACGCAGCGGCGCCTTGATCGAGGCATGCGCCGCAGCCAGCGCGTCGGTGCGGTGCTGCGGCGAATAGGCCACGCCTTCGGCGCGCACGAACTCGACCTGGGTGATGCCCAGGAAACCCAGCACCTGACGCAGGTAAGGCTCCTGGAAATCGGTGGGCGCATCGGTATGGAACCCGCCGCGGCCGCTGGCCACGATCACCTGCTTGCCGCCAGCCAGGCCCTCGGGGCCGTTCTCGGTGTAGCGGAACGTCTTGCCGGCCACCGCCACCCGGTCGATCCAGGCCTTGAGCGTGGAGCTGATGCCGAAGTTGTACATGGGCGAGCCGATCACGATCACGTCCGCGTCCAGGAACTGTTGCAGGCTGCGCTCGGCGTCGGCCGCCTCGGCCGGGTCCGCCTTGGCCAGCGAGCGGCCGGTAAGATGGGCGATGGGCTCGGCGTCCAGGTCGCGGTACTCGACCTGCAGCCCCGGCACCGCGTCCAGCCAGCGCGCCACCACGGCCGCGCTAAGCTCACGGGTCACGGAATTGGCGCCCAGGGCGCTGGAATCGATGTGCAGGAGTTTCATGGCTGTCCCTCTCGGTGTTCGTTTGCGGCGGCGCCGCGGTCGAGGGAAAGAGTAGTTGTTGCAAAAATAGGATAAAGCTGGTTTACTATCACTTACTGTTCTGAATTCGGAACTATCCGCCATGCACGACCTCAACGACCTCTACTACTTCGCGATGGTCGTAGACCACGCCGGGTTCGCCGCCGCCGAGCGCGCGCTGGGCATCCCGAAGTCGCGATTGAGCCGCCGCATCAGCCAGTTGGAAACCGACCTGGGCGTGCGCCTGCTGCAGCGTTCCACCCGCCGCTTCGCGGTGACCGACGTGGGCAACAGCGTCTACCGCCACGCCCAATCCATGCTCGCTGAAGCCCAGGCCGCGCGCGAAGTGGTGGATCGCCTCAGCGCCGAACCGCGCGGCGTGATCCGCGTCAGCGTGCCGGTGGGCCTGGCCCAGCAGCAGCTGCCCAAGCTGCTGCCCGAATTCCTGGCCAAATACCCGCAGGTGCGCGTGCAGCTGCACGTGAGCAACCGCCGCGTCGACATCATCAACGAAGGCGTGGACGTGGCATTGCGCGTGCGTTCCAAGCTCGACGACGACGGCAGCCTGGTCATGCGCAGCTTCGGCCAGATCCAGGAACTGCTGGTCGCCAGCCCCAAGTACCTGACCCGCATGGGCCGGCCCAAGAACCCCGACGAGCTGTCCGACCACGTCACCCTGAGCATCAGCGAGGACGACGCGCGCCAGCGCTGGGAACTGCACGGCCCCGACGGCGAAGTGCGCCGGGTGGAGCTCAAGCCGCGGGTGATGGGCTTCGATTTCCCCATGCTGATGGCGCTGGCCGAGCAGGGCGTGGGCATCACCCTGCTGCCGGAAACCGTCTGCGCCGAGGCCGTGCGCCGCGGCGAACTGGAAGTGGTGCTGCCGAACTGGCGCCTGCCGCAGGGCATCTTCCACGCCGTGTTCGCCTCGCGCCGCGGCCTGCTGCCGGCGGTGCGCGTGTTCATCGACTTCCTGGCCGAAAAGGCCCCGTCGCTGGTCGAATCCGCGCGCCTGCAGTGCAGCGAAATCAAGGGCGCCCCGTGCCCCGACGGCCTGTCCAAGCACGAGCCGGCCGCCGCCGCCAAGCCGCGCAGCAAGACCGCCGCGTGAGACAATCGCGCCGCGCCGGGGCCCGCCCGGCGCCGCGCGCAGCGCACCGGAGAGATGGCCGAGTGGTTTAAGGCAGCGGTCTTGAAAACCGCCGAAGGGTCAAACCTTCCGTGGGTTCGAATCCCACTCTCTCCGCCACTTCCACGCCGGATGCCGCAAGGCCCGTTTGCGTCGCTAAGACTATCGGCACGGGCCCGTCGCGGGCGCTGCTGGCATCGTGCCTCCCGTCGATTCGTCCGGAGCGTGGCATGAGGAAGTTGGGGCTGTTGCTGTTCGCGTTGCTGCAGGCCGCCGGGGTGCAGGCCCAGGAGGCCAAGCCGACCACGGTGGTGGTGCTGGGCGTGGATCATGCGGCGCAGCTGGTCGCGCGCAACGACAGTCCGGCGCTGCTGGACGCGTTCCTGGACAAACTCGACCCCGACGCGATCTGCATCGAACGTTCGCCGGAGGCGTTCGCGCGCGGCGACTACTACGATTTCACCTACGAGGTGCAGGACCTGGTGGTGCCGATGGCGCGGCGCGAGGGTATCGAGCTGTGCGCGATGGACTGGATGCCGCCGGCCGAGGACATGAAGCTGGGCTTCGGCCTGGACCTGGAAGCGCCGCCGGAGCTGCGGCCGGCCAAGGGTTATGCGCAGTTCCTGAGTTTCGAGCGCCCCTCGCTGGGACGCGATCTGTTCCATGCCGACGACGCCAAGAACCTGGACCGGGTGATCCGCTGGGCGGCGACGCCGGCGGCCAAGACCAAGGACGATCTGGCGCGGCGCCTGTATCTGTATCGCACCTACATGCAGGCCAAGCGCGTGGCCGCGGCCGCGCGCGCGCATCCGGGCGGCACGGTGGCGGTGGTGGTGGGCGAGTTCCACAAGCACGACATCGAGGCGATCCTGAAGGACGACCCGGCGATCACGCTGGTGCAGCCTTCGTCGCTGGGCCGGCCCAGCGAGGCCGAGGCCAAGGCGCACGACCGGCGCGAGTACCAGGTGGCGATCGCGCGCTTCAACCTGCTCGGTGCGCAGGCGGCGACGGGCGTGGTGGATTTCGATTACGTGCGCGCGGCGGTGGAAGCGCTGGAGGCGCAGGGCGATGCGGCGGAAACGCGCTTGCTGCGGGTGCGCTTGGATCTGCTGCAGCAGCGGATTGGGCGCAAGGAGGCGATCGCGCAGTACAAGGCCATTGCCGCTGGCGCGGGCAAGGCGGAATTCAGCTGGAATGGGGTGAAGGACAAGGCGCGTGTGGATTCGTATTTCGATCCCTACGGCAATTTGAACGTGCGCCAGCGGGCGCTATTGGAGGCCGCGCGCGAGTCGCATGCGCTGGGCGACAAGGCGCAGGCGCTGAAGTTGCGCGACGAGTGCGCGGGTGAGTTGACGGCGCGGCAGCGCGCGCAGTTGTTGGCGTATTGGGAGCGGGATACGGCGGTGGCTACGAAATAGGCCGTGATGCTTGCGGCGGATTTGCGTGGGCGGGCGAAGAGCAAATCCCCCTTAATCCCCCTTTTCCAAAGGGGGAAACTGGAGCGCAGGGGTAGACAGCGGCGCGGCGAGCGGGAAGGCCGCTCACTCTTCGGGGCGGCGGATTTCGAAGCCAGGGTTGTCGTTGACCGAGCCGTCCGGTTCCAGCACGGCGTAGCGGCCGTCGGCGTGGAAGACCACGGGCACGGGGATCTGGAACAGCGGGCGGCGCACGAAGCGCAGGGTCCAGCGGAAGTGTTCCAACGTGGCCAGAGTGGCGAGCTGTTCGGGGGTCAGGCCGGCGCGCAGTTGCGCGTCGTCGGCCTGGGCGTTATTGCGGCGGCGTTCCTTGTCCGGCATGGCGTAGCGGGCCCCGTGGCGTGGTGCGCGCCCATGGAAACACGGATCGGCGCGCGGCGCTGGGGAAAAGCATGAAACTTGTGACGCAGATCGGCAACGGCTGTGCCAGGGCCCGGCGAACGGCTCAGAGTTGGAATGCGACGGCGCGCACCGCGCCTTCCACCAGGTCCATGCCCAGGCCCGCCGGCGCCGGGCGGTAGGGCTGGGCCTCGCCGATGCGGGCCTGGATCCAGCGGTCGAGCCAGCCGATCTCGCCGCGGCCGTAGAACAGCAGCGAGGCCTCGTGATTGAGGAACAGGCTGCGCAGGTCCAGGTTGATCGAGCCGCACATGGCCAGGTCGTCGTCGAACACCACGACCTTGGCGTGCAGCATGCGCGGGTGCAGCCAGAAGCGCACGCCGGCCGCGGCCAGGTCGCGCAGGGCGCGGCGGCGGGCCAGGTCGGCCAGGCGATGGTTGGAGCGTGCGGGCAACACGATGTCGACCTGCACGCCGCGCAGCGCGGCCAGCTTCAGCGCCATCTGCAGGCCCTCGTCGGGCACGAAATAGGGGGTGACTGCCAGCAGGCGCCGGCGCACGCGGTAGCCGGCGGCGGTGAGCAGCGCCTGCGCGGTGTCCTCGGGCAGTTCCGGGCCGCTGGGCAGGAATTGCGCCGCATCGGCGGCTTCCGAATCGGTGCGGCGCTGGTGCGGCGGCGGCAGGCGCGGCAGATGGCGGGCGCGGCGCCAGTCGCGCTCGAAACGGTCGGCGGCGTCGGCCGCGGCGGCGCCTTCGACGGTGAAGGACAGGTCCAGCCAGGCCGGCACGCTCTGGCGGTCCACGAAGTATTCGTCGGCGAAATTGCGGCCGCCGCTCCACAGGCGCGCGCCGTCGGCGATGGCCAGCTTGCGGTGGTTGCGCAGGTTGCGCGGCGCGCCGTCGGGGCGTTCGAGCAGGGCGCGGAAGAACGCGACCTGGGCGCCGCTGCGGCGCAGCGCGCGCAGCGGCGCGCGGGCGCTGAGCAGCGAGCCCACGCCGTCGAGCATCAGCCGCACCTGCACGCCGCGCGCTTGCGCGGCGGCCAGCGCCTGCAGCACGCGTTGGCCGGTGGCGTCGTTGCCCAGGATGAAGGTGCACACGTCCAAGCTGCGCTGCGCGCCGCCGATCAGGGCCAGTACCGCTTCCAGCGCGGCGGCGCCGTCGGCGTCGAAGCGGGTGCGCGCGGGCGCGGCCGCGGGCATGCCCAGCGAGGCCAGCAGTTCGGCGGCCCAGTGCGGGCGGTGCGCGGGCAGGGTGCGGGCGCGCGCACGTTCGCGGGTGAGGCGGCGGCGGCCGAAGGCCAGGTAGAGCGGCAGCGCGAAGTAGGGCAGCAGCGCCAACGCGGCGACCCAGGCGATGGCCGAGGCCGGCGCGCGCCGCTCCTGCGCGGCGCGCGTGGTCAGCACATAGATCAGCACCGCCAGCGCGCTGGCGGCGACATGCGCGAAGGTGCCGGTGAGCCAATGGTGCATGCCTGCGCCTCGGCGCTGCGCGGGGCGCGCCTGGCCTCACTGTACCGCGACGAACGCGGTTTAGCGTTCGTCGAACAGCGCGTTGATGCGGTCGTAGGGCATGGCCTCGGCGGCCAGCGGCGCGCTGTCGCCATTGGCGAGAAAGCCCGAAGCCAGCGCCGCGGTGCGGCCGAACATGGTTTCGGCCAGATCGGCGCCGGCGCTGAGGCGGCGCACGCCCAGGGCTTGCAGTTCCTCCGCCAGCGGAAGGCCGACGCGGGCCAGCAGGTTCAGCGGCAGCGGTGTGCCGGCGACCACGGCGGCGATTTGCTCGCGCGCTTTTAGGCCCGGCGCGAACAGGCCGTCGGCGCCGGCCTCGCGGTAGCGCTGCGCGCGTTGCAGGGTCATGGCCACGCGCTCGTCCTCCGGCGCCAGGCCGCGCAGGTAGACGTCGGTGCGGGCGTTGACGAACACGTCCAAGCCCGCGCTGGCGCAGGCGCGCTTGACCGCCTCGATCTTGGCGCACAGCGCCTCGGGTTGGCCGCCGCCGTCTTCCAGGTTGATGCCGACGGCGCCGAGTTCGGCCACGCGCAGCACGTGCTGCGCGACTTGGGCGGGATCGTCGGAGTAGCCGCCTTCCATGTCCACGCTCAAGGGCACGCGGATGACGCGGGCGATCGATGCCACGGCGTCGAGCACGCGCGCGATCGGCAGCCGGTCGCCGTCGGCATAGCCCTGCGACCAGGCCAGGCCGGCGCTGGTGGTGGCCACGGCCGGCGCACCCAGGCTTTCCATCAGGCGCGCGCTGCCCGCGTCCCAGGCATTGGTCAGGCGCAACAGGCCGTGCTGGTGCAGTTGGCGGAAGGCGTGGGCGGTCATGCGGCGATCCTGTGCGTAGGGGAGGGCGCCATGATCGCAGCCGATGCGTTAAGCCGCTGGCCGTTTTCGGACGGCGACGTGGGCCGGCGATGGCGGATGGCGTTGTGTGGGAGCGGCGTGAGCCGCGATTGCGCCAGTGAGAGCACCGTGCGAGTTCGGTGCCTGATCGCGGCTTACGCCGCTCGCACAGGAAGCGGAGTCACGGCGCGATCCGCCGCTCCCTTGGCGGGAGCGGCGGCGCCAGGGCTTACTTCGACTGCGCGTCCCAGGCGCGCAGCGCCTGTTCGATCGCATCCACGCCGCGCGCGGCGGCCACGGGTTCGATCTGGCCGACGGTGTCGGCGTCGCTGTGGATCACCTGCATGACCTTGGCCGGCGCCTTGGGCTTCTTGCCGGCGTAGGCGTCCAGGATCAGCGGAATCTCGGGCGCGCCGATCAGCGAATACGACACCGCCGGCCAGCCGGCCTTGATGAAAGGCAGGTGGTCCGAGGGCGGGTACTTGTCGCCGGCCGATAGGCCCAGTTGAGCGGCGTCGGCGGCGCTTTGCGTGGCCGCGACCAAAGGCTGGGCCGCGTCGGGCGCCATCATCCACAAGGTATCGCCCCAGCCGAACACGTCGAAGTTCACGTACAGGGCGGGCTTGGTCTTGCCGTCGGCCACGTAGGCCTTGGCGCCGAGTAGGCCGAGTTCTTCCAGATCCCAGAACGCGATCGCGACGCGGTGATGGCGCAGCGGTTCGCGGCGGAAGCGTTCGGCCAGAGCCAGCACGGTGGCGCAGCCGGACGCGTTGTCGGTGGCGCCTCGGCCATGTTCGACCTTGTCGGAATGCGCGCCCAGCAGCAGCAACGGCGCGGCGGCATCGCCGGACACGTCGGCCAGCAGGTTCACGCCCTGGTGCTCGCCCGAAGCGAAAGGCACGCCCTGCCACTGCAAGCCCAGGCCCCGCATGCGCTGCTGCAGCGCATCGCGCCGCGCCTGCGCGTCGGCGGCGTCGGACATGGCCACCACGTCGGCCAGCCAGGCCGCCGCGGCCGGCTGCGCGGCCGCGTCCACGCGGGGCGCGGGCGGGTTCGGATCGAGCTTGGGAGTTTGCGCGCAGGCGGCGAGGGCGACCGCGATGGCGACGGCGGTCAGGCGGCTTTTGAACAGCATTTGGATTCCTTTGCCAAGCGTAGTGAATGCAGTTTGCATAGCCCCGGCAATGACCGGATGTGCCATTGGTTCGCGGCGGCTTGCGCGGTGCAGGCGTGCCGCGTAGCCTCGCCCGCAACAGGCTTCAGGATGGCCTTGAGGATCGCATGACCATACGCGTTTATCTCGTCGACGATCACGCGCTGGTCCGCACCGGCATGCGCATGATCCTGACGGCGGAAACCGACATCGAAGTGGTCGGCGACGCGGAAAGCGGCGAGCTCGCTCTGCCCGAAATCCGCCGTCTGCAGCCCGACGTGGTGCTGTGCGATCTGCACCTGCCCGGCTACAGCGGCCTGGAAGTGACCGAACGCGTGGTCAAGGGCGATCACGGCACCCGCGTCATCATCGTCTCGGTGCTGGAGGACGGGCCGATGCCCAAGCGCCTGCTCGAGGCCGGCGCGTCGGGCTACGTCGGCAAGGGCGGCGACGCCAGCGAACTGCTGCGCGCGATCCGCGACGTGGCGCGCGGCAAGCGCTACCTGGCCAGCGCGATCGCGCAGAACCTGGCCCTGGCCAAGGTGGACGGCGGCGATTCGCCGTTCGACCAGTTGTCGCCGCGCGAGGTCGAGATCGCCCTGCTGCTGGTGCAGGGCCTGCGCCAGGAAGAGATCGCGCGCAAGCTCAGCCTCAGCGCGAAGACGGTCAACACGCACAAGACGCGTTTGTTCGAGAAGCTGGGCATCGTCGACACCATCGCGCTGGCCAGGTTGGCGGGGCAGTATGGGTTGGCGGATCCGGCTAGCGCGATTTAGGGCGCTTGAACCCGTCCTCCTCCCGCAAGCAGTAGGAATAGACAGCATGCCTTGAGCCCCTCACCCGCTTGCGGGGTGAGGGGCAGCGTTTTCGAGCCATTGGCTCGCGCTGCACCGAACGCCCGACCGCTATGCGGTCGGGCCGGGGTGTGGGTTGTGGCGCGCGGGCTAACCAACTTGCGCCGCTAGCCGTGCCGTCGCGCGCCCTCATCCGCCCTCCGGGCACCTTCTCCCGCAAGCGGGAGAAGGGAAGGGACCGCGTTTGGTTTTGCCCCTCTCCCGCTCGCGGGAGAGGGGTTGGGGTGAGGGCGCGCGGGGTGGCCTTTTGCGCCGCTAGCCGCGCCATGGCGCGCCCTCATCCGCCCTCCGCGCGCCCCCGATACAAGCACTCGAGGGCAAGCTCTTCTCCCGCAAGCGGGAGAAGGGACAGCAACAAAAAAACGGGCCGCTTTCGCGGCCCGTTTCGTTACGTCGGCGTAGCGGGATCAGCCGTTGCGCGCGTCGTCCTTGCGCTCGCCTTCGTCGGTCTGGGCCTCGCCTTCCACCGCCGCGTCCGCTGCGGCCGGCTGCGGGACGTGGTCGAACAGGCCGCCGGTGCGGGGCAGGGTGTCGGCTTCGCCGCGCGGCTCGGTCTTGTCGACCGGGGCGGCTTCGACCGGCGCGGGTGCGGCCGGAACGACGGCCGCCGGCTCGACGACGGTCTCTTCCACCGCGGCCGGCGCGGGCACGACTTCGGGCTCGACCACAGCAGGCTCGACCACAGCAGGCTGCACCGGCGCACTGGGCGCTTCGGGCTTGGGCGCGGCCGGCTGCGCGTACTGCGGAGCGACCACAGCGGTCTGCACGAAGGGCTTGGGCGCCTCGTACGGCTTGGCGGGCTCGAACGGCTTGGGCGCTTCGAAGGCCTTGGCTTCGTAAGGCGCACTGGTCTCCAGGGGCTTGGCCTGGAACGGCTGCGCTTCGAGCGTGGGCGTGGGCTTGGGCGTGACCGGTTCCGACGCCGCGACCGCGGCTTGCGCGGCGATCACGGCCGGGGCGGGTTCGACGACCGGCGCGGCTGCGACGGGCTCGACCGCTTCGGCCTGGGTAGCGGCCGCCGGCTCGGCGACCGGCACACGCACCGCCTCTGCGGCGCCCGGCGCGCTCACCGGCGCGGCCGCCGCGGCGGCCACGCTGGCAACGGCGGCTGCGACCGGCTGCGCCGCGGCGGGCGCGGACGTCGGCTGCGGCGCCACCGGAGCGGCGGCATCGTCGTCGAAGTCGAACTCCGGCTGCGAACGCGTGGCGGCCGGCGTCGGCGCGGCGCCGGGCTCGTCGCCCAGATCGTCCTCGTCGTCGCCGAGCACGTCGTCGTGCAGCGCGGCCTCGCCGGCGGCGCCGGCTTCGCCCGCACCGCGACGGCGGCGGCGGCCACCGCGACGGCCGCGACGGCGGCGACCGCCGCCTTCGCCGGCGGCATCGGCCGCGGCGCCTTCAGGCGCACCGTTTTCGTTGCTGGCGTTGAGCGCGGCATCGGTTTCGAGCTTGGCGCTGGCGTCGGCGGCTTCCAACGGGGCAGCGGGCAGCGCGGCGGCGGCGATGGCGGCCGGTGCGGCCGCTACAGCGGCTGCGGCGTTCGCGGTCTCGGGCTTGGCCGCTTCAGGCTTGGGCGCGGCGGGCTTGGGCTCGCGCGGCGGACGCGGTGCGTTGCCGCCCTGCGCCTGCTGCTGGGTGCGGGCTTCGTCGCCGGCCTGCTTCGGGTTTTGCTGCTGCTGCGCGCCCTGTTGAGCGTTCTGCTGCGCGTTGTTCTGCTGCTTGCCCTGGGCCTGCTTCTGCTGCTGTTGGTTCTGCTGCTGGCCGTTGTTCTGCTGCTTGCCCTGGCCCTGCTGCTGATCCTGCTGCTTGTTGCGGCCCGCCTGCTGGCCGCCCTGGGCTTGCTGCTGTTGCTGCGGCTTGCCCTCGCGGCGCTGTTCGTCGCGGCGGCCTCCATCGCGACCGCCCTTGCCGTTGCCACGGTTGTCGTTGCGATCGTTGCGGCCGTCGCGGCGTTGGCCGTTGCGGTCGCCGCGGTCGTTACGGCCGCCGCGCGGATCCTGCGTGCGCGCGGCCGGAGCCGGCGCGGCCGGGACCGCGGGTTCGCCGCGGAAGAAGTTGAGGATGCGGCCGAACACGCCCACCTGCGGTGCCGGCGCCACCGCCACCGCGACGGGGGCGGCGGCCACGGCGACCGCGGGCTCCTCGCGCGGCTCGCGCATCGGCGCGGGCTGGGCGGGCTTGACGTTGGTCACCATCGGCGCATCGGGGATGTTGAGATGGGCCTTGGTCAGCGCGTGCGTGGGCAGCTTGCGCGGGGTGCCGCGCTGGTAGCTGGGCTTGGCCGATTCCTCGCCGAGCTCGTTCTCGCGGATGCGCGTGACTTCGTAATGCGGGGTGTGCAGCTGCTCGTCGGCGACGATCACGATCGGCGCGTCGTGGCGCTTTTCGATCTCGCTCAGGGCGCGGCGCTTCTCGTTGAGCAGGTAGTTGGCGATCTCGGTCGGGGCCTGCACCAGCACCTGGCCGGTGTTCTCCTTCATCGCGTGCTCTTCGGCCAGTCGCAGGATCGACAGCGACAGCGACTCGACGCTGCGCATGCGGCCGTGGCCGTCGCAGCGCGGGCAGACGATCTGGCTGGACTCGCCCAGCGACGGGCGCAGGCGCTGGCGGCTGAGCTCGAGCAGGCCGAAGCGCGAGATGCGGCCGATCTGCACGCGCGCGCGGTCCTGGCGCAGGGCGTGCTGCAGGCGGTTTTCGACCTCGCGCTGGTGCTTGTTCGAGGACATGTCGATGAAGTCGATCACCACCAGGCCGCCGAGGTCGCGCAGGCGCATCTGCCGGGCCACTTCCTCGGCCGCTTCCAGGTTGGTGTTGAACGCGGTTTCCTCGATGTCGCCGCCCTTGGTGGCGCGGGCCGAGTTCACGTCCACCGCGGTCAGGGCCTCGGTCTGGTCGATGACCAGGGCGCCGCCGGAGGGCAGGCGCACGGTGCGCTCGTAGGCGTTTTCGATCTGCGATTCGATCTGGAAGCGGTTGAACAGCGGGGTGTCGTCGCCGTACTTCTTCAGCTTGCGCAGGTTGTGCGGCATGACCTGCTCGACGAACTCGCGCGCCTCGGTGTACATCTCGTCGGTGTCGACCAGGATCTCGCCGATGTCCGGACGCATGTAGTCGCGCAGGGCGCGGATGATCAGGCGCGATTCCTGGTAGATCAGGAACGGCGAGGGCTTGCTCAGGGCGCCCTCGGCGATCGACTTCCAGACCTGGAGCAGGTAGTCCAGGTCCCACTGCAGCTCTTCGGCGTCGCGGCCGACGCCGGCGGTGCGGATGATCACGCCCATGTCGTCGGGGATGGCCAGCTTGTCCATCGCCTCCTTGAGGGCGGCGCGGTCGTCGCCCTCGATCCGGCGCGAGACGCCGCCGGCGGTGGGCGAGTTGGGCATCAGCACCATGTAGCGGCCGGCCAGGGAGATGAACGTGGTCAGGGCCGCGCCCTTGTTGCCGCGCTCTTCCTTATCGACCTGGACCACCACTTCCTGGCCTTCGCGCAGCAGCTCGCGCAGGCCGGCCTTGTTGTGGTCGACCCCGGACTGGAAATAGTCGCGGGAGATTTCCTTCAGCGGCAGGAAGCCGTGGCGCTCGGCGCCGTATTCGACGAAGGCCGCTTCCAGGGAGGGCTCGAGCCGGGTGATGCGGCCCTTGTAGATGTTGGACTTCTTCTGTTCCTTGGCCGGTTGCTCGATGTCGATGTCGTACAGGTTCTGTCCGTCGACGATAGCGACGCGCAGTTCTTCCGCCTGCGTCGCGTTGATCAGCATGCGCTTCATTGTTGCGTTCCTCGCGCGCTCTACCGCGCGGAACGCCATGGCGTTTCGTCTGGGAACCGAAGCCCCTCCGTCGCGGTTCGTGCGGCGGCAAGCGGCGGACCGCTGCGCGCCCGGCACGCGCCGGGGAGGCTTCCACTACCAGCGCTACGACACCACGGCATGCCGCGGGAGCGCTCTCTTTCTTATCTAAGCCTGACTTTCGAAACCGGCGACGCGAACGTCGCGCGGGGCGGGGTCCCGGCGCCCGCCAGGGCTTTGCCGGCCTTGGCGTCGCACGGGTCGTGTTCATCGCGATGGCGCCGACCTGAGGACGGACCACCGGGCGAGGGCGGGTTCCGCCGGACCGTCGCTGCTAACATGGCTGCCCCGTGGGCAGTGGTTAGACGCGGACCGGAATCGCCGGGTTGGGCTTTCGGCCCGTCTTCGGCGGTCGTGCCCCACTGGCGCGACCTGCCGAACAACTCCCAGCGAAATCAAAACCTTATCTCGCGTCGCGAGTGTAACAGATAACGCTTTCCACGATGACCTCCGCAACCGCTTCCAACCCGGGCGCCGGCGCCCGCACCGTTCGCGTACCCGACGACCGCGAAGGCCAGCGCCTGGACAATTTTCTGCTCGGGCAACTCAAGGGCGCGCCCAGGTCCTTGATCTACAAGCTGGTCCGTTCCGGCCAGGTGCGCGTGAACGGGGGCCGGGCCAAGGCTGAACGCAAGCTCGAGGCCGGCGACGAGGTCCGCATTCCGCCGGTCCGTCTCAGCGAGCAGGGAGAAAAAGCGGCGCCGCCCAAGGGCTTCATGGATGCCCTGGACGCGGCCATCGTCTTCGAGGACGCGCGCCTGCTGGCCCTGAACAAGCCCTCCGGCGTGGCCAGCCATGGCGGCAGCGGCATCAGTTTCGGCGCGATCGAGACCCTGCGCGCGCTGCGCCCGGGCCAGACCCTGGAACTGGTGCACCGGCTGGACCGCGACACCTCGGGCCTGCTGATCGTGGCCAAGAAGCGCTCGGCCCTGACCGAACTGCAGGCGCTGATGCGCGAGGACGGCGGTATCGCCAAGCGCTACCTGGCCATGCTGACCGGACGCCTGCCCGACGGGGTGATGAGCGTGGACGCGGCCCTGCACATCGGCCTGCGCCAGGGCGGCGAGCGCCATGTGCAGGTCCACCGCGACGGCAAGCCCTCGCTGAGCCACTTCAAGGTGCTGGAGCGGCGCGGCGGGCAATCCTACTGCGAGGTGCGCATTGAAACCGGGCGCACCCACCAGATCCGCGTGCACGCCCAGCACATCGGCCACCCGGTAGCCGGAGACGACAAGTACGGCGAGCCGGAGGCGAACAAGCGCCTGCGCGAGCAGGCCGGGTTGAAGCGGCTGTTCCTGCACGCCTCGACCCTGGAGTTCGCGCTCGATGGCGGGCGCGAACCGTATCTATTGAATGCGCCGCTGGCGCCGGAGCTGGTGGACGTGCTGGATCGGCTGGGCGGCTGAGCCGCGGCAAGCGCCGCCTGTGCCACTGCGCTCAGCGCACCTTGATTCGCTGGGTGTTGCGCAGTTCGCCGTCGACGCGGATCTCCAGCACATAGCTGCCGGCCGTCAACGGTTGTGGCGTGACGAAGTCGATGCTGCTGAGCTCAGCGCGCTCGGGCCGTTCCAAGTTGAGGATCTCCTCATGCACGATGGGCAGCACGCCGCCGTTGCTCTGCGCAACGTCGCGACGCAGACCCGCTCTGAGCTCCAGGCGTGCGGGCACGTACAGGCCGATCTTCGCGCGTAGGGGTTGGCCGGCCGCCGGCGTCGGCTGGTCGGCGCCCTGGGCGTCGACCAAGGCCAGTCTCACGTACTTGCAGCTTTGCAGCGGCGCGTCGGGCAATGCGAACTCCACCGGGAGGCGGGAGCGCGAAACCACCGGCTTGCCGTTGAAGATTTCCGGTGAGAATTCCATCTCGCGCGCCGAATTCATCGCCGCGCGGTCCAGGGTGCGATTGCGCGAGCTGCGTTCGATCTGCACCTGCTGCACCTGGCCTTGTTCGCCGACCGTCAGCACCAGCACGACGGTGCCGCTGATGCCCATGCAGGCCTCGGCCTGGGGATAGCGCACGCGCATCGGCCTTTTGATGCTGGGGTCGCGCTGGAGCAGGTTCGGATCGACCACGCGCGGCGCCGGTGGCGGCGATCCGTCCCAGTCGGGCGGGGGTGGCGGCGGGGGCGGAGCCGGCGGATCCTGCGCATAGGCACCCAGCGACAGCAGAGTGAGGGCAAGCGCGAGCGCCGGACGCACGCGGCGGGTCGAACGGAGTTGCATGTAACGAGGCCTCCCCAGGTCTCGGTGTGTGCCGGGCGCCGCGGTCGCGGCGCGGGCACGATCATCGCCGATTTGTGCCGCGTTTCGGCCGCGCGCCGCAGCGCCGGCGCGCACTTTGCGGCAGGCCGTGCCTGCCAGGCCGCCGGCACGAGGGGCTCAGAGCTTGTTCTTCTTCTCTTCGTCGTACACGAAACAGGACTCCGGCCGCACCTGCGGCGGAGTGAAGGTCACCGGCACCTGGATGCTGATCGGCACCGGCTGGCCGTTGCGCGTGGCCGCGCGGAAGGTCCAGCCGCGCACCGCGGCCACGGCCGAATCGTCCAGCGTCTTGTTCTGGCTGCTGCGCAGCAGGTTGATCGCGCTGGGCTTGCCGTCGGTGCCGATGGTGACCTTGAGCACCACCTGGCCGCCGATGTCCTCGCAGCCCAGTTCCATCGGGTATACCGGCGGCGGCGTGTGCACCGCCATCGGTTCGGTCGAACGCACCGGCGCGGGCGCCGGCGTCTTCTGGCAGGCGGACAGGGCGACGGTCAGCGCGAGCGCCAGGGGCAGGGCACGGCGAAAGGTGGCGGTCATGGGGCGGACCTCAGGCGATCAGGGCGTCGGCCTTGGCGGCACAGATGAAGTCGTTCTCGCTCAGGCCGCCGACATCGTGGGTGGAATAGCGCACCACGCAGCGGTCGTAGTGCACGCTCAGGTCGGGGTGGTGGTCTTCGCGATGGGCCATGAAGGCCAGGGCGTTCACGAAGGCCATGGTGCGGTAGTAGTCGTCGAAGCGGTAGGTGCGCAGCAGGGCGTGGCCGTCCTCGGCCAGTTCCCAGCCCGGCACCTGCGGCAGCAGTTCGCGCACGCGCGCCTCGCTGAGCTTGTGCTCGCTGCCGCGGCGGGCCAGGCAATGAGCCTGGGCGAGGGGGATGAGGTCGTTCATGGGCCTGCTCCTGGTGCACGGCGCGGCGCGGCCGGCGTTGTATGAATGGAACGCGCATCGGCGGCGGCGGCGGGGCTGCGGCCGGCTGCACGCGACACGGACCCCGTTAGAATAGCCCCATGATCAACATTTCCGAATCCGCGCAGAGCCACTTCCGCAAGCTGATCGAGCGCGAGGCGCTGCCCGGGCTGGGCGTGCGCCTGTCGGCCGTGCATGCCGGCACCCCGCGCGCGGACGTGCGTTTGGAGTTCGCCGAACCCGGCGACCTCAGCGGCGACGAATGGGCGGTCGACTGCGACGGCTTCACCCTGTGGCTGGAAGCGGCCAGCGTGCGCTACCTCGATGGCGCCGAGATCGATTACGAAACCAAGGCCACCGGCGGCCAGTTGCAGATCCGCGCGCCCAAGATCAAGGGCGAGGCGCCGGCCGATTCGGCCTCGCTGGTGGAGCGCGTGGCCTGGACCGTCGAACACGAGATCAACCCGCAGCTGGCCCAGCACCGCGGCCACGTCTCGGTGCAGGAAGTCACCGCCGAGGGCGTGGTGGTGCTGCGCTTCGGCGGCGGCTGCCACGGCTGCGGCATGGCCGACGTGACCCTGAAGCAGGGCATCGAAAAGACCCTGATGAGCCAGGTGCCGGGGGTGACCGCGGTGCGCGACGCCACCGATCACGACAGCGGCGACGCGCCCTACATCCGCCGCGACACGGCGGCCTGAGCCCGGCGCGGCGTCGTAGATGGTTTCCGCCGCCGCACTGATCGAAGCCGTGCAGCGCAGGCTGCGGCTGACCCTGCGCCGCGATTCGGCCAAGCCCGGCGAGTTCCCGCCCGGCTGGGCCGAGTGGCTGGCGGCGATGGCCCAGCGCCCGGGTCAGGTGGTCGGCGCGCCCGCGCAATCTTTGGTCGACCTGCTTGCGGAGCGGCCGCTGGCGCAGGCGCCCAGGCGCACGGGCGAACTCAACCGCTGGCAGGCCTTCGCCACCCTGTGGCGCCAGCAATGGCAGCCGGCCGGCCGCGAGACCCGCGGCGTGCACTGGTTCGCGGTGGCGACCACGCTGCTGTGGCATCTGCTGTTCGGCGGCCTGCTGCTGTGGCTGATGTACCTACAGTTCCTCGGCAACCCGGCGCCGCCGCCGCAGGGCGAGACCGTGGTCCAGGTCGAATACGTGGGCGTGGGCACGCCGGAAGAACCCGGCGGCGGCCCCGACCGACCCAGCGAACAGCCCTCAGAAGCGGCTGCGCCGGCGACGCCGGCGCCCGCACCGCAGGACGCCGCCAGCGCGCCCACCGCCAGCGCGGCCTCGCCGCCGCTGCCCACGCCCGCGCTGGAAGCCGCGGTGCCGGACGTGCCGCAGCGCGAGGTGCCCGAACCGCAGCTGCCGCCGCCGACGGTGGAGCAGCCGGTGGCCGTGAGCGAGCCGGTGCCCAGCCAGGAAACCACCGCCTTCGTGTTGCCGCCCACGCGCCGCCGCACCGAGACCGCGATCGCCGCGCCGGAGCTGTCCGCGCCCAGCCAGCAGGTACGCCAGGCCGACATCGCCGAGCCGGTGCAGCCGATCGCGCGCGAACTGCCGCAGCGCGAACTGGCCGCGCCCGCACTGCGCTCGCGCGTGCCCGAGGTGGCCGCGCGCGAAGTGCCGGCGCCGCTGCCGCGCGCGCCGGTGCGCGAGCTGCCCACGCCGACCACGGCCGCGCCGACCTTGCGTTCCAGCACGCCGACGGTGCGCACACGCGACGTGCCCACGCCGCGCGGCGCCAGCCAGGCCGCGGCCAGCGCCAGCGCGCCGGCGGCCGCGCCGTCCAGTGCGGCGCCTTCGGCCGCCGCGCCCAGCACGTCCGGCACGCCGCAATCCAGCGGTGCGCGTCCGGCGGCGGGCACGGCTGGCGCCGGGCCCAAGGCCACGCCGGCGCCGGGCAGCTTCCCCACGCCGCGCCGCGGCGACGACTGGGGCGATTCCACCCGCAATACGCCCGGCGGGCAGCGCGGCGTGACCCCGGGCATCTACAACAGCGACGGCAGCGTGCGTCTGGCAGAACAGCCCGGCTCGGCCTCGCCGGGCATGCCGCCGGGCACGATCACCCAGGAAATCAAGAACATCGACCGCGCCGGCACCTGGCTGCGGCGCAAGCCCAACGACTACGAGCCGACGTCGTTCGACAAGTACTGGCTGCCCAACGAGAACCTGCTGCAGGAATGGGTGCGGCGCAGCATCAAGGAAGTGAATATCCCGATTCCGGGCACCACCAAGAAAATCGTCTGCAGCGTGTCGGTTCTGGCCCTGGGCGGCGCCTGCAGCATCAACGACCCCAACCTCAACGAGCAGCCCGCGATCGCGCGCCCGCCGCCGGACGTGCCGTTCAAGCCCGAGCTGCAGGAAGACAACGGCAGCGTGAAGCCGCCGCCGGGCGGGTAGGGCGCGCCGGTCGGGGCGGCCGTTTCGTCTGGCGAGGGTAGGAGCTGCGCAAGCTGAGACTGTCATAGCCGGCGTGCGGCGAGAGCGTAAGCGTTCGTCGTCCTCCGCCGCGCGCTCGCACATCGGGCCCTGCGCAGGTTTCCCGCTGACGCGGTCGCGGCTTGCGCCGCTCCTACAGGGAGCCATCGCCGCCTACGCCGCGATCGGCCGAGGCCGCTGTCTCGCTTCTAGGGGTAGGAGCTGCGCAAGCTGCGACTGTCATATCCGGCGTGCGGCGAGAGCTTAAGCGTTCGTCGTCTCCGCCGCGCGCTCGCACATCGGGCCCTGCGCAGGTTTCCCGCTGACGCGGTCGCGGCTTGCGCCGCTCCTACAGGGAGCCATCGCCGCCTACGCCGCGATCGGCCGAGGCCGCTGTCTCGCTTCTAGGGGTAGGAGCTGCGCAAGCTGCGACTGTCATATCCGGCGTGCGGCGAGAGCTTAAGCGTTCGTCGTCTCCGCCGCGCGCTCGCACATCGGGCCCTGCGCAGGTTTCCCGCTGACGCGGTCGCGGCTTGCGCCGCTCCTACAGGGAGCCATCGCCGCCTACGCCACGATCGTCCGAGGCCGCTGTCTCGCTTCCAGGGGTAGGAGCTGCGTAAGCTGCGACCGCCATGTGCGGCGTGCGGCGTGGGTGACGCATCCGGTTTAGCCCCACGTCTTCGTGCATCGATGCCGCGCCGGTTTGCCATTGGCGCGGTCGCGGCTCACGCCGCTCCTACCCCAAAGCGGAGCGGGGGGCGCCAACGAAAAAGGCCCGCTCGTGCGGGCCTTTTCCTCATGCCGATCCGCAGCGGATCAATGCACGTTGTGCAGGTCCTGCAGCTGGCTGTTCGGACGGGTGCCGAAGTAGGCGGCCAGGTCGGCGATCTGCTGGTCGTTCAGGCCCTTGGCCTGGGTCGACATCAGCGAATGCTCGCGGTCGCCGTCGCGGTACATCTGCAGCGAGTGGGCGAGGTAGTCGTGGTACTGGCCGGCCAGCTTCGGGGTCAGGCCGTCGATGGGCTTGTTGCCTTCGGCGCCGTGGCAGTCCACGCAGGCCTGGCCGCTGGCCGAGAGCTTCTTGTCGCTGGCCAGCTGCTCGCCGATGGCGATGCGGCCGGCCGGCAGGCCGGAGGACGAGGAGGTGTGGCCTTCGGCGCGGTCGGCGGCGGAGTGCTCGGCCGGGGTGTCGCCCTGCGAGCAGGCGGCGACGGCGAGGGCGGCGAACAGGGCGATGGCGAGGTGCTTGGTCGTCATGGGGCGTCTGCTCACTTCTTCGCGGTCGACAGGAAGGCGGCGATATCGGCGATGTCCTGGTCGGAGAAGCTCTGCGACTGGGCCTGCATCGTCGGGTGCTTGCGCGTGCCCTTCTTGTATTCGTGCAAGGCGCTGCTCAGGTACTCGGACGACTGGCCGACGATCTTGGGAACGTGGTAGTTCGGGTAGGCGTTCTTATAGCCGGTGATGCCGTGGCAGCCCTGGCAGGTGTAGGTCAGCTGGCGGCCCTTGGCGGCGTCGCCGGTGATCGCGGCAGGCTTGGCGGCGGGCGCCGGAGCGGCGGTGGCCGCGGCCGGAGCGGCGGGGGTGGCGGTGGCCGGAGCCTTGTCCTCGGCGTTCGCGGCCAGCGCGGCGGCGATGGTGAGGGCGAAGCAGGCAGCGATCGTCAGCGGTCGCATCATGTCGTAGTCCGCAATCTCGAGTGGCTAGCAATAGGTTGAAGCTGGCTGGGCGCGGTCGCGACCGCGCATAAGTCCGCAAGTATAGCCCGCCATGCGGATGCAACGAAGTCGTCCTTGCACGCATCGTAGTCTCGGGCATGCCGCTACCCGCTGGCAGGTCCCGCAAACGCGATGCGTTGTCCCGGATACCGGACGCGCGTGCGCGGGCATGGCGGCAGTCACCATGACCTTCGGCGGATGCGATTTTCGGGGTGGGTGATATACCTATATACAACACCGGCACAAAGGCCGGTCGCTACGCAAAATTAGCGCATAAATTCAGCCACGGGGTCGTCTGAAATGCTTCAAAACACCAGCAATCGCAAGGCCGGGGTCGCCCGCGTCGCTCTTCTGGCGCTGTCCTGCGCCCTGGCCCTGACCGCCTGCAAGGGCGGCGGCGGGCCCGGCGAGGCCCAGGCCAAGGCCGGCGAGCAGAAGGCGCCGGACGCCGTGCCGGTCGAGGTCGCCCAGGCCAGCCGCCGGGCCATCGCCGCCAGCTACACCGGCACCGCTCCCCTGGAAGCCCGCGCCGAGTCGCAGGTGGTCGCCAAGACCTCCGGCGTGGCCTTGAACGTGATGTTCGAGGAAGGCCAGCGGGTCAGCGCCGGCCAGACCCTGGTGCGCCTGGACTCGGCCCGCGCCGAACTGCAGGCCGCCCAGACCGGCGCGCAGATGCGCAAGCTCGAGGCCAACTACGCCCGCTCCAAGCAGCTGGCCGAGCAGCGCCTGCTCAGCGCCAACGACAACGACCAGCTGCGTTACGACCTGGAGAACGCGCGCGCGGCCAACCGCCTGGCGAATCTGGAGCTGTCCTACGCCAACGTGCAGGCGCCGATTTCGGGCGTGATCGCCTCGCGCTCGATCAAGACCGGCAACTTCGTCCAGATCAACACGCCGATCTTCCGCATCGTCGACACCTCGCGCCTGGAAGCGATCTTGAACGTGCCCGAGCGCGAGCTGGCCATCCTCAAGGCCGGCCAGCCGGTGCAGATGCAGGTGGACGCGCTGCCGGGCAAGAGCTTCCAGGGCGTGGTCGACCGCGTCGCGCCGGTGGTGGATTCGGGCAGCGGCACCTTCCGCGTGGTCTGCAGTTTCGAAGGCGGCGAGCTGCTGCAGCCGGGCATGTTCGGCCGCATCCGCATCGACTACGACAACCGCGCCGACGCGCTGGTGGTGCCGCGCATCGCCCTGCTCGAGGACGAGGGCGATCCGGCCGTGTTCGTGATCCGCAGCGACAACAAGGCCGCGCGCGTGCCGGTCAAGCTGGGCTACCTGGACGGCGAATGGGCCGAGGTGCGCGGCGGCGTGAACCCGGGCGACCGCGTGGTCATCGCGGGCAAGACCGCGCTGCGCGACGGCACCCTGGTCCAGCTGATCGGCAAGAACGCGCCCAAGCAGGTGGCCGCGGCCGACAAGCCCAAGACCGAACAGCCGAAGCAGTAAGCGCGGAGACCCGACGTGACCCCAGCTTCCGAAGGCGGCTCCTTCAACTTGGTCGAATTTTCCGTGCGGCGCCGCGTGACCGTGTTCATGGTCACGCTGAGCTTCGTGCTGTTCGGCTTCATCGCGCTCAGCGACCTCAAGGTCAACCTGCTGCCCGACCTCAGCTATCCCACCCTGACCGTGCGCACCGAGTACACCGGCGCGGCGCCGTCGGAGATCGAGACCCTGATCTCCGAGCCGGTGGAAGAAGCGGTGGGCGTGGTCAAGGGCCTGCGCAAGCTCAAGTCGGTCTCGCGCACCGGCCAGAGCGACGTAGTGCTCGAGTTCGCCTGGGGCACCGACATGGACCAGGCCAGCCTGGAGGTGCGCGACAAAATGGAAGTGCTGCAGCTGCCGCTGGAGGCCAAGGCCCCGGTGCTGCTGCGCTTCAATCCCTCGACCGAGCCGATCCTGCGCCTGGCCCTGTCGGCCAAGGGCGAGGGCGACTCGGTGCGCCAGCTCACCACGCTGCGCCGCTACGCCGACGACGATCTGAAGAAGAAGCTGGAGCCGGTCGAAGGCGTGGCCGCGGTCAAGGTCGGCGGCGGTCTGGAGGACGAGATCCAGGTCGACCTGGACCAGCAGAAGCTGGCCCAGCTCAACCTGCCCATCGACACCGTCATCCAGCGCCTGCAGCAGGAGAACATCAACATCTCCGGCGGCCGCCTGGAAGAGGGCTCGCAGCGCTACCTGGTGCGCACCGTCAACCAGTTCGCCAGCGTGCCGGAAATCCGCGAGATGCTGGTCACCACGCAAAGCGGCGGCGGCAATGCCGCGGCCGACGCGGCCGCGCAGATGGCGGCGATCGCGGCCTCCAGCGGCGACGCGGCGGCGATGGCCGCGGCGGCCTCGGTGCAGAGCGCCAATTCCGGTTCCAGCGCTGCGGTCGCCGGCGGCAAGCCGGTGCGGCTGAAGGACATCGCCGAGGTGCGCCAGGGCTACAAGGAGCGCGAGGCGATCATCCGCCTGGCCGGCAAGGAGGCGGTGGAGCTGGCCATCTATAAGGAAGGCGACGCCAACACCGTGGCCACGGCCGACGCCATCCAGGCGCGGCTGGAGCAGATCAAGTCGCAGATTCCCGGCGATGTCGAACTGACCGTCATCGACGACCAGTCGCAGTTCATCCGTCACTCGATCAGCGAGGTCAAGAAGGACGGCGTGATCGGCGCCGTGCTGGCGATCCTGATCATCTTCCTGTTCCTGCGCGACGGCTGGAGCACCTTCGTGGTGAGCCTGTCGCTGCCGGTGTCCATCGTCACCACCTTTTTCTTCATGGGCCAGTTCGGCCTGAGCTTGAACGTGATGTCGCTGGGCGGCCTGGCCCTGGCCACCGGCCTGGTGGTGGACGACTCGATCGTGGTGCTGGAAAGCATCGCCAAGGCGCGAGAACGCGGGTTGGGAATGTTCGAGGCGGCCATCGTCGGCACGCGCGAGGTCAGCATGGCCGTGGTCGCGTCCACCCTGACCACCATCGCGGTGTTCCTGCCGCTGGTGTTCGTGGAAGGCATCGCCGGGCAGCTGTTCCGCGATCAGGCGCTGACCGTGGCCCTGGCCATCGGCATCTCGCTGATCGTGTCGATGACCCTGATCCCGATGCTGAGCGCGCTCAAGGACCGCACGCCGATGGCCTTCCCGGAAGAGGAAGGGCATCCGGAATGGCGTCCGCAGTCCAAGCTGCAGAAGCCGCTGGCCGCGGCCGGCCGCGGCGCCGGCGTGGTGGGCCGCTGGTCGTTCTTCGGCCTGGCCTGGGCGGTGGTGCGGATCTGGCGCGGTCTGACCGCGGTGATCGGCCCGATCATGCGCAAGGCCAGCGACATCGCCATGGCGCCCTACGGCCGCGCCGAGCGCGGCTACCTGCGCCTGTTGCCCAGCGCGATGCGCCGGCCCTGGCTGGTGCTGGGTTCGGCCGCGGTGGCCTTCGCCCTGACCCTGGCGGCGGTGCCGCTGCTGGGCGCCGACCTGATCCCGCAGCTGGCCCAGGACCGTTTCGAAATGACGGTCAAGCTGCCGCCGGGCACGCCGCTGCGCGAGACCGACGCTCTGGTGCGCGAGCTGCAGACCAAGCACGCCAAGGACCCGGGCATCCATGCCCTGTTCGGCGTGAGCGGCAGCGGCACGCGCCTGGACGCCAACCCCACCGAGAGCGGCGAGAACATCGGCAAGCTCAGCGTGGTCATGGCCGACGGCGGCAGCAAGGAAGTCGAAGCCGCCGAGACCGAGCGCCTGCGCGAGAGCATGCGCGGCCACCCCAGCGCCCAGGTCGATTTCAGCCGCCCCGAGCTGTTCTCGTTCTCCACGCCGCTGGAAATCGAGCTGCGCGGCCAGGACGTGGAGACCATCCAGCGCGCCGGCCAACGCATGGCCGCGATGCTGCGCGCCAACCCGCACTACGCCGACGTCAAGTCGACGGTGGAGCAGGGCTTCCCCGAGATCCAGATCCGCTTCGACCAGGAACGCGCCGGCGCGCTGGGCCTGACCACGCGCCAGATCGCCGACGTGGTGGTGAAGAAGGTGCGTGGCGACGTGGCCACGCGCTACAGCTTCCGCGACCGCAAGATCGACGTGCTGGTACGCGCCCGCGAAGCCGACCGCGCGTCGGTGGAGAGCATCCGCCGCCTGATCGTGAACCCCGGCAGCAGCCGTCCGGTGACCCTGGATGCGGTCGCCGACGTGGTCGCCACCACCGGCCCCAGCGAGATCCACCGCGCCGACCAGGTGCGCGTGGCCATCGTCTCGGCCAACCTGCGCGGCATCGACCTGGGCGGCGCGGTGGCGGAAGTGCAGCAGATGGTCGCCGAGAACCCGCTGCCCGACGTGCGCATGCACATCGGCGGCCAGGGCGAGGAACTGCAGCAGTCGATCAACTCGCTGCTGTTCGCCTTCGGCCTGGCGGTGTTCCTGGTCTATCTGGTCATGGCCTCGCAGTTCGAGTCGCTGCTGCACCCGTTCGTGATCCTGTTCACCATCCCGCTGGCCCTGGTCGGCGCGGTGCTGGCGATGCTGCTGACCAAGTCGGCGGTGTCGGTGGTGGTGTTCATCGGCCTGATCCTGCTGGTCGGCCTGGTGGTGAAGAACGCCATCATCCTGATCGACAAGGTCAACCAGCTGCGCGAGCAGGGCGTGGCCAAGCGCGAGGCCCTGATCGAGGGCGCGCGCTCGCGCCTGCGCCCGATCATCATGACCACGCTGTGCACCCTGTTCGGCTTCCTGCCGCTGGCGATCGCGCCGCTGTTCGGCAGTCCGGGCGCGGAAGTGCGCTCGCCGATGGCGATCACCGTGATCGGCGGCCTGCTGGTGTCGACCCTGCTGACCCTGGTGGTGATCCCGGTGGTGTACGACCTGCTCGACCGCCGCTCCGACGAGCACTACCGCGAGCGCGCGCGCCGCGCACGCCGCGAGCAGCGCGCCGCCGCCGAGCTGATCGAGGACGATCAGGCGCCGCTGGATGGTCCGCCGCACGGCCCGCTGGGCCCGGAACAGGCCTGAGGACCGCACCATGAGCGTCGCAGAACTCAGCATCAAGCGTCCCGTCACCACGGTGATGCTGTTCGTGTCCCTGTTCGTGGTCGGCCTGATCGCGGCGATCCGCCTGCCGCTGGAGGCCTTCCCCGAGGTCTCGCCGCCCTTCATCTTCGTGCAGATGCCGTACACCGGCTCGACCCCGGAAGAGGTCGAGCGCACCGTGCTGCGTCCGGTCGAAGAGACCTTGTCGACGATGACCGGCATCAAGCGCATGGATTCCAGCGCGCGGGCCGACGGCGCCAACATCTTCATGCAGTTCTCCAACTGGGACCGCGACGTGGCCATCGCCGCGTCCGAGGCGCGCGAGCGCATCGACGCGATCCGCGCCGACCTGCCCGAGGACCTGCAGCGCTACTTCGTGCTCAAGTTCTCCACCACCGACCAGCCGGTGCTGCGCGTGCGTCTGGCCGGCGACATGGACCTGACCGGCGCCTACGACCTGATCGACCGCGAATTCAAACGCCGGATCGAGCGGCTGCCGGGCGTGGCCCGGGTCGAGGTCTCCGGCGCGCCGCCCAACGAGGTCGAGATCGCGATCCAGCCCGACCGGCTGACCGCGCACAACCTCAGCCTCAACGAGCTGACCACGCGCCTGCAGGCGGTGAACTTCTCCGTGTCCGCCGGCCAGATCGACGACGGCGGCCGCCGCCTGCGGGTGCAGCCGGTGGGCGAGATCACCGACCTGCAGCAGCTGCGCGAGCTGGTGATCGGCAACAACGGCACCCGCCTGGGCGACATCGCCGAGATCCGGATGAAGCCGGCGCGCATGGACTACGGCCGGCGCCTGGACGGGCGCCCCGCGGTCGGCCTGGACGTGTTCAAGGAGCGCAACGCCAACCTGGTGGAGGTCTCGCGCCTGGCCCTGCAGGAGGTCGAGGACATCCGCAAGGAGCCCTCGCTGCGCGGCATCCAGGTCAAGATCATCGAGAACCAGGGCGAGAACGTGACCAGCTCGCTGCTGGAGCTGGCCGAGGCCGGCGGCATCGGCCTGCTGCTGTCGATCGCGGTGCTGTTCTTCTTCCTGCGCCACTGGCCGTCGACGCTGATGGTGACCCTGGCCATCCCGATCTGCTTCGTGATGACCCTGGGCTTCATGTACTTCGCCGGCGTGACCCTGAACATCCTGTCGATGATGGGCCTGCTGCTGGCGGTGGGCATGCTGGTGGACAACGCCGTGGTGGTGGTGGAAAGCATCTACCAGGAACGCGAGAAGATGCCCGACCAGCCGCGCCTGGCCTCGATCCTGGGCACGCGCCATGTCGCCATCGCGCTGTCGGCCGGCACCCTGTGCCACTGCATCGTGTTCCTGCCCAACCTGTTCGGCGAGCGCAACTTCCTCAGCATCTACATGGCCCAGATCGCGATCACGATCTCGGTCTCGCTGCTGGCCTCGTGGCTGGTCGCGGTCAGCCTGATCCCGATGATCTCGGCGCGGCTCAAGACCCCGCCCATGGTCAACAACACCACCGGCCTGATCCCGCGCCTGCAGCGCCGCTACGCCACCTTCCTGCGCTGGACCCTGGCCCACCGCGGCTGGAGCGTCTTGGGCATCGTGCTGATCATCGCGATCAGCGTGGTGCCGATGACCAAGACCAAGTTCGACATGTTCGGCGGCGACGACGGCGGCGAGGTCAACATCTTCTACCAGTGGAAGGGCAGCTACACCAAGGAGCAGATGTCCGAGGAAGTGCTGCGGGTGGAGAAGTTCCTGGACGCCAATCGCAAGAAGTTCCACATCACCCAGGTCTACTCCTACTACAGCGAAGTCGGCGGCGCGGGCACCCGCGTCACCTTCGACACCAAGGAGTCCGGCGCGACCAAGCCGCTGATCGACATGATCAGCAAGGAACTGCCCAAGTCCGCGCGCGCCGACATCGGCATCGGCGATCAGGGCGGGCCCGGCGGCGGTGGCGGCCAGCCCGGCAAGAACGTGCAGGTGCAGCTGGTCGGCGACTCCACCCAGACCCTGGCCGAGGTGGCCAAGGACATCGTGCCGATCCTGGCCAAGCGCAAGGAACTGCGCGACGTGCGCGTGGACGCCGGCGACCAGAACAGCGAACTGGCGGTGCGCGTGGACCGCGAGCGCGCGGCCTCGTTCGGCTTCAGCGCCCAGGAGGTCTCGCGCTTCGTCGGCCTGGCCCTGCGCGGCGCGCCGCTGCGCGAGTACCGCCGCGGCGAGACCGAGGTGCCGGTGTGGGTGCGTTTCGCCGGCGCCGAGCAGTACGGCGTGGAGGACATCGCCTCGTTCACCGTGCGCGCGCCCGACGGCCGCACTGTGCCGCTGCTGAGCATGGTCGACGTGGACGTGCGCCCGGCGGCCACCGAGATCCGCCGCGCCAACCGCCAGACCACGCTGACCATCCAGGCCAACCTGGCCGACAAGGCCACCGTGCCCGAGGCGCGCAAGGCGATGGAGGAAACGCTCAAGGCGGTGTCGTTCCCGGCCGGCTACAGCTATTCCTTCGAGGGCGGCGCGTTCGAGGACGAGGACGAGGCGAACCAGCAGATGATGTTCAACCTGCTGATCGCCCTGATCATGATCTACGTGGTGATGGCGGCGGTGTTCGAGTCGCTGCTGTTCCCGGCGGCGATCATGAGCGGCGTGCTGTTCTCGGTGTTCGGCGTGTTCTGGCTGTTCTGGCTCACCGGCACCACGTTCGGGATCATGTCCTTCATCGGCATCCTGGTGCTGATGGGCGTGGTGGTGAACAACGGCATCGTCATGATCGAGCACATCAACAACCTGCGCCGGCGCGGCCTGAGCCGCACCGAGGCGCTGGTGGAAGGCAGCCGCGAACGCCTGCGCCCGATCCTGATGACCATGGGCACGGCGATCCTGGCGATGGTGCCGATCGCGCTGTCCACGGCCAGCAGCGACGACATGCCGGCCTACTACCCGATGGCGCGCGCGATCGCCGGCGGCCTGGCGTTCTCGACCCTGGTCAGCCTGCTGTTCCTGCCGACCATCTACGCCATCCTCGACGACCTGCGTAACGGCAGCGCGCGGATCGTGCGCCGCGCCCGCGGCAAGGCCGAGCCCATGCGGCCGGGCGCCAGCGTGGCCGCCCTGCACGCCGAGTGACCCCGAGCCCCGGGTCCGGACCACGGACCCGGGGCAGGGCAGGCCGCTCCAGAGCCCCTGTCCACCCTTGTGGGAGCGGCGTGAGCCGCGATTTCCCCACTCCCAGGCAGGTTTACCGGCTCCCGAGGGCGCCAGCGGCGAGCCTATAGCCCTCGATTTGCACCTAAGCCCTTGACCCTGCCATACTTTCCGGCTCCCGCACGGCCTGACGCCGCTGCGGGCCCCTTGCCCTACCGCGCCCGGCGACCCGTCGCCCGGTGGCGGGGGGCTGAACCGGCCCGGCGATCGGGCCGTCATCCACAAGGAAACAACGATGCGTCATTACGAAGTCGTGTTCCTGGTCCACCCGGACCAGAGCGAGCAGGTCCCGGCCATGATCGAGCGCTACAAGTCGCTGATCGAGGGCGGCGAAGGCAAGATCCACCGTCTCGAAGACTGGGGCCGCCGTCAGCTGGCCTACCCGATCGAGAACCTGGTCAAGGCCCATTACGTCCTGCTCAACATCGAAGTCACCCAGAACGTGCTCAACGAGCTCGTCGACGGTTTCCGCTTCAACGACGCGGTGCTGCGCCACCTGGTCATGAAGCGCGACGCGGCCGACACCGAGCAGTCGCTGATCATGAAGTTCAAGGACGAGAAGGGCGACAAGCCCGAGCGTGGCGAACGCCGCCGTCGCGACGACGACAGCGATAGCGCCGTCGGCAGCGCCGACAGCTCCGACGACAACGCCGAAGCCGCCTGATCGCGCCTTCTGGGCCGCACCTTCTAGGAACACATACCCATGTCCAAGTTCTTTCGCCGCCGCAAGTTCTGCAAGTTCACCGCCGAGGGCGTCAAGGAGATCGATTACAAGGATCTCAACACCCTGCGCCAGTACCTGACCGAGACCGGCAAGATCGTGCCGAGCCGCGTCACCGGCACCAAGTCGAAGTACCAGCGCCAGCTGTCCACGGCCGTCAAGCGCGCCCGTTTCCTGGCCCTGATCCCGTACACCGACAACCACAACGCCTGAAAAAGCGGTCGGTCCGCGTAGCGGACCGACTCTTTGTCCCCCTCTCCCGCTGGCGGGAGAGGGCAGGGGTGAGGGCCGCTGCGATAGCGCCCGAACCCGCACAAAGCCCTTTCGGACAGCGTCCCCTGCTGCGGACCTACAGGCCCGCTAACGAATACGGAGCACCACCATGCAACTGATCCTCCTGCAGAAAGTCACCAACCTGGGCAACCTGGGCGACAAGGTCAACGTGAAGCCGGGTTACGGCCGCAACTACCTGGTCCCGCAGGGCAAGGCCGTGCCGGCCACCGCCGCCAACCTGGCCGAGTTCGAAGCCAAGCGCGCCGATTACGAAGCCAAGGCCAAGTCCCTGCTGGACGGCGCCGAAGGCCGCAAGGCCAAGCTGGAAGGCGCGTCGGTCACCATCCGCGCCAACGCCGCCACCGAAGGCAAGCTGTACGGCTCGGTCAGCCCGCGCGACATCGCCGAGGCCCTGACCAAGGCCGGCTATCCGGTCGAGAAGTCGGAAGTGATCATGGGCGAAGGCCCGCTGCGCCGCACCGGTGAGTACGACATCCTGGTGCACCTGCACGCCGACGTCGAAACCACCGTCAAGGTGATCGTGGAAGGCGAAGTCGCCTAAGCCGCAAGCCTGGGCGATACTACGGAAGGCGCCGCGAGGCGCCTTTCGTTTTTTGCGTCGGCCAGTCTCAGGCTCTGAGACCGAACCGTGCGATAGCGGTGTGGTTTCCCCACCTGTTATCCACAGCTTCGCCACAGAGTTGTATGCAACGCCGATGCGCCTTTCGCCTCTACGATGACCGGCCGCCCCGGCCTTGCCCGGAGTTGGTCACCCCGACACGACGGACCGCGTCTGCGTCCCCGTCCCAGCCAGGAACGCTAGAACGATGAGCGCACGTCCGGGTTTCCGCGGCGAAAAACGTTACGAAACCCGCGCCGAGCAGCGCATCGACCAGCTGCGCGTGCCGCCGCAGTCGATCGAGGCCGAGCAGGCCGTGCTCGGCGGCCTGATGCTGGCCCCGGACGCCTACGACCGCGTCGCCGACCAGTTGGTCGAGGAAGACTTCTACCGCCGCGACCACCAGCTGATCTACCGCGCCATCCGCGAGCTGGCCGAGAAGAACCGCCCCTTCGACGCGGTGACCCTGGGCGAGTGGTTCGACTCCATGGGCCTGTCCGAGCAGGTCGCCGGCGGCGCCTACCTGATCGAACTGGCCAGCACCACGCCTTCGGCGGCCAACATCGCCGCCTATGCCGAGATCGTGCGCGACAAGGCGGTGCTGCGGCAGCTGATCGAGGTCGGCACCGGCATCGTCAACGACGGCTTCCAGCCCGACGGCCGCGACAGCGGCGAGATCCTGGCCAAGGCCGAGCAGGAGGTGTTCGCGATCGCCGAGGCCGGCGCGCGCGGCCGCACCGACTTCACCCCGGTCAACAAGGCCCTGTCGGAAGCCTTCGACGTGCTGCAGACGCGCTACGCCAACGGCGGCAGCGTGACCGGCCTGCCCACCGGCTACACCGAATTCGACGAAATGACCGCGGGCCTGCAGAACACCGACCTGCTGATCATCGCCGCGCGTCCCGCCATGGGCAAAACCACCCTGGCCCTGAACATGGCCGAGTATGCCGCGTTCCGCAGCAAGAAGGCGGTGGCGGTGTTCTCGATGGAAATGTCGGCCAGCCAGCTGGCCCTGCGCCTGATCTCCTCGGTCGGCCGGGTCAACGCCCAGCGCCTGCGCTCGGGCCAGCTCGAGGACGAGGACTGGAGCCGTGTGACCAGCGCGATCCGCCAGCTGCGCGAGGCCAAGATCTTCATCGACGACACCCCGGGCCTGTCGCCGGACGTGCTGCGCGCCAAGTCGCGCCGGCTCAAGCGCGAACACGACCTGGGCCTGATCGTGATCGACTACCTGCAGCTGATGTCGGTGCCCGGCAACAGCGAGAACCGCGCCACCGAGATTTCCGAGATCTCGCGCTCGCTCAAGCACCTGGCCAAGGAACTGAACCTGCCGGTGATCGCGCTGTCGCAGCTCAACCGCTCGCTGGAACAGCGCGCCGACAAGCGCCCGGTCATGGCCGACCTGCGCGAATCCGGCGCCATCGAGCAGGACGCCGACGTGATCGTGTTCATTTACCGCGACGACTACTACAACAAGGAAACCTCGCCGGACAAAGGTCTGGCCGAGGTCATCATCGGCAAGCAGCGTTCCGGTCCGACCGGCTCGATCAAGCTCAAGTTCTTCGGCGAGTACACGCGCTTCGACAACCTCAGCCGCGACTCGGTCGGCGCGTTCGAGTAAGCCTGACGCGGCCCACGGCCGTCGCCTTTGAACAGCGGCAGCGCGGCCCGCTTGCCGCGGCCGCATCCGCCTGCACAGCGCCGTAGCGCGCTCGTTGACGCTGGGCGAAGCTCCTGTGTGCTATCCAGGACCGCAACGGCATCGCTGCGCGCCGGGCGCCTGGGGGCGTCCGCTGCGGATGCGTTCGTATCGCGCAGGATGTGCCGTCGACCCACCGCCGACACGGTTTCCAGGAGGCACCGCATGAACGAGCTCGCCACTCCCCGGATCGTCGACCGCAGCCAATGGGAACGCGAACGCGCGCAACTGCTGCTGCGCGAGAAGGCGCATACGCGCGCCGGCGATGTGCTCGCCGCCGCGCGCAGGCGCCTGCCGATGGTACGCATGGATCCGATCACGGTCGTGGGCGAGGGCGGACCGATTCCGCTGCGCGAGGTGTTCGCCGGCCGGCGCATGCTGATCGTCTATCACTTCATGTGGCATGCCGGCGCGCCGCACGAGAAACAGTGCGACGGCTGCACTCACAGCCAGGCGGCGATGGACGCGGCCGTGCTCGCCTACCTGGCCGAGCGCGACGTGGGCTACGCGGTGTTCAGCAGCGGGCCCTGGTCCGAACTCGCCGCCTACCGCGACTTCATGGGCTGGCCGGCGCCATGGTATTCCACCGCGGGTTCGGCGGACGAGTTGACGACGCGCAACGGAGGCGACTTGCGCTGCTACCTGCGCGAAGGCGACGAGGTGTTCCAGACCTACGAAACCAAGTGGCGCGGGATCGAGGCCATGCTGCCCACGCTGCAGATGCTCGACCTGACCGTCTACGGGCGCCAGGAGAACTGGGAAGACTCGCCCGAGGGCTGGCCGAACGAGGACGAGCCCGGTTCGTGGTGGGGGCGCGACGGACGCCCGGTCGCGCAGTGGACGCGCGTGTAGCGGCAGCAGGGAACCCATCGCGAGCCGATCAAAACGGGTTCCGGCGTTCGCCGGAATGACGGCGTGATGAGGCTCGCCCCGAACCCGAACCCGAACCCCGATCAACGATCAACGATCCTTCGATCGAGGTGAAGGGATCAGCGTGGCAGTGAAAGTTTCAAGCCTGCTTAAACCCTCATTCCGGCGAAAGCCGGAACCCATTTTGATTTCGGCGGGCCGGCTGCGAACCCGAACCTGCGTCGAGGCGGTCGCATCCCGGCCGAATTGTTGATCGTGCGCCCAATCCCGCGAACGCGCAGCGTCCGCGCCGGTGCCCATTCAGGCTAGCCGCGCTAGTGTGACGCTTATGGCCTTGCGACTTGACGCGCTCCCCACGCGCGCAGGCGCATCGTCGCCACGCTCTTCTCTCCTTTCCGGGTGACCCCATGAACGCCAAGCTCAAATCCACGATCGCCGTAGCGCTGATGTCCTGCGTGATGGCGACCGGCGCCGCCACCGCCCAGACCAAGTCCAAGACCAAGGCCAAGCAGCCGCACTGCTACGACGTGGAAGTGCAGCGGCCCAAGGAAGTGAAGGATAAGCACAAGATCACCGGCACCGCCCTGGGCGCGGTCGCGGGCGGCCTGCTCGGCAATCAGGTCGGCGGCGGCAGCGGCAAGAAGATCGCCACGGCGGCCGGCGCGGTCGGCGGCGCGGTGGTCGGCCGCAAGATCCAGGAAAACCAGCAGAACAAGACCGAGACCGTGATCGAGCGCCGCTGCGACTGAACACGCGGCGATCGGGAGCGAAGAACGGGCCGGCCTTTGCCGGCCCGTTTTCGTTTCGGCGCAGGGCATGACAAACGTAACTTGTGCGCCGCGCGCCGGCTCGCGCAGCATCCGCTACCGGCCCACGTTGCGAGCGCGCGCATGCCACGATTGATCGAAGTGCGGACCTACCGGCTCAAGCCGGAGACGTCCGTGCGGTTCCAGCGCGCCATGCTCGAGCGCGCGCTGCCGATGCTGCGCGAGCGCGGCATGGACGTGGTCGCGTTCGGCCGCTCGCAGCACGAACACGAAAGCTGGTACCTGATCCGCGCCTACCGCGACCATGCCGACCTGGTCGCGCAGCAGGACGCCTTCTACGGATCGCCGTCGTGGCGCGAAGGACCGCGCGCCGAAGTGATCGATTGCATCGCCGACTACCTCAACACCCTGTTGTGGCTGTCGGACGCGGCCATCGACGAACTGCGCCTGCCGCCGCCGGCCTGACCGGTCGCGGCCTTCCTTCCCATTCCTCCGAGCCCGTCCATGCGCGCCTTCGCGTTCGCCGTCCTGCTCTGTTGCGCCTCCTTGTCGACCGCCGACGCCGCCGAACCGGCCGCGCCGCTGCGCCAGTCCTACGACCTGCAAGTACCGGTGGCGCCGTCGCCGGTGCGCATGGAAGGCGTGTCGTGGCTGCTGTACGAATTGCAGCTGAGCAACTTCAGCGCCGGCCCGCTGCGCCTGCAAAGTGTGCAGGTGCGCGACGGCGACACCGGCCGGGTGCTGGCCGAGCTGGACGCCGCGGCGCTGGCGCCGCGCCTGCAGCGCATCGGCGCGGCCGCGTCGGAACCGGCGCGCGCGCTGGCGCCGGGCGAGCGCGAGGTGCTATACCTGGAACTGCGCCTGGCCGACGGCGCGCCGCCGAAACGGCTGATCCACCGCCTGCGCTACGGCTACGGCAGCGAGGGCGGCAGCGCCGAGCTCGAAGGCGCGACGGTCGACGTGCGGCCCGCACCCAGCCTGATCCTGAGCCCGCCGGTCAGCGGTGGCCCCTGGGTCGCGATCCATCACCCCGAATGGGCACGCGGCCACCGCCGCGTCTATTACGCCGTCGGCGGCCGCGCGGTGCTGCCGGGCCGCTACGCCATCGACTGGGTCAAGCTCGACGCCCAGGGCCGTACCAGTGCCGGCGATCGCGACCGGGTCGCCGGCATCTACGGTTACGGCGAACCGGTGCTGGCGGTGGCCGACGCCACCGTGGCCGCGGTGCGCGACGACGTGAAGGAAGTGCCGCTGGTGTCGCAGCACCGCAAGCAGTCCCTGGACGATGCGCCCGGCAACTACGTCGCTCTGGACCTGGGCGACGGCCGCTACGCCTTCTACGAACACCTCCAGCCCGGCAGCGTGCGCGTGGCCGTGGGCCAGCGCGTGCGCCGCGGACAGCCCCTGGGCGCGCTGGGCTTCACCGGCGATTCCACCGGCCCGCATCTGCATTTCCACCTCGCGGACGGCCGCATCCCGCTGGCCTCGGACGGCGTGCCTTACGTGTTCGACCGCTTCCGCGTGATCGGCCGCTATCCGGACCTGTCGCAGATGGGCAAGGCGCCGTGGACGCCGCCGCTGGCCGCCGAACAGTTGAGCCGCGAGAACGAACGCCCGGGCCCGAACACGGTGCTGGAGTTGGGCCGGGACTGAGCGCGAAGCGGCCGCGACGGGCCCGTACCCGTCGCGGGCGTGCGCATGCCGACAGCCTGCGCACGCCCGCCAGCCGATAAACTAGGGCGATGGCACGCCCCACCTCCGCAACCATCCACACCGACGCGCTGCGTCATAACCTCGCCCAGGCGCGCGCGCGCGCGCCGCACAGCCGCGTGATGGCGGTGGTCAAGGCCGACGGCTACGGCCACGGCCTGGAACGCGTGGCGCGCGCGCTGGAAGGCGCGGACGCCTTCGGCGTGGCCGCGTTGTCCGACGCCGACCGCCTGCGCGCGGCCGGCCTGTCGCAGCCGATCGTGCTGCTGTCGGGCTTCGACGAGGCCGACGACCTGCCGCAGCTGCGCCGCCTGGGCGTGGAGACGGTGGTCCACCACCACAGCCAGCTGGCGATGCTGGAGCAGGCGGGCGAGGGCGAGCCGATCCGTTGCTGGCTCAAGGTCGACACCGGCATGCACCGCCTGGGCTTCGCCCCGGAGGACGTGCGCGAGGCCTACGCGCGCCTGGCCGCGCTGCCCGCGGTGGCCGACGGCATCGTGCTGATGAACCACTTCGCCGCATCCGACGAATTCGAACGCCCGCAGACGCGCGATCAGCAGCGCGTGTTCGCGCAAGCCACCGCCGGCCTGGGCGGCGCGCGCTCTTTGGCCAACTCGGCCGCGGTGCTGGGCTGGCCCGACGCGCACGCCGACTGGATCCGCCCCGGCGGCGCGCTGTACGGCATCTCGGTGGTGGAGGGCACCACCGGCGCCGACTTCGACCTGCGCCCGGCCATGACCCTGTCCACGCGCCTGATCGCGGTCAACCGCGTGCGCAAGGGCGAGCGCATCGGCTACGCCGCGACCTGGGAATGCCCCGAGGACATGAACGTGGGCGTGGCCGCGATCGGTTACGGCGACGGCTACCCGCGCGCCGCGCCCTCGGGCACGCCGGTACTGGTGGCGGGGCAGGCGGCGCAGGTGATCGGCCGCGTGTCCATGGACCTGATGACCATCGACCTGCGCGGCCTGCCCGAGGCCAAGGTCGGCGACCCCGTCGTGCTGTGGGGCCCGGAGCTGCCGGTGGAACGCATCGCCGAGGTCTCCGGCACCATCGGCTACGAGCTGACCTGCTCGATCACCCGCCGGGTGCGTTTCGTCGAGAGCTGAGGGCTTCGGCCCGGGTCCAAGCCGGCCTTTGCGCCGCCCGGCCGACGCCGTCGGGTGCCCCGCGCGTTTCCGATCTGAGCAACTCATCGCACTTAGTAGGTGTTTTCACCTAGTAGGGAGGTCGGCGCATTTTCCCGTTTGGATAAGGTCGGCCGTGTAGGAGAGAGAGCCTCGCGGCCGACGGTCGCTCCGTCCGGAGCCGGCCTATCCACTTTGGGGGTTTGGTTTGATGAAGCAGAGCAAGCTGATGTGCGCGCTGGGTCTGGGTCTGGCGACGATGATCGCCTCGGCCGGCGCGATGGCGCAGGACGGTCCGAATCCGAACCGCGTCTGGGTCAAGTTCAAGTCCGGCACCGCCAGCGCCGCCGCCGGCAAGAGCGCGGGCGCCTCCACCCAGGGCCTGGGCCAGCGCATCCAGGCGCTGCGCGGCAAGCTCGCCGCCGATCGCCGCGGCGACGCGGTGCTGAACTACCAGTTCGACCGCCTCAACAGCGCGGTGATGACCCTGTCCTCGCCGGAAGCGATCAAGGCCCTGCGCGCCAACCCCGACGTGGAATCGGTCGAAATCGACCAGCCGCGCTACCTGCAGGCGCAGAGCACCCCCTACGGCATCGACCAGGTCCAGGCGCGCGCGGTGTGGGATGCCAACCAGGACGGCGTGCTCGACACCGGCGCCGCCACCGGCGCGGGCATCAAGGTCTGCGTGATCGACTCGGGCATCAACAAGACCCACGAAGACTTCGCCGGCATGACCATCACCGGTTATCCCACCGGTTGGGACACCGACACCTGCGGTCACGGCACCCACGTGGCCGGCACCATCGCCGCGGCCAACAACAGCACCGGCGTGGTCGGCGTGAGCCCGGGCAAGGTCTCGCTGCACATCATCAAGATCTTCGGCACCAACGGCACCAACGGCAGCGGCCATGGCCAGTGCAACTGGACCTACTCCTCGACCCTGGTCGACGCCGCCAACCGCTGCAACACCGCCGGCGCCAAGATCATCAGCATGAGCCTGGGCGGCCCGACCAGCTCGACCACCGAGCAGAACGCGTTCCAGACCCTGGCCAACAACGGCGTGCTCAGCATCGCCGCGGCCGGCAACGACGGCGATTCCAGCCTCAGCTACCCGGCGTCCTACGCCAGCGTGGTGTCGGTGGCGGCGGTGGACTCGGCCAACGTCAAGGCCGATTTCTCGCAGTTCAACAGCGCCGTCGACATCGCCGCGCCGGGCGTGGACACGCTCAGCACCTACCCGCTGAAGAACGACCCGCTGGTGATCGGCAGCTCCAGCTTCGCCGCCATTCCGGTGGCCGGCTCCAGGCAAACCACCGCCAGCGCCGGCTGGGTCAACGGCGGCCTGTGCCAGACCTCGTCCAACACCTGGCGCAACAAGATCGTGGTCTGCCAGCGCGGCACCAACACTTTCGTCGACAAGATCACCAAGGCCAAGAGCGGCCGCGCCCTGGGCGTGGTGATCTACAACAACGTCGCCGGCGACCTGCGCATCGGCATGTACGACGCCAACGGCAACCCGGTCACCACCACGCTGCCGGCGGTGGGCATCAGCCAGGCCGACGGCCAGACCATCGTGGCCAACCTGGCCGGGCAGACCGCGACCGTCGACGCCACCCCGTCGGTGTCCAACAACGCCTACCAGCTCATGAGCGGCACCTCGATGGCGACCCCGCACGTGTCCGGCGCGGCGGCGGTGGTGTGGAGCGCCAAGCCGACCGCGACCGCGGCGCAGGTGCGCGACGCCCTGCTGACCACCGCTCAGGACATCGATGCGGCCGGCTTCGACAACAACACCGGCTGGGGCCTGGTCCAGGCCAAGGACGCCATCACCGAACTGCAGTCGCAGTAAGCAAGCCCTGCGGGCGGGCCGCTACTGCGGCCTGCCTGTCGTGGCGGCCACGGACGGCCGCGACGACGCAGCGGACACGCCGTGTCCGTCTGCCCGCTCACCCGTCCGGACCCACCGGAGCGGAGAGCGATGACAGCAAAGGTGTGCGTTATCGAATACCTCAGCGTGCCAGCCGGCAAGGCGGCCCGCGGCTGCGCCCTGCGTTCACGCCGGCACGGCATACTGGCCGTCCTTCGACTCGCGACCCGGCCATGACCGACGCTGCCGCCACCGCGCTGGTCTGGTTCCGCAACGACCTGCGTCTGGACGACAACCCCGCGCTGCGCGCGGCGTTGGACGCCGGCTACGTGCCGATTCCGATCTACATCCACGCGCCGGACGAGCACGGCGACTGGCGCCCGGGGGCGGCCTCCGACGCCTGGCGGCACCGTTCGCTGGACGCGCTGGACCTCGACCTGAGCGCGCGCGGCTCGCGCCTGCGCCGCTTCGTTGGGCCCAGCCTGCCCACCCTGCAATCGCTGCTGCTGGCCACCGACGCGGAGGCGGTGTTCTGGAACCGCCGCTACGAGCCGGCGATCGAAAAGCGCGACACCCGCATCAAGCAGGCGCTGCGGCGCCAGGGCGTGCGCGCGGACAGCTACAACGGCGCGCTGCTGTTCGAACCCTGGCAGCTGGCTACGCGCCAGGGCGAGCCCTACCGCGTGTTCACCCCGTACTGGCGCGCCGCGCTCGCGTCCTGGCAACAGGCGCCGAACTGGGACGCGCCCAAGCAACTGCCCAGCACCGACCGCGGCCCCGACGGCGTGCCGCTGGCCGCATTGAAGCTGGCGCCCGCGCTGGATTGGGACCGCGGCTTCTGGGAGCACTGGACGCCGGGCGAGGCCGGCGCGCGCGCGGCGCTGGAGACCTTCATCGACGGCGCCATGAACGGCTACGCCGAGCAGCGCGACCGCCCCGACCGCGTCGGCACCTCGCGCCTGTCGCCGCATCTGCATTTCGGCGAGATCGCGCCATGGCGGGCGGTCGCCGCATTGCAGGCGCAGCGCACCGCCGCGCGCGCGGGCGACATCGACGCCGCGATCCGCGAGCTGGGCTGGCGCGAGTTCGCCCACCATCTGCTGCACCACTTCCCGCACACGCCTGAGCGCAACTTCAATCCGCGCTTCGACGACTTCGATTGGGCGCGCACGGTGGCGCCGCGCCTGCAGGCCTGGCAGCAGGGCCGCAGCGGCGTGCCCATCGTCGATGCGGGCATGCGCGAGCTCTGGCATACCGGCTGGATGCACAACCGCGTGCGCATGATCGTGGCCAGCTACCTGACCAAGCACCTGCGCTACCACTGGCGCCACGGCGCGCGCTGGTTCTGGGACACCCTGGTCGACGCCGACCTGGCCAACAACACCCTGGGCTGGCAATGGGTGGCCGGCACCGGCGCCGACGCCGCGCCGTATTTCCGCGTGTTCAATCCGGTCACCCAGGCCGAAAAGTTCGATCCCGACGGCCGTTACATCGCGCGTTGGGTACCGGAGCTGGCGGCGCTGCCCACGCCGCTGCGCTTCGCGCCCTGGCGCGACCCCGACGCCTTGCGCCGCGCCGCGCCGGACTACCCGCGCAAGCCGCTGGTGGACCTGGCCGCCGGCCGCGACGCGGCCTTGAACGCCTACCGCGAGCGCGGCGGCGGCGAATCGCGTTGACGCCGCTCGCGGCCGCGTGATTCACTCGCCCAAGACGCTGGGAGGGCGCATGGCCAAAGCAGAGACGCGCAAGCGCGCGCGCCGCGAACCGATGTCGCGAGTGGATACGGCCTGGTTGCGCATGGAGCGCGCCACCAATCCGATGATGATCACCGGCGTGCTGATGTTCGCCGAGCCGATGTCGATCGAGACCCTGCGGCGCGTGGTCAAGCAGCGCTTCCTGGCCTATTCGCGCTTCCGCCAGAAGGCGGTGGACACGCCGGCCGGCGCGTCCTGGCAGACCGACGAGGACTTCGACCTCGACTGGCACGTGCAGCTCACCGCCTTGCCCGGCCGCGGCGGCAAGCGCGCGCTGGAACGCTACGTCAGCCAGCTCGCGTCCAGCCCGCTGGATCACAGCCGGCCGCTGTGGCAGTTCCATCTGGTCGAACGCTACGACGGCGGCTCGGCCCTGGTCGCGCGCATCCACCACAGCTATGCCGACGGCATCGCCCTGGTCCAGGTGCTGCTGTCGCTGACCGACACCACCCGCGAGCCGGCCAAGGGCAGCGACCTGCCGCACGCCTGGCTCAAGCAGGACGGCGCCGACGTGGCCCGCCGCGTCGGCGCGGTCGACCGCTACATGAAGCTGGGCTCGCGCGCGCTCGAAAAGGGCATGGAGATGTACCGCGACCCGACCCTGGCGGCGATGCTGGCCAAGGAGGGCGGCGAAATCGCGCGCGAGCTGCTCAACGCGCTGGCCCTGTCCGACGATCCGCCCTCGCTGCTGCGCGGCAAGCTCGGCGTGAGCAAGCGCGTGGCCTGGGCCGAGCCGCTGGACCTGGAAGAGGTCAAGGCGGTGGGCCGCGCCTGCGACTGCACCGTCAACGACGTGCTCATGGCCACCGCCGCCGGCGCGCTGCGCGACTACATGATCGAGCGCGGCGACGACGTCGACGGCGTGACCCTGCGCGCGACCGTGCCGGTGAACCTGCGACCGCTGGAGCACGCGCGCAAGCTGGGCAACCACTTCGGCCTGGTGTTCCTGGAATTGCCGGTGGGCGAGGGCAACCCGATCCGCCGGGTGGAGCGTGTCGCCAAGTGCATGAACGATCTTAAGAATTCTCGCCAAGCCATTGTTGCATTTGGGCTTTTGGCCGCACTCGGCATGGCCCCGGCGCAGGTCCAGGGGCTGGCGCTGGAATTGTTCAGCCGCAAGGCCACGGCCGTGGCCACCAACGTGCCCGGCCCGCAGCAGCCGCTGTACCTGGCCGGCTGCACCCTGCGCGAAATGATGTTCTGGGTGCCGCAGACCGGTTCGATCGGCGTGGGCATCTCCATCCTCAGCTACAACGGCCGCGTCCACTTCGGCCTGATCGCCGACGCCAAGCTCATCCCCGACCCCGACGCGGTGATCCGCCGCTTCGGCGCCGAGTTCGACAAGCTGCTGTACCTGGCGCTGATGGGCGATTGGGACCGCACCTTGGACGGCGCGGGCGCCGCGGCGCTGATGCCGGCCGATTCGTAACGCGTAGGGTGCGGCGACAACCGCACCATCGCCGGCCGCACGCGCCGCGACGATGCGGTTCGCCCGTGGCTCACCGCATCCTGCGGCCTGCGCCGTCACCCCGAACGCCACAGCCCTTTGACTTTTTTGCTCTTGCCGTCATTCCCGTGAACGCCAGAGCCCACTAGCTGTTTGCTCTTGCCGTCATTCCCGCGAAGGCGGGAATCCAGAGTGCCAGCGTTCTCGCCCGAAGAGCCCTGGATCCCCGCCTTCGCGGGGATGACGGCGACAGCCAGTAGATTTCGGCTCACGCCCGGGTAGACGACGGCCGGTCGCCCGCATCCCAACCGCACCCCTCCCGCCCGCTGAACGAGCGCGACCGCCGTCACCCTTCCGTGACGCCGGCGTGATTAGCTTGAGCGCGTTCAGTAACCCAGGCGAGGAGTTCCCCCATGAAGACCCAGATCAAGATCGCCCTCGCGGCCGCCGCGATGACCGCGCTGCTCGCCGGTTGCGCCAGCAACAGCGGCTATTACGGCGGCGGCCCGCAACAACCGTATCCGCAGAACGGCCAGTACCCGCCCGAGCGCCAGGGCATGAGCCGCACCCAGAAGGGCGCGCTGATCGGCGCGCTGGCCGGCGTGGCCGCGGGCCTGCTCAGCGGCGACGACGCCACCGAACGCCGCCAGCGCGCGCTGATCGGCGCCGGCGTCGGCGGCCTGGCCGGCGGCGCCATCGGCAACTACCAGGACCGTCAGGAGCGCGCGCTGCGCGAGCGCATGGCCGGCACCGGCGTGGACGTGGTCCGCCAGGGTGACAACATCACCCTCAACATGCCCAGCAACATCACCTTCGCCTTCAACAGCTCGCAACTGGAGTCGCAGTTCTACCCGGTGCTCGACAACGTCGCCTCGACCCTGCAGGAGTACAACCAGACCATCGTCGAGGTCGCCGGCCACACCGACAGCATCGGCACCGACGCGGTCAACCAGCGCCTGTCCGAACAGCGCGCGGCCTCGGTGGGCAACTACCTGATGTCGCGCGGCCTGGTCCGCGACCGCTTCATCCTCACCGGCGCCGGCAAGACCCGCCCGATCGCCAGCAACGACACCGAGGAAGGCCGCGCCCAGAACCGCCGCGTGGAGATCACCCTGGTCCCGCTGCGCTCCTGATCCGCTGCGCCTGCTTGTAACCGGACGGGCCGCGAGAGCGGCCCGTTCTTGTTACTGCACGGCCAAACGAATCTGTTCCCCCCTTTTTCAAAGGGGGAACTGGCTGGGGGAATGGATGGAGGCTTGCGAGCGCGGATGTATCTGTTGGATGTCTGGCTTCCGACGCCCGCCGCTCCTAACCCAACCGCTCGAACCCGAACAGCTGCGCCAGCGGATGCCGCCGCCGCTCGATCAGCGCGCGGATCATCCCCGCGCCCAGCTCCGCATAGGTGATGCCGTTGCCGCCGTAGGCCATGGCGAAATGCACGCGCGGCCCGTACTGCGGATGCGGGCCGAAGTAGGGCAGGCCGTCGGCGGTCTCGGCGAAAGTGCCGGCCCAGGCGAAGGCCGGCGTCGGCGCCAGGCCGGGGAAGCGGCGCTCCAGCTGGCGCAGCAGCTGCTTGGTTTTCTTGCGCAGGCGCGCGTCGCGGCGCGCGGGCACGTCGATCGCGTCGTCGGCGCCGCCGACGATCAGGCGGCGGTCGCCGGTGCCGCGCAGGTACAGGTAGGGGCGCGCGGTTTCCCAGGCCATGCTGCGGTGCAGGCCGCGCAGTTCCTCGTCGGGCAGCGGATCGGTGACGAAGGCGTAGCTGCTGCGGTTGCGCGCCAGCCGCTGCTTCAGCCATTGCTGCCCGGCGTAACCCGCGGCCACCACCGCATGCCCCGCGCGCAGGGTGGCGCCCTGTTCGGTACGCAGGCGCAATGAGCGTGCGCCGGGTTCCAGCGCGACCACGCTGCTGCGGTCGTGCACGCGCACGCCGCGGCGCTGCAGCCGCATCAGCAGGCGGTAGGTCATGCGGTAGGGGTCGACGCCGGCGCCCAGCCGGCTCAGCAGCGCGCCCGGCGCGCGCAGCCCGTGGCGCTCGCGCAGCGCGTCCGCGCCGAGCCAGCGTACGTCGAAGCCCAGCGCCTGGCGCAGCTGCATCTCGCGCCGCAGCGCGGGCAGGTGCCGCGGCTTGCTGGCGAAGTAGAGGCTGTCCATGCGCGCGAAATCCACGCCGCCCAGGCCGCGCGCGCGTTCGGCCAGCGCCGTCACCGCCTCGCCGCAGGCCCGGTAGGCCAGGCCGGCTGCCTGCGCGCCGTAACGCTCGGTCAGGTCGGTCAGCGGGGTGTCGATCTCGTACTGCAGCAACGCGGTGCTCGCGGCGGTGCTGCCCCAGCCGATATCGCGCTGTTCCAGCACCACCACTTCGTGCCCGTGCGCACTGAGTTCGTCGGCGATCAGCGCGCCGCTGATGCCGCCGCCGATCACCGCCACCTCGCAGGCGCTGTCGGCCTGCAGCGGCGGGAAGGCATGCATCAGGCCGTTGCGCACCGCCCAGTAGGGGTAACCGCTCTTGAGGTCCATCGCCCCAGCACAGCTCAGCGCATGTCATCGCCAGGTGAGCGCGCGCGACGGCGGCCGCGCCTGCCCACTTCACCCCGGTTCGACGCCGGCGCCCGCAGGATGCGGCCATCGCCGCCGGCGCGCCTGTGCGCAGCGGCGCCGGCAGGAGGAATCCGCATGGCCCGCCCGATCTGGACCGGCACCTTGTCGTTCGGTCTGCTGAACATCCCGGTCAAGCTGATGACCGGCGAGCGCCGCGTCGACCTGCATTTCCGCATGCTCGACAGCCGCAACAAGGCCCCGATCCGCTACGAACGCGTCAACGCCGAGACCGGCGAGGAAGTGCCGTGGAAGGAGATCGTCAAGGCCTTCGAATACGACAAGGGCAGCTACGTGGTGATCGAGGAGGCCGACATCGCCGCCGCCGCGCCCGATCACAAGGAAAGCGTGGACATCGACGCCTTCGTCGACGCCGAAAGCATCGGCCCGGAATACTTCGAGAAGCCCTATGTGCTCGAGCCCGGTAAGAAGGCCGAGAAGGGCTACGTGCTGCTGCGCGAGGTGCTGCGCCGCACCGGCAAGGTCGGCGTGGGCCGGGTGGTGATCCGCACCCGCGAGTACCTGGCCGCGGTCATGCCCAAGGGCGACGCCCTGATCCTGGTGATCCTGCGTTTCGCCCAGGAGCTGGTGGACCCGGAAGACTACAAGCTGCCCGAGGGCAAGCTGGAGAAGTGGAAGATCTCCTCGCGCGAGGTGCAGATGGCCGAGCAGCTGATCGAGTCCATGAGCGGCGAGTGGAAGCCGGAGAGCTACAAGGACGACTTCCGCCAGCGCCTGCACAAGGTCATCGAGCAGCGGGTCAAGGCCAAGAAGGTGGTGCGCCGCAAGGACGCGCCGGAGGAATCGCTGCCCGAAAACGCCGCCACCAACGTCATCGACTTCGCCGAGCTGCTCAAGCGCAGCCTGGACAAGAAAGGCGGCAAGGCCCCGGCCAAGGCGGCCAAGAGCGCGGCCAAAGCGCCGGCCAAGAAGGCCGCGGCCAAGAAGCGCGCGACCCGGCGGCCGCGCAAGCGCAGCGCCTGAGATGGCTGAGGCGGTCGGCGGCCGCGGCGGTGCGCGCGCATGAGCCTGCGTGATTACGCGCGCAAGCGCCGCTTCGGGCAGACCCCCGAGCCCGAGGACACGCCGGGCAAGCGCGGCCGCTCGCGCCAGCCGATCTTCGTGGTGCAGCTGCACCATGCTCGCGCGCGCCACTACGACTTCCGCCTGGAAGCCGACGGCGCGCTCAAGAGCTGGGCCGTGCCCAAGGGCCCCTCGCTGCGCGCCGGCGAACGCCGCCTGGCCGTGGAGGTGGAGGACCATCCGCTGGCTTATGCCCAATTCGAAGGGGACATACCCGAAGGCCATTACGGCGCCGGCCATGTCGACGTGTTCGACCACGGCACCTGGCGCTGCCAAGGCGATCCGCTGCTGCAGCTGGGGCAGGGCAAGCTGGATTTCGAACTCGACGGCGAACGCCTGCAAGGCGGCTACACCCTGGTGCGCACGCGGCCCTCCGGCAAGCAGACGCAATGGCTGTTGATCAAGCGCAACGATGCCCATGCGCGCGACACCGACGCGGACGGGCTGTTGCGCGAGCGGCCGATCGGAGCGCAAGCGCGCAAGAGGCCGGCGAAGAAGGCAGCAGCGGCAAAACAGTCCGCCACCCAGTCCAAGCCCAGGGACCGCAAGCGCAATTGGCAAGCGAAGGCCCGCGCCGCGGAAGGCGCCAAGCGCGCGGCCATGCCCGCCGAGCAATCGCCGCAGCTGGCGACCCTGCGTGCGCACCCGCCCAGCGGCGACGGCTGGCTGCACGAGGTCAAATGGGACGGCTACCGCATGCTCGGCCACGTGCGCGCCGGTGCGGTGCGGCTGCTGTCGCGCAACGGCCTGGAATGGCGCGAGCGCGTGCCGCAGGCGGTGGCGGCCCTGGCCGCGCTGGCCGGGCGCGGCATCTTCGACGGCGAACTGGTGGCGCTGGACGCGCAGGGCCGCAGCGATTTCGGCCTGCTGCAGGCGGCGCTGGAGCGCGGCGACAGCGAGCGCCTGCGCCTGGTGCTGTTCGACCTGACCTACCTGGACGGCTACGACCTGCGCCAAAGTCCCTTGCGCGCACGCCGTGCGCTGTTGCGCGAGCTGCTGGACGCGCGGCCCTCGCCGTGGCTGGCCTACAGCGAGCAGGTAGAAGGGCCGGGCGCGCAAGTGCTGCAAGCGGCCATCGACGCCGGCCTGGAGGGCATCGTCAGCAAGCGCGCCGACTCGCCGTACTCGGGTGCGCGCAGCGCCGATTGGATCAAGGTCAAGCACGCCGCCGACGAAAGCTTCGTGGTGGTGGGTTATACCGCGCCGCGCAACAGCCGCCAGGGTTTCGGCTCGCTGCTGCTGGCCGCGCAGGAGCACGGTGGCCTGCGCTACGCCGGCCGCGTGGGCAGCGGTTTCGGCGATGAGGTGTTGCGCACGCTGAGCCAGCGCCTGAAAGCGCTGGGCCGCGAGCAGGCGGTGCTGGAATTGCCCGCGCACCTGCCGATTTCGCCGCGCAGCGTGCATTGGGTGCAGCCGCGCCTGATGGTGGACGTGCGCACGCGCGGCCGCGGCAAGGAGGGCCTGGTGCGCCAGGCCAGTTTCGTGCGCCTGCGCGAGGACCTCGCGCCGCCACCGGAGAAGACCATGTCCGAGACCAAACTCAGCAGCCCCGACCGGGTGGTCTATCCCCGCGACGGCATCCGCAAGCGCGATGTGGCCGACTATTACGAGGCGGTGGCGCGCTGGCTGTTGCCCGAACTGATCGAGCGCCCGATCTCGCTGCTGCGTTGCCCCGACGGCGTGGGCGACAGCTGCTTCTTCCAGAAGCACCACGCCGACAGCCTGGGCGAGGGCGTGCACGCGGTGGCGCTGGAGGAATCCAAGGGCCCGGCGGACTACGTCTACGTCAAGGATCTGCGCGGCGTGCTGGCCCTGGTGCAGATGAACACCCTGGAGTTCCATCCCTGGGGCGCCAAGATCGACGACGTCGACCGTCCGGACCGGCTGGTGTTCGACCTGGACCCGGCCGAGGACGTGCCCTGGACGGAGCTCAAGCGCGCCGCGCGCGAGGTGCGCGACCGCCTGCAGGACGTGGGCCTGGACAGCTGGCCGCGGCTGTCCGGCGGCAAGGGCCTGCACGTGGTGGTGCCGATCCGGCGCGGGCCGGACTGGACCGAGGCCAAGGCCTTTTGCGAGGCCTTCGCCCAGGCTATGGCGACCCAGTCGCCGCTGCGCTACCTGGCCACCGCGTCCAAGGCCAAGCGCGCCGGCCGCATCTTCATCGACTGGCTGCGCAACGCGCGCGGCGCCACCAGCGTGGCCAGCTGGTCGCTGCGCGCGCGCGCCGGCGCGCCGGTGGCGGTGCCGCTGCGTTGGGAGGATCTGGCGCGGGTCGCCGCGCCGGCGGCGTTCGACATTGCCTCGGCGCAGCGGCGCGCCGCGCGTCTGCGCTGCGATCCCTGGGCGGGCTTCGCCCAAAGCAAGCAGCGCCTGCCCAGCCTCTAGCGCGTATCCGGCGACGCGGCGGAGTCGGGCGGCTGCAAGCGCCTTTCGAACGCCTTGAGCAAGGTCAGCACCAGCAAGGTCAGCAGCGTCGCCGCCAGCGCCAGCAGCTTGTAGTCGAAGCCGGCGGCGATGCCGATCACCGCCACCATCAGCAGCGAGGCTGCGGTGGTGATGCCGGCGATGGTCTGGCTGCCGCGGCGCGAGAAGATCGTGCCGGCGCCGATGAAGGCCACGCCCGCGACCACCGCCTCGACCAGGCGCAGCGGGTCGATCTGCAGCCTTTGCGGGCTTTCGAAGCGCGGATCGTGCAGGGCCAGCTGACCGATGCCGACCAGCAGCGCCGCCGCGCCGGCCACCAGCATGTGGGTGCGGAAGCCGGCTGGCCGGTTCTTCATTTCCCGCTCCAGCCCGATCGCGCCGCCCAGCGCCATCGCATAGGCGGTATCGATCAGCACCCAGGCTTGCGGCAGCCAATTCGGATCAGCCGCCGTCATGGCGCGCCTCGGTGCAGTTACGTTCACGCTCGTGGTCTTGGTGTGGACGCGTCGGCATGCATGGCCTCGATCGGATCGCGTTCATCGCATCAGTGCCGATAGATAGACGCGCGCTCGTGATCGGATCGTGACCGCGCGGACACGTGGCGCTAACGGAAATTGGCCGTGGCGTTTACCCCGTGCGTCCTAGCTTGCCACTTACGCCGGAACGATTCCGGCAGACACGATTTCCAGTAGGAGCGCAAACATGAGCCGCGGAGACAAATCCTCGTACACCGACAAGCAAAAGCGCCAGGCCCAGCACATCGAAGAGGGCTACAAGAAAGAGGGCGTGTCGGAGAAGACCGCCGAAAAGCGCGCCTGGGCGACGGTGAACAAACAGGACGGCGGCGGCAAGAAGTCCGGTTCCGGCCGCAAAGACCATTGATCGCGGGCGCGCCGCGCCCGCTCTTTAGGAGGACAGCTGATGAAGAACGCCACTCGAATCATCGCCCCCGCCTTGGCCCTGGCCCTGTTCGCCGGCGCACCCGCCTGGGTCGCCGCGCAGGATCACGATCCGCCGCCGGCCACCGGCGAATCCGCGCAGCCGGTCAGCGACGCCTGGATCACCACCAAGGTCAAGACCGAACTGCTCGCCGCCAAGGACGTGTCGGGCCTGAAGATCGACGTCGATACCGTCAACGGCACCGTGCAATTGTCGGGCCGCGTCGACAGCCAGGCCCAGATCGACAAGGCCAAGGCCGTGGCCAAGAGCGTGCAGGGCGTGCGCAGCGTGGACACCAAGGGCCTGATGGCCTCGACCAAGGCGCCGTAAGGGCAGTAGGCCCGTCTGCAAGCGCCGCGGCAACGGCCGCGGCGTAATGGGGCCGCGGCGGCGCACTAGGCCAGCCGCCGCGGCTATGCGCTATCTCGGAATCGCCGAGTCGCCTGAGCGGATCAGTCGCCGGGCGTATGCGCGGCCTCGTCGCCGCCGGCCACTTGGTTCCAACTCAGTTCCACGCCCTTGCGGTGGCCCTTCTCGGTGAGCTTCAGGCCGTGGGCGTCGATGGTGAGCGTATAGAGCTTGTCGCCGATTTCCAGTTCGCGCCGCAGCGGCTTGTCCAGCTTGGTCGTCATAGCGTAGGTCTCCGTTGGGTCGATCGCGGGGGCGTATCGCGTCCAAGACGCATACGTCCCGAGCATACAACGCCGGCCATGGCGCTGCCGGCAACGGCGTAAGGGGCCAGCCAAGGTCACGCACGAAGCCGGTAGATCGGCACCGATAGCGTGCTTTTTTCACCTGATCGTCACCTACTAGGAGGAACCCATGGCCACCGTCAACGCATTCATGACCCCGAATCCGGCGTCGTGCTACGTGACCACGCCGCTGCGGGAAGTAGCGCAGCTGATGGCCGCGCACGACTGCGGCGAGATCCCGGTCACCGATGCGCAGGGGCAACCCTTGGGCGTGGTCACCGACCGCGACATCGCCGTGCGCGTGGTCGCGGTGGGTCGCGACGGCAACGCCACCGCCGGCGACGCGATGACCTCGCCCGCGCACACCGTCAGGCTGGACGCCGACCTGCGCGACTGCGTGGAACTGATGGAGCGCGAACAGATCCGCCGGGTGCCGGTGGTCGATGCGGACGGTCGCTTGGCCGGTATCGTCGCCCTGGCCGACCTGGCCCGCGCCGGCAAGAGCCGCGCCACCGCCGAGGTGGTGCGCGAAATCTCCACGCCGCCGTCGTCGCACTGACGCGCGTCGCAGGCGCTGAGACGGGCGCCGGCTAGGCTCGCGGTCCTGGGGCCGCGCGGGCGCTGAACGGTTCAGTGCCCGGCGCGGCGGGCGCGGCGTTATGCTCTTCGCTATCGCCGCGGCCGCCCCCATCCAGTAGGGCACGCAGGTGGCTATCGCCGCCGCACCCGCGACCGCGCCATGCCACTGACCGCCTTCCATCCCGCCGTCGCCGCCTGGTTCCAGGCGACGTTTCCGGCCCCCACCCAGGCCCAGGCACGCGCCTGGCCGGCGATCCGTGCCGGCCGCGATACCTTGGTCGCCGCACCTACCGGTTCGGGCAAGACCCTGACCGCGTTCCTGGCCGCGATCGACGCCCTGGTGCGCCAGGCCGAGGCCGAAGGCGGCCTGCCCGACGAGACCGTGGTGGTCTACGTTTCGCCGCTGAAGGCGTTGTCCAACGACATCCATCTGAATCTGGACGCGCCGCTGGCTGGCATCCGCGAACAACTCGAACGCCTGGGCCTGCCGGACCCGGGCATCCGCAGCGCGGTGCGCACCGGCGACACCACCCAGGCCGAGCGCCTGCGCATGCGCAAGCGGCCGCCGCATCTGCTGGTGACCACGCCCGAATCGCTGTACGTGCTGCTGGGCTCCGAGTCCGGTCGCGCCATGCTGGCCACGGTGCGCACGGTGATCGTCGACGAAATCCACGCCGTAGCCGCGAGCAAGCGCGGCAGCCATCTGGCGCTGAGCCTGGAGCGCCTGCAGGCGCTGTGCGCGCGGCGGCCGGTGCGGATCGGCCTGTCGGCCACGCAGAAGCCCATCGACGAAGTCGCGCGCTTCCTGGTCGGCGCCAGCGCGGTCGCCGCCGACGGCCAGCCGCAGTGCGAGATCGTCGATATCGGCTACCAGCAGCGCCGCGACCTGGCCCTGGAACTGCCGCCGTCGCCGCTGTCGGCGGTGATGTCGCACGAGCAATGGGATCAGGTCTACGCGCGCCTGGCCGAACTGGTCGGCGAACACCGCACCACCCTGGTCTTCGTCAATACCCGGCGCATGGCCGAGCGCGCCGCGCGCCACCTGGGCGAACGCCTGGGCAAGGACGCGGTGGCCGCGCACCACGGCAGCTTGTCGCGCGAGTTGCGCCTGGACGCCGAACAGCGGCTCAAGCGCGGCGAGCTGCGCGTGCTGGTGGCCACGGCCTCGCTGGAGCTGGGCATCGACATCGGCGACGTCGACCTGGTCTGTCAGCTCGGCTCGCCGCGCGCCATTGCCGCCTTCCTGCAGCGCGTGGGCCGAGCCGGCCACCACGTGGGCGGCGTGCCCAAGGGCCGGCTGTTCCCGCAATCGCGCGACGACCTGGTCGAATGCGCGGCGCTGTTGGACTGCGTGCAGCGCGGCGAGCTGGACGCGCTGATCGTCCCGCCCGCGCCACTGGACGTGCTGGCCCAGCAGATCGTAGCCGAAACCGCCGCCCGCGATTGGGACGAGGACGCGCTCTACGCCTGCTTCGCCAACGCCTGGCCCTATGCGCGCCTGACGCGCGCCGATTACGACGCGGTGGTGCGCATGCTGGCCGAAGGCTTCAGCACCCGCCGCGGCGCGCGTGCCGGCTACCTGCACCGCGACGCCGTGCACCGGCGCCTGCGCGGCCGCCGCGGCAGCGCGCTCACCGCCGTCACCTCCGGCGGCACCATCCCCGACACCGGCGATTACACCGTGCTGCTGGAGCCGCAGGCGCAGACCATCGGCAACGTCAACGAAGACTTCGCCATCGAAAGCCTGGCCGGCGACGTGTTCCAGCTGGGCAATGCCAGCTACCGCATCCTGCGCGTCGAACCCGGGCGGGTGCGGGTGGAGGACGCGCAGGGCCAGCCGCCGAACATCCCGTTCTGGCTGGGCGAGGCGCCCGGGCGCACCGACGAGCTGTCGCTGGGCGTGTCGCGTCTGCGCGCGCGCGTGGACGCCGAGCTCGCGCGGCGCAATACCGCCGACGCCGCGACCGGCCGCGATGCGGGCGAGGCGGCGCAGGCCTTGGCCCAGGCACATGCCGACACCGCCGCGGCGCTGGCGCCGGAACTGGCACTGTCGTTCGAAGCCGCGCTGCAACTGGTCGACTACCTGGCGCGCACGCGCTATGCCCTGGGCGCGGTGCCCACCCAGGACACCGTGGTGCTGGAACGCTTCTTCGACGAATCCGGCGGCACCCAGCTGGTCATCCACAGCCCCTACGGCAGCCGCATCAACCGCGCCTGGGGCCTGGCGCTGCGCAAGCGCTTCTGCCGCAAGTTCAATTTCGAACTGCAAGCCGCGGCCACCGAGGACGCGATCGTGCTGTCGCTGTCCACCAGCCACAGCTTCCCGCTGCTGGACGTGGCCCGCTACCTGCACAGCGCCAGCGCCCTGGACGTGCTGATCCAGGCGCTGCTGGACGCGCCGCTGTTCGGCGTGCGCTGGCGTTGGAACGCGACCACGGCGCTGGCGCTGCCGCGCTTCCTGGGCGGGCGCAAGGTCGCGCCGCAGCTGCAGCGCATGAAGAGCGAGGACCTGCTGGCCACGGTCTTCCCCGATCAGGTCGCCTGCGCCGAGAACCTGGTCGGCGAGCGCGAAGTACCGGACCATCCGCTGGTCGCGCAGACCCTGCACGACTGTCTGTACGAAGCCATGGACGCCTCGCGCTGGCTGCAACTGCTGCAACGGCTGGAAAGCGGCGAGGTCGCGGTGCTGGCGCGCGACGTGACCGGCCCGTCGCCGATCGCGGCCGAGGCGATCAACGCGCGGCCCTACGCTTTCCTGGACGACGCGCCGCTGGAAGAGCGCCGCACCCAGGCCGTGATGAGCCGCCGCTACGCCGAGCCCGGTAGCGCCGACGACCTCGGCCGCCTGGACCCGGAGGCGATCGACGCGGTGCGCATGGAAGCCTGGCCCGAAGCGCGCAATGCCGACGAAATGCACGAGGCGCTGATCGGGCTAAGTTTCGTCACCGAGCCCGAGGCGCGCGAGTACGGCTGGACCGAGTGGCTGCGCGCCCTGGCCGAAGCCGGCCGCGCTACCTGCCTGCAGCCGGCGGGCGAGGGCGCTCAGGGCGATGCGCTGTGGCTGGCCACCGAGACTTTGCCGCAGGCGCAGGCGCTGTTCCCGTCGGCGGCGTGGTCGCCGCAGGTCGCAGTGCCGGCCGAGTTCGCCGCCGCGGCCTGGGACGCCGACAGCGTGCTGGCCGAATGGCTGCGCGCGCGCCTGACCGGCCTGGGCCCGATCGCCGCCGCCGCGCTGGCGCAGCCGCTGCGTCAGCCCGCGCTGGCGGTGGACGCCGCGCTGCTGCGCCTGGAAGGCGAGGGCTATGTGATGCGCGGGCGCTTCAGCCCGCACAGTTTCGGCGGCGACGCCGCCGCCGAGGAGTGGTGCGAACGGCACCTGCTCGCGCGCATCCACCGCTACACCGTGGGCCGCCTGCGCCGCGAGATCGAGCCGGTGGCGCCGCGCGACTTCGTCCGCTTCCTGTTCGACTGGCAGCACGTGTCCGCGTCCGCGCGCATGAGCGGGCGCGATGCGGTCGAAGCGGTGCTGGACCAATTGCAGGGCTTTGAAGCGCCGGCCGCGGCCTGGGAAAGCGAACTGCTGAGCGCGCGCATCGGCGACTACGCCAGCGCCTGGCTCGACGACCTGTGCAGCTCCGGCCGCGCGACCTGGGCGCGGCTGCGCCCGGCGCGCGCCGAGGCCGGCGTGTCCGCCGCGCCGTCGGTACGGCAGACGCCGATCGTGCTGCTGCCGCGTCGCGAGCTGGCGCCCTGGGCCGCGCTCGCGGCCGGCGCCGCCGGCGACGAGGCGCCGCTGTCCTCGCGCGCCACCAAGGTGGTCGACTGCCTGCGCGCGCGCGGCGCCTCGTTCTTCGACGAGCTCGAACGCGGCGCGCATCTGTTGCAGACCGAACTGGAAGAAGCGCTGGGCGAACTGGTCGCGCGCGGCCGCGTCACCTGCGACAGCTATGCCGGCCTGCGCGCCTTGCTGGTGCCGCCGTCCAAGCGCACCGGCAGCAGCCGTGGCGGCCGCACCCGGCGCGCGCCGCTGTACGGCATCCAGGACGCCGGCCGCTGGTCGCTGACCCCGCGTCCGCTGGAAGGCGCACCTGTGCCGGCCGTGGACGGCGAGGACATCGAACACGTCGCCCGCAGCCTGCTGCAGCGCTACGGCGTGGTGTTCTGGCGCCTGATCGAGCGCGAAGCGGCCTGGCTGCCGCCCTGGCGCGACCTGCTGCGCGTGTACCGGCGCTGGGAAGCGCGCGGCGAGATCCGCGGCGGCCGCTTCGTCAGCGGCATGGCCGGCGAGCAGTACGCGCTGCCCGACGCCATCGGCGCCCTGCGCCGCGTGCGCCAGCGCCCCGACAGCGGCGAACTGGTCTGCGTTTCGGCCATGGACCCCTTGAACCTCGCCGGCACCGTGCTCGCCGGCGAACGCGTGGCGCGCCTGCCCGGCGCGCGCGTGCTGTTCCGCGACGGCGTACCGGTGGCCAGCCTGAGCGCAGGCAAGGTCGAGATGATCGAACCGGCCGCCACCCCGGCCGAAGCCGAACAGGTCCGCCAGGCCCTGGTCCGCCGCCGCAGCCCCGCCACCGACACCTCGCTCTACCCACCCGGCCTGGCCGAAGCCCTGCGCTGACCCCAAGCCCGCTTTGGGGTAGGAGCGGCGTAAGCCGCGACCGCGAACTCCAACTACGACGAGCGCTTCGCATGCCTACGAGTAGGAGCTGCGCAAGCTGCGACCACGAACTTCCAACTACGACGCAACCCCGCCTTCTACTTCCCCCTTTGAAAAAAGGGGATTGAGGGGGAGTGCTCTTCGCCCCAATCCGTCGTGGCACCCAGCGGCCTATTCGCGCGAAAACCCCAACGCCAACTCCCGCGTCAACGCTTCGGCCCCCACCTCACGACATCCACTCACATTCTGCCCAGCCCACAACGGCGAAAAATCCCCCAAACCTTGCGCCTCCGCCGCCGCCCGCAACGGCGCCACGGCCGAGGTGGCCAAGGGGAACGGCGGCGCGACCGTATTGATCGGCCCCAGCTCGCGCATCAGCCGCGTCACGATGCCGCGCGCCGGCCGGCCGGTATACAGGTTGGTCAGCGCCGTATGCGCCGCCGCCTCGCTGGCCAGCGCAGCGCGGTGTACGGCACTGGTGCGCGACTCCGGGCAGAGCAGGTAGGCCGTGCCCACTTGCACCCCGGCCGCGCCCAGGCGCATCGCGGCCGCCACGCCCGCGGCGTCGGCGATGCCGCCGGCCGCGATCACCGGCACCCGCACCGCGCGCGCGATCTGCGGCAGCAGCGCGTAGGTGCCCATCTGCAGGCTTAGATCCTGATCCAGGAAATGCCCGCGATGCCCGCCGGCTTCCAGCCCCTGCGCGATCACCGCGTCCACGCCTTGCGCTTGCAGCCAGCGCGCCTCGGCCACCGTGGTCGCCGACGACAGCAAGATCGCCCCCCAGCTGCGCAGCCGCTGCATCAGCGCCGGCTCGGGCAGGCCGAAGTGGAAGCTCACCACGCGCGGCCGGAACCGCTCCAGCAATTGCACTGCATCGGCGTCGAACGGTCGACGCCCCGGACCCGCGGCGATGCCGGCCGGATCGATATCGAACTCCCGGTAATACGGCGCCAGCGCCTCGCGCCACGCTGCTTCCGCGCTGTCGCCGGCTTGCGGTGCGGTGTGACAGAAGAAGTTGACGTTGTAGGGCCGCTCGCTGGCAGCCGCGATCGCGGCCAATTCCTTGGCCAGCACCTGCGGCGTCAGCATCGCCGCCGGCAAGGAACCCAGCGCGCCGGCGCGGCTCACCGCGATCGCCAAGGCGCTGTCTTGCACGCCGGCCATGGGGGCCTGGATCAAGGGCAGGTCGGTGCCCAGCAAGCTCGATAGAGACACGCGGTACCTCATCGCACTCGGTTACGCCCTTAGTATGCAGCGACGTAGCCGTTGCGCGCGGAGGTCCCATGAGCCTGTACGACATCTTCTCCCCCGCCAAACGCGACGCCTGGGCCATGGCCATCGGCCGGGTCATGGTCGCGGCCGCGCAGTTGGAAGGGCAGGTCTGGAATGCCGTCCTCGATACGCAGGACGAAGCGCTGCTCAGGCTAGCGCGCAAGAGCCCCAATCACGCCAACTTGCTGGATTTGCTGGAGGGTACGCTGAGCGAACGCAGCGAACAGATGCGCAGGCAGGGGCGGACCCTGCTCGACGCGCTGCGCGACTACAACCGGCAGCGCAACCACATCGCCCACAACACCCGCCACTACGCCGTGGACGCGCACACCCGGCCGGAGGACCGCTACGGCGCCATCGTCGACCGCAGGCAGCCACGGCGCCGGATCGGCCTGCAGGAAGTGCAGGCGCTGGCCGAGCAGGGCGAGGCCCTGAGCCTGGGGTTCTGGCCGCGCTGGCAGCTGCTCAATGCGCCGTGGATGGACGCGGAAGAGGACGAGCAAGCGCCTGCGCCGGACGATCCGCCGCCGCAGCGCCCGCAGCCCGCATGAACCCCGGGCACACCCCGGCCGGTCCGCACCTTGTGAACGCCGCCGTCGGCCCTATACTGATCGGGTCAGCGTGAGCTGTCCCCGGGGGTGCACTGGCTTCGACGGGGGTCGCGAAATCGCCTGGCGCATGCCGAGGGGGCAGCTTTCCTCGTAAATCCAGCGGCAAAACTTTAGTTGCCAACGACGACAACTACGCTCTCGCCGCTTAAGGCGTAAGCCCCGAAACTGCTTGTGTCCGTGCTCGCAGCGTAGGGTCACTATCACGGAATCGCCGGAGGTGGCCGCCTGTCAGCCGCCGGTTAACTCAAAGCAGGCTGGTTCCTGGATGCGCTTTGCGCGCCGTGCTGTCCGGGGACGAGATCTAACGGAGCGCTAAGCATGTAGTGCCGGGGATGGAGTGCCTTCGGACGGCGGTTCGATTCCGCCCACCTCCACCAATCCCAAAAAACCCCCGACTCGTCGGGGGTTTTTTGTTTGCGCAGACGAGACCTGCAGCCAGGCTTCACTGTCCACCCCGCATCCGTCATTCCGGCGTAAGCCGGAACCCATTTTGATCTTGCTTCTGACCTGCTCAGCGAACCGCAACTACAAACGCAACGGCAAAATGGGTTCCGGCTTGCGCCGGAATGACGGGATGGGATGGTGCGGTCTACGGCCAGCCCGTTACTTGCCCAAGCCGATCTGCTTCATGAACTCGCCGTTGTCCCAGAACAGGTACTCCTCGAACATGATGCCCTGCTTGTTCCAGTGGCCGATCGTGGCCATCGGGATGCGGTAGGCCTTGCCGGTGGGCTGGATCGTGGTGCCGTCGGGCAAGACCATGGGCTGGGTGAAGGTGCCTTCCAGCCAGCCCGTCACCGCGGTCCATTCGCCGTCGGCGCTGCCGAAGCGCACCGGGTGTTCCAGGATCCGGTTGTCCGGCGCGAAGGTCCACATGTATTTGAGATCGGCGATGTGCTTGTCGATGCCCTGGGTGGTGTGACCGTCGGGCCAGTGCACGATCACGTCCTGGGTGTGCGACTTGTGCAGGTGCTGCCACTGCTGGCCGGTGTAGACCTTGAAATCCAGGTCGTCGAAGTTGGCCAGGTTGCGCGCCAGGTCGGCGGGCATGCCCTTGACCTTGGGGGCGGGCTGGCCGTCGCGGGTGCCGGGCCATTGCTTGGACGGGGTTTGCGCGTGGGCAGCACCGGCGACCAGCACGGTGGCCAGCGAGATCGACAGGGCGAGTTGCTTCAGGGCGGTCATGGCGGGTTTCTCCTAGGTGGGTACTGCACGAACGGCGGCGTTCAGCGCGAGGGCGAGCGCTCGCCGAGACGGATCGAGGCGATTTCTAGGTGGTGGATTAGTTCTGAGGCGATGGCGGCAGCAGGGTCGCCAGCCAGGCATGGAAGTCGGCCGTCATCTGCGGCGCGATGCCGTGGCCGCCCGGATACAAGCGCAGCGCATGCGGCACGCCGAGCCGATCGAGCAGGGCATCGGCGCGCTCCGCCCAGGCCACGGGCAACTTGGCATCGTCGCGACCGTGCGCGATCAGGGCATGCAGGCGCGACAAGCGCTCGCGCGAGGCCAGCACCGGTTCCAGTTCCGGCAGGATGCGCCCCGACAGCACCGCGAATCCGCGCACCCGCTCCGGCGCGCTCAGCCCCACGCTGGCGGCGAGGATGCCGCCCTGGCTGAAGCCGGCGATGACGCTGCGCTCGGCGGCGATGCCATAAGCCGCCTGCAGCTGGGCCACGAACCGGATCAGCGCCACGCGGCTGGCTTCGGCTTCGCTGGCGACGATCTGCGGACCGTCGGCGGCGAAGGCGACATGGAACCAGGCGAACCGGTCCGGGCCCAATTCCAGGCGGCCGCGCGGCAGGACCACCAGCGTGTCGGCCGGCGCGTCGGCGGCCAGGCTGGCCAGATTGGTTTCGTGACCGCCCACGCCGTGCAGCAGTACCAGCAAGGCCGTGGGCCGGGTCGGCGCCGGCGTGCGCACGCGATAGGCGAGCGCGAAATCCTCGGCGCTGGCCAGCTGCGACAACGCGTTCATGCCGCCTCCGCCAAGCCGCTGCCCGCCGACGCCGGCAGGCCCCAGCCGAAGGAATCCATCGACAGCACGCCGTCGGTGATGCCGCCGGGAATGCGCAGCGGCGTTTCGCCGCCGTGGCTTGCGCCCAGCGCGACCAGCAAGGGCAGGTAGTGCTCCTCGGTGGGATGCGCGCGTTGCGCCTGCGGTGCGCGTCGGCGGTAATCCAGCAGCGACGCGGCATCGCCGGCGAGCACGGCCTCGTCGACCCAGGACGCGAACTGCTGCGCGTATTCCGGATCGCGGATGTCGCGGCGGAACTCGTGCAGGTTGTGGGTCAGGCTGCCGGAACCGACGATCAGCACGCCTTGTTCGCGCAGCGGCGCCAGCGCGGCGCCCAGGCGCATCGCGCCGGCGGTGTCCAGGTCGTGCGGCATCGAGACCTGGAACACCGGCAGGTCGGCACCCGGCAGCAGATGGCGCAGCGGCACCCAGGCGCCGTGGTCGTAGCCGCGCGCCGCGTCGGCGGCGACGTCGAATCCGGCGGCCGCCAGCAGGCCAATCGCGTCGTTCGCGATGGCCGGAGCGCCCGCGGCCGGGTACTGCAATTGGTAAAGCTCAGGCGCGAAGCCGCCGAAGTCGTGGACGGTCGCCGGGCGCGGCGTGGTCATCACCCGCACGCCGCGCGACTGCCAATGCGGCGACACCACCAGCACGGCGCGCACGCCCTCCAGCCCGGTGCCCAGACGGCGCAGGCGCGGGCCGAGCTGGCCCGGCTGCAGCGCGAACATCGGCGAGCCGTGGGAGACGAAAAGAGCAGGGGCGCGGGTCATGGTGGGGCTCCGTCTGGCCCGGGCGGTCCGGGCGATGGAGTCACTGTATTAGCGCCTAAGATGCAGATAAATATGGATTATGTTGACAAATTGTCTCGATTTGCGAGACAAAGGCCGCATGGACCGTCTACAGGAAATGAGCAGCTTCGTGGCCGTGGTGGAGGCGGGCAGCTTCGTCGGTGCCGCCGACAGCACCGGCCTGTCGAAGGCGGCGTTGTCGCGCCACGTCGCGGCCTTGGAGCAGCGCCTGGGCGTGCGCCTGCTCCACCGCACCACGCGCCGCCTGTCCCTGACGGTGGACGGCCAGGTGCTGCATGCACGCGCCAAGGACCTGCTGGCCTCGGTCGAGGAACTGGAGTCCGAACTCACTTCGCACACGGCCGAGGCGGTGGGCATGCTGCGCGTCAACGCGCCGCTGACCTTCGGCGTGCGGCACCTGGCGCCGCTGTGGTGCCGCTTCCTGGAGCGCCACCCCAAGGTCTCGCTTGACGTCCAGCTCAACGACCGCGTCGTCGACCTGGTGGAGGAGGGCTACGACCTGGCGGTGCGCATCACCCAACTGCCCAGTTCGCAGCTGATCAGCCGCAAGCTGGCCTCCACGCGCATGGTCGCCTGCGCCTCGCCGGACTACCTGCGCCGGCACGGCCGGATCGCGCAGCCGCAAGACCTGACCCAGCACCGCGTCATTTCCTACAGCTACTGGGCCACGCGCGACGAATGGGTCTTCACCGGCCCCGACGGCGAGGTCAGCGTGCGCACGCGCCCCTTCATGCACACCAACAACGGCGACACCTGCCGGCTCGCGGCGCTGGCCCACCAAGGCGTGATCCTGCAGCCGGATTTCCTGGTCGGCCCGGACCTGCGCCGCGGCGATCTGGTCGAGGTGATGCCCGACTACCGCTCCAGCGAGATCGGCATCTACGCGGTGTTTCCCACGCGCAAGCATCTGCCGGCGAAGACGCGCAAGTTGATCGATTTTCTGGTCGAGTCGTTTCGGATGCCCCCCTGGCAGGCTTGAACGACGGGTGCGAACCGTGGCCGGCGGATATAAGCCATGCATGGCCCCGCACGCCTTCCGTCCATTCCCATCCATGCCGCGTCGGAGTACGGTTTAGCTCGGACATTCGCCATGGAGGCGCCAATGCGGTTGGTTATCGGTGGTCTGCTCTTGCTCTCCTCGGCTACAGCCGCAGCAACCAGCACGAAATGCACCTTCTATCCGCCTGCCACCGCGCCTGTGCCCTCGGTGGAGTTCCTGGGGTATGAGCGGGTCGGCCCGGTGCTGATCCATGGCGCCGGCGGTCCATCGACCCTTCCGTACAAGTCATGGAAGGTGGTGACGTTCGACGAGCGGTCCAAGGCGATCCACTTCGTGTACACCAATCCTGGCGACCCGGCCCTGCCTCCCAGCTTCACCGTCAAGGGACGAGGTCGGCATACACAGCTGCTGGTGGGCGGGCAGACGTACACGGGCGAACTCAGCTGCGGTTCCTGATGGCGATCACAAGCCTCGCTGCGCGTGTAACAACTCGGCATCTACGCGGTGTTTTCCGCGCGCAAGCATCTGCCGGCGAAGACGCGAAAGTTGATCGATATTCTGGAGTCACCCAATGAAAGCGGTTGCTTTCCTCGCTCTTCTGTTCGCAGCGCTTCCGACCCACGCCTGTAGCGTGAGGGAGGTGCTGCGGCCGGAGCTTTTAGTGGAGCAGGCTCAGGCCATCTATCACGTCAAGGCCGATGGCTACGCGTTTCTGCCAAAGCGTTCCAGGCACGAAGACGCCACGGTTCGCTTCGGCTTGCTGGGTGTCGTTAAAGGCAGCGCTCCCAAGGCACCGCTTGAGTTCCCTGGGGTCTTGGTGAAAGCGGACGATAGGAACGATCACGCCGTGCCCTACGAATTCGTGCGGCCGGCTGGGCGTCGCGGCATGTGCTTTGCGATGGAGTATCGTGTCGGCGGCGAGTACCTGATGCTGATCAAGGGCGGCACGCCCTATTGGGCGGCCCTTGCTCCTACCAATGAGCAGGTATTCGGATCGGCAGATGCCTGGCTGCGGTGGGTCAAGCAGCAGGTTGCCCAAGCTGCGGAATTGCGGCCGAAGCATCCTTCCGGCTCTTAGCCGCCTGCCGGCCAAGCCGGTTCTGGGCGGTCTCAGGTTCGGCCAGCGAGCCACCGAAACGTGACCTAATCCGCATCGCCTGTTGCAGCGCACATTGCGCCAGCCCCGGACCATACGCTAGCGTCCGGCGGGCGATGCAGGGGAAGGATGCCCCGGGTTCGAGGGTGTCCTTGTCGTGATCTTGGTTTAGCGTTTTTTCGTCGGGCACCAGCCGGTGTCCGTGGCGCACCATCTCGAAGGGGAATTAAGGATGAAGACTCTGTTCCGCACCAGGGCGGGGCGGTGGCTGTCGGCCGCGGCGCTGCTCGCGCTGTCGGCGCCGGCCATGGCCAGCACCCTCAACCAGAACGTGTCGTGGACCATCGACCGGGCCGGCACCAGCACCAAGTACCGCGTGGTCGCCTACGGCGATTCGATCTTCGCCGGCTACAACGGCTCGATCAGCAACGCGGCGCGCTATTCGGCGCCGACCGTGGACGCCGAGTACCTGTCGGCGCGCTGGAACGCCGACATCGAAAGCATCCGCCGGGCCAAGTCCGGTGCGGTCGCGCGCGACGTGTACGAGAACAAGATCGTGGCCGAGCGTTCGTACATGCAGGCCGCGTCCACGCGCGTGGTCAGCTTCGAAATGTGCGGCAACGACGGCCTGCAGGCGCGTTCGGCGTTCAAGTCGCAAACCGGCACCTGCGATTACAGCGGCCTGGATGCGGCGATCAACTCCTGCAAAACCTACGTGTCGGCGGCGATGGACTACATCAACGCCAACGCGCACGCCAACACCAAGCTCAAGGTGATCTCCAACCTGTACTACCCCGGCTACAACGCCGACAATGTGCAGAGCTCGTGCCGCGACGCCGGCACCGGTCAGACGGTCAACATGCGCGACCGCTTCCTGCCCGCGATCGCCAAGATGAACTACTGGATGTGCGAGTACGCGCGCCAGAAGGGCTTCAAGTGCGCGGACAGCTTCGCCCAGTACATGGGCGCGGACTACGACAGCAACGGCGACGGCCAGATCGACTCCGACGCGCTGCGCTACGTGGCCGGCGAGACCGAGTCCAGCTACATCACCCGGACCTCGGTGACGCTGCGTCCGACCTTGCGCGACGCCAACACCCACTTCGTCTCGTCCTCCAGTTCGTACGACTACATCCAGTCCGACGATACCCACCCGACCTACACCGGCGGCACCGTGTCGGCCGGCCTGTGGGGCGGCAGCACCGGCAGCGGCGCACCGCGCTACACCAGCTTCACCGGCGGCCGCAGCCCGATCTGGAACCAGTACGGGCACGAGCGCATGGGTTGGGCGCTGTCGGTCTACCAGCCGGCCACGCCCTGAGTCCGGTTTAGGCGGAGCGACGTACCGTGGCCGAGCACCGCCCCGCGCGTACCCCGCCGTCCCGAGCGGACGGCGAGGGTATGCGCGTGATCGCCAAGGCGCCGGCGGCGCGCCGCCGCTGGCTGCCCTGGACCGTGTGCGCGATGTTCGCGATCGCGGTGGCGGCGGTGGGTTGGTCGCGTTGGTCCGCGCGTGAGCAACGCAGCGACGGAGTTGCGGCGATCGCCGCTGCGGCGCAGCGCACGGCGGCGGCCAGCCGGAGCGACGGCCGCGCCGTTTCCGCGCAGCCCTCGTTGCGCAAGGCCTCGCTGCAGGACCCGCAGGACATGCCCAGCAACGATCCCGACGACCTGGCCAGCTACTTCCAGCCCGGCGATCCCGAGCCCACCGGCAAGCAGGTCATCGAGGCCCTGCAGCAGGCCGGCGTGCGCACGGGCCTGGGCGCGTTCAACCCGCCGGGAACCAGTCCGCCGTTGCAGGGACTGGCCGTGCCGGAAGGCTATGCGCTGCCCGAAGGCTATGTGCGTCACCACCAAGTCACCGACGAAGGCGTGCCCATCGAGCCGATGCTGATGTTCGCGCCCGACTTCGTCCTCTACGACCGCAAGGGTCGCCCCATCGCCATGCCGCCCGACCGGGTGGTGCCGCCGGAACTCGCGCCGCCGGGCATGCCGCTGCGGCCGATCCGGATTCCCCCGCGCTAAGACCGCGATACGGAGTGTTGCTTGACCCAGGAGCGGCTGTCCCCGTCCCGCTGGCGTAGCCTCGCCGGCCTCTTGCTCACCGCCGCGCTGTTGGGCCTGTACGCACTGGGCGGACCCGCCTGGGCGCTGGGCTTCGTCGCCTTGGTGCCTTGGCTGCTCACCCTGGGCGCCGACCAAAAGCCCCTCACCGTGGTGGTCAACGCCGCGCTGCTCTGCGTGGCGTTCACGGCCGCGGTGTTCCATTGGTTCGGCGCGGCCATCGGCGCCTACACCGGGATCGGCGCGGTCACGGGCAGCGTGGCCTTGCTGGTGCTGGCGCCGGTGCTGCAACCGCAATTCATCGCCTACGCGCTGGTACGGCAGTGGGCCGGGCGCCGCTATGGGCCCTTGTTGCGCGCCTTGGCCGCGGCGTCGGCCTGGGTGGCCTGCGAATGGCTGGTGCCCAAGCTGTTGGGCGACACGCTAGGGCACGGCCTGTATCCGTCGGCAGCGCTGCGCCAGGTCGCCGATCTGGGTGGCGCGGCGGGTCTCACGTTCCTGCTGTTGCTCGTCAACGAGGCGCTCGCCGTGGCGATCGAGCAGCGCCGCCGCGGCCCGCGCGTGTGGCTGCGGCCGATCGCGTTGAGTGCGCTGATCGTGGTGTGCATGACGGGCTACGGCCTGGCGCGGCGCGCGGCGTTGCAGGCGCCGCCCAGCGACGAGGCGGCGACGCTGCGCGTGGCCATGGTCCAGGCCAGCATCACCGACTACGAGCGGCTGCGCCGGGAAATGGGCGCCTACGCCGTGGTCCGGCACGTGCTCGACACGCACTACGCCTTGTCCTGGTCGGCGATCCGCGATCACCAGGCCGACGTGCTGCTGTGGTCGGAAACCGTGTATCCCACCACCTACGGCAGTCCGCGCAGCGAAGACGGAGCGGCGCTGGATCGCGAGATCCAGGGCTTCGTCGACGCGGCCGGGGTGCCGCTGGTGTTCGGCACCTACGACCTGGACGGGCAGGGCGAGTACAACGCGGCCACGTTCCTGGAGCCAGGAAAGGGCCGGTTGGGCAGCTACCGCAAGACCCATCCGTTCCCGCTGACCGAATACGTGCCGGCCTGGCTCGACGGCCGCTGGCTGCGCGGCGCGCTGCCCTGGACCGGCGGCTGGCGCGCGGGCGACGGCGCGCGCGTGCTGCCGCTGCGCAGCGCGGACGGGCGCGAGGTCAACGTGGTGCCGCTGATCTGCCTGGACGATGTGCACAGCGATCTGGCCATCGACGGCGCGCGGCTGGGCGCGCAGGCGATCCTGGGCATGTCCAACGACTCCTGGTTCACCGCCTATCCGCAGGGTGCGCGTCTGCACCTGTCGGTGGCGGCCTTCCGCAGCATCGAAACCCGGCTGCCGCAGGTGCGCGTGACCACCAACGGGCTCAGCGCCATCGTCGACGACACCGGCGAAGTACTGGCGAGCACGGCGATGGGCGACCAGGCGGTGCTGACCGCCTTCGTCAGCGCGCGCGATCCGGCGCCCACGCTGATGGTGCGCTGGGGCGACTGGGTGGGGCGGGCGGGCGCGGCGTTCCTGCTGGTGCTGGTGGCGCTGGCGGTGTGGCAGGCCGCGCGCCGGCGCGCGGCGGCCGTGCCGGCGCCGGAGTCGGCTATCGAGCTGGCGCTGCTCACGCCGTTCTGGCGCGCGCTCGCCGGCGCGCTGCGGCTGTGCGCCGGCGCGGGTCTGCTGTGGCTGGCCTGGGACATGCTGTGGCGCAGCGGCGTGCAGGTGCAGTCGCTGAAGCAACTCGCGTGGTATGCCATTGCGGTACTGGTGCCGCTGGCGGCGGCATGGGCGATCCTGCGCGCGCACGCGGCGCAGGCGCGCATCGAAGGCGCGACACTGGTGCTGGAGCAACGCCGGCAGCGGATCGAACTGCCGCTGGCCTCGCTGGCCGCCTTGCGGCCCTGGCGCCTGCCGCTGCCGCAGGCCGGCGCGGACCTGCGCCTGGCAGAAGGGCCGTTGTGGACGCGCGGACTGGCCTTGCGCCGGCCGTATTCGTTGCAGCGCCTGCTCGCTGCCGCCGGTGCCTCGCTGCGCTGGGAAGGGCGCTTCGCCGCCGCCTGGGCCGAATGGGCGCAGGCGCGTGCGGACGCGCGCCGGCGCCGGCTCGATCATCCGCTGCTGAAGTTCCTGCTGTTCCCGCTGCTGCCGGCGCTGGTCGCGTTCCGTCTGCACCAGGTCATCGCCTTCGGCGGGCCCTTGGGCGAGTACTACAGCTATGGCTTGGGCGCCTACCTCACGGCGGCGCTGATCTGGTGGGCCTCGTGGTCGCTGGGCCTGATGCTGTTCGCCGCCGCGCTGCGGATCGCGATCGAGACCATCGTCGTGCCGGCGGTAGCGCTGCGCTACTCGCAGGCGGGCGCCTTGCGCGATGCGCTGGAATGGCTGGGCCGGGTGACGTTCTACCTGGGCGTGCCGGTGTGGCTGGCGTTGCGTCTGCTATCGGCGGGATGAGCATGGCGCCCGCGCGGCGCTAGTGGCCGGGTTTCGCGCGTTCCGACCGCTGCCGCGCTTTCGCGTACGCGGCCTTAGCCTGGGCGGCGTCGCCCTTGGCCGCATAGGTCTCGGCCAGGCTGTCCCAGGCATTGGCCGAATCCGGGAAGAGCTGGGTGTTGAGCTCGAACACGCGCAGCGCGGGGTCCGGGCCCAGGTTCTCGCGGATGCTGTAGCCGCTGGCGTTGACGCTGCGTTCCAGGTCGGCGGCGCTCAGCGGGCTGTCGGCACGAAGCAACTGCGCGAACGCCTGGGCATCGCCTCGCACTGGCGCCCGCAAGGCGTAGCCGATCAGGGCCTCACCCAGCGCCTCGCGCGGAAACGCGTCCGGCGCGACCGCGGCCATCGCGCTGTCCAGCAGCACGCGCGACCACACTTTGCGGGCGCTGCCGTTGCTCAGGTAGACGAACAGATAGACGTCGCCGTCCAGCGAGCCGGTGTAGGCGATGCGCGCGCGCACGCGGGTGCCGCCATCGTGTCCCAGTTCGCGGTAGCGGCCGCTTTCGCCGTATTCCCAGCCGCCGGCGAAGCCGCCGCGGCGGCCGTCGCCCAGCGTGCGCGGCTGCCACAGCCGTTGCAGGGTGGCCTTGCCGACCAGTTCGCCCGCGCTCATCGCCTGCAGGAAACGGCCCAGGTCGTCGATGTCGGTGTAGAGCGCCGCGTGGCCGTAGGCGTAGCTGGGCCAGGGCGCGTCCGTCTCGGGCTGCAGGCCTCCGTCCTTGCCGGCATAGTTCGCGGCCACGCCTTGCTCAGGCAAACGGTCCGGGCCCAGCCAGGTGTGGCGCAGCTTGAGCGGGCGCAGGATGCGTGCGTCCGCGATCTGCGGATAGGGCTGGCCGTAGTGGCGTTCCAGCAGCGCGGTCAGCACCAGGTAATTGGTCTGCGTATACCGCGTGTCGTTGCCGGGTGCGAACTGCAGCGGCGTGTCGGCCAAGGCGGCGAACGCCGACGGCAGGTCCTTGGGAAACGGCAGCGCCGGCATCCCGGTGCGCGGATCGCGCGCGAAGTACTCCGGCACGCCGGAGCTGTGATCCAGGAAGTCGCGCACCGGGATCGGGCGCCAGCGCTGGGGCAGTTCGGGCAAGTAGGTCTGGATCGGCGCCTCCAGACGCACGGCGCCTTGCTCGACCAGTTGCATGAGCAAGGTGCTGACGAACAGCTTGCTCAGCGAAAACGAGGCGAACACATGCTCGGGCGTGGCGCGCTCGCCGCGCTGCCGATCGGCCAGGCCGTCGCTGCCGCGGAACAGCACCCGGCCGTTATGCGCGACCAGTACCGCCTGGCCGGCCACGCCGTAGCGCTGGCGGTTGAGCTCCATTTGCCGGGTCAGCGCGCGCGACAGCGCGCCATCGTCGGCGGCAGCGGCGCCGGGCAGCCACGACAGGCAGGCCAGCAACGCCCAGGCGCACAGCTTGGATCCCATTCGCTTTCTCTGCGGCGCCACGATCGGCCGCTCAGGCGCGCAGCATGCCACCGGCCTGCGACGCGATCGCGCCGCAGCGGCGGCGATGCGCCCAACCGGTCTCAACCGGTGCGACGCATCGCGGGTATCAAGGGCTAACGGCCGCGCCGCGCGCTGCCGCGAGGGGGCCGCATCAATGACCGTCGAGCAATTCGATCAGCGCGCGGCGCTTCTTGCGCGAGAGCTTGCGCATCAGGCCCATCAGCCGCAGTTCGTCCGGGTCGGAGTACTTGGTGGTCTGGTCGCGCACCGACAGCGACTTGCCCTCGATGGTGCCGCGGCCGGTGGCCAGCCATTCGAAGCTCACGTGCTGCTGCACCGAGATCGACAGCATGCGCTCCAGTTCGGGCAGGGCCAGGCCGATCAGCCATTTGCGCGCGGTCTCGCGGCTCACGCCGTAATACGAGGCCAGGGCGCCGGTGCGGGCGCGGCCCTTGGCGAAACCGGAGAAGTCCAGCGCCTGGTGCAGGCGGCGGGCGAATTCGTCGTGTGGGGCGTGGCTCATGCGATACCGCCCGTGCGTCCTGCCAGGCTATTGCGGTCGTCCTTCACCGGAGTGTCCATTCGATCCCGCGCGGGATAGCGCAACTCATTGTTGCGCATCTTGTGGACTGTAATCACAACTTTTAGGTGTTGTATTTAGCAACTTGTAGTGGCAATATTTTCGCCATGGACGACGATAGGGACATCGCCGCCGGAGCGCGCCCCGGGTTGTTGCAGACCCCGGCCTTGCGCGAAAACTCCGGCCAAAACCCGATACTGCGCTACATCGCCTGCTTCGCGACGGTGAGCGCTGCGGCCCGGGCCGCGGGTATCTCCACAGAAATGCTGCGTCAGATGCGCATAAAAGGCTTCGTTTCAACGCGCAACCGAGCCTTGCGCATGGCCGAGGCCTGCGGAGGACGCCTGGAGCCGGCCGAACTGATGGCGCTGCCGGCCCCGGCCAGGCGGCGCCGATGAACCGCTGGTTGCGGTTGTTCGCCGCCGATGATCGCGCCATCTGGGGCGTGGTGCAGGCGGCAGGCGAGGGCGGTGCGCTGCCGCCGCTGGCCGCGGCGGTGGCCGCCGGCCTGGCGGTGCTGGTGGCCGCCGCGGCCTTGGCCCTGGCGCTGTGGATGCGCCGGCAGCGCCGCGATCCCGCTCGGCGCATCGGGCGCAGCGGCCTGGCCTTGCTGGGCCTGGCGCGTGAGATCGATACCTACGCGCAGTCGCTGGAGCTCGCCGGCCACAGCGCCATCGAACAGCGGCGCTGGGCGCGGCAATGCCGGCGCCTGGCCGGCGAGCGCCTGGACTGCGTCAACGCCTTGATGCTGGAGGCGCTGCGGCGCGATACCGGCGCCTCGCGCTGAGCCGCGTCAACTGCCGCATCACGGTCGCGGCTTGTATGCTCGCCGCATGAGTGCCGCACCTTCGGGGGAACCCGCCGACCTGACCGCCCTGGCGCCGCGCCGCGGCTATCTGCTGGCCCTGCTGGTGCTGATCGGCGCGCTGATCCTGGTGTTCGTGACCTGGCGGGTGGCGCGCGAGCGCGAACTGCGTTCGGCCGAGTCCGAGTTCGTGGCCCAGACCGCGGTCATGACCGACCTGCTGCGCCAGCGCATGATCTATTACGAACTGGTCGCGCGCGGTGGCGTGTCGCTGTTCGGCTCGGTCGCGCGGCCCACGCCGCAGCAGTGGCAGGCCTACGTCGACGGCATGAACCTGCCGCGGCGCTTCCCGGCCATGATCGGCCTGGGCTTCGGCGGCTACGTGCGCAGCTCGCGCCTGCCCGAATTGCAGACCGAATGGCGCGAGGCCGGCTACGGTCTGCTGGAAGTGCGCCCTCGCGGTATCCGTCGCGACTACGGGCCCATCCTGTACCTGGAGCCGCGCACACCGGCCAATGCCGCGGCGATCGGCTACGACATGTATTCCGAGCCCACGCGCGCGGCGGCCATGCTGGCGGCGCTGGAATCGGGCCAGGCGCGGCTCAGCGGCCCGGTGCGGCTGATCCAGGACGACGCCAACGAAAGCCTGGGGTTGCTGCTGTACCTGCCGGTGTACCGCGGCGGCGACCGGCCGCAGTCGGTGGACGCGCGCCGCACCTCGATGCAGGGCTGGGTGTACGTGCCGTTCCGGATGAAGCGCTTCGTCGAAGCCTCGATGGGCACTGCTTTCAGCGAAGAGCGTTTTCGCGTCTACGACGTGACCGACGGCTATCCGCGGCTGCTCTACGCCAGCGTCAACGGTCGCGGCGAGGCCGAGACCGACCGCAATGCGCCGGCGTTCAAGCTCAGCACCACCCTGGACGCGTACGGGCGCAACTGGCGCATCGATTTCGAATCGCCGGCGCAGGCGCGCGCGGCGCCGCGCCTGGCCAGCCTGCAGAACATGCTGGCGCTGGGCCTGTTCGCCTCGCTGCTGCTGTACGCGGTGGCGCTGACCCTGGCCCGCACCGAGGACCGCGCGCGCAAGATCGCGGTGCGCATGACCGAGGATTACCGCCGCAGCGAAACCCGTTTCCGCAGCGCGATGCGCTACTCGGCGATCGGCAAGGCGCTGCTGGACAGCGAGGGCCGCATCGTCGAGGCCAATCCGGCGCTGGTGGCGATCGTCGGCAATAGCGAGGAGTCGTTGCTGGGCACGCGCTTCGACGCGCTGTTCGAGACCGACGACGCCGAACTGGCCGGCCACGCCCACGGCCGCACCGACACCGACGGCGTGCACCGCGCCACCCGGCGCCTGCACCGCGAGGACGGGCTGGTGCGGCAGGTGCAGCTGACCTATGCGCCGGTGCCGGGCAACGTGGGCCAGGACATCAGCGGCCTGGTCCAGGTCGAGGACGTGACCGAGCGCCTGCGCGCGGAAGCGCGCGTGCACGCGCTCAACCGCACCCTGGAGGCGCGCGTGGCCCTGCGCACGCGCGAGCTCAGCCAGGCCAACCAGGAGCTGGAGGCGTTCGCCTACAGCGTCTCGCACGACCTGCGCGCGCCCCTGCGCGCGATCGAGGGTTTCAGCCGCATTCTGGTGGAGAAGCACGCGCCGCAGCTGGACGAGGCCGGCCGCGGCTACCTGGGCCGGGTGCGCAAGGCGGCCGGGCGCATGGGCGAGCTCATCGACGCGCTGCTGCACATGTCGCGCCTGACCCGCAGCGAGCTGCGCCTGGAGCGCGTGGACCTGGCCAAGCTGGCCGGCGAGATCGTCGAGGAACTGCGCGCGGGCGACCCGCAGCGCAACGTCGAGGTGACGATCGCGCCGGCGCTGTCGGTGGTGGGCGACGCGGCGCTGTTGCGCAACCTGCTGTCGAACCTGTTGGGCAATGCCTGGAAGTTCACCCGCGGCAACGCGCGGGCGCGCATCGAGTTCGGCGTGCACGCCAATGCACAGGGGCTGCCGGAGTACTACGTGCGCGACAACGGCGCCGGTTTCGCCCAGGAATACGTGGGCAAGCTGTTCCGGCCGTTCCAGCGCCTGCACACCGACGAGGATTTCCCCGGACACGGCATCGGCCTGGCTTCGGTCAAGCGCATCGTCGAACGCCACGGCGGCGCGATCCGCGCCGAAGGCGTGGAAGGGAAGGGGGCTACGTTTACTTTCACCTTGCCGGGCGAATGAGCGCGTCGCTCCACCGCCGGGTAGGAGCGGCGTGAGCCACAACCGCAAATCCGCAACCACGGCGAATGCTGCGATTGCCCCTGTAGGAGCTGCGCAAGCTGCGACCGCGAATCCACAGTCGCGATCAAGCCCTCGGTCGGCGTGGGTCTGCTCTGGCGCCTTGGGGTAGGAGCGGCGTGAGCCGCGACCAGCTCCGAACTCGCGGAGGCCTGGCGCTGCCTGCTCCCAGCTTTGGGGTAGGAGCTGCGTGAGCTGCGACCGCGACCCCGCGATTACGACGAACGCTCCGATCTCTGTGGGATCTGCGCCTTCTGTAGGAGCGGCGTGAGCCGCGATCAGCTCCGAGCTCGCGAAGGTGTTTGGGTGTGCTGGTCGAAGCAATGGCAACAGCTTCCGTCCGCAAGCGGCCGGGTCACTTTATTTTGATAAGCGTCAAAAGAAAGTAACCAAAGAAAAACGCTTCCCCAGAGCTCCCGTGCGAGAGCGGAGCGGGCGCGGGGATTTTTCGATGGCACATCCTGTGCCAGCGAAAAACGGCGCACCTCCTGTGCGCCGCCCTCCGGGTCTTTTATTGGTGTGGCGAGTTCGGTGCCCGAGCTAGGATCAAGTGCATTCGCTGCGCTCACCCCCTCACCCTAGCCCTCTCCCGCAAGCGGGAGAGGGGACACATCCGACGCCGCTTTGCTTTAGCCCCTCTCCCGCTTGCGGGAGAGGGGTTGGGGTGAGGGCGCGCGCAACAGCAAATCGCGGCGTTCGCCATGCTTCGAATTCCGGCAAGGCGCCGATGCCAGGGCATGTCCCTAGCCTCAAGCGTCCCGATTGTGCCGCCGCATCACCCGCTGCTTCTCGCGCGCCCAATCGCGTTCCTTGCTGGCTTCGCGCTTGTCGTGGGCCTGCTTGCCCTTGGCCAGGGCGATTTCGGCCTTGACCTTGTTGCCCTTCCAGTACAGCGCGGTCAGCACCACGGTGTAGCCGTCGCGCTGGACGCGACCGATCAGGTTGTCGATTTCGCGCCGGTGCAGGAGCAGCTTGCGGCTGCGGCGTTCTTCGGCCACGACATGGGTGGAGGCGGAGATCAGCGGGGTGATCTGCGAGCCGTACAGGTACATCTCGCCGTCGCGGATCATCGCGTAGGCGTCGCCGATGTTGGCGCGGCCGGCGCGGATCGCCTTGAGCTCCCAGCCCTGCAGGGCCAGGCCGGCCTCGTAGCGCTGCTCCAGGTGGTAGTCGTGGCGCGAGCGCTTGTTCAGCGCGATGGTGCCGCCGGCGCCGCCCTTTCCTTTATCCTTGCCGGCCTTGTTGTTTGCATTCTTAGCCATCGCGCCATTGTCACAGAAGCGGCGGGGCGGGCATAGGGAACCCTGCCGCGGTCCCCGTTCCGCCGCCTCCGCCGTCCTTCCCGCCCACGTTCGCCGCCCGTACCGATGACCACGATCCGACGTTCCGCCCTGGTCGAGCACTCCGCCGCGCGCATGTTCGCGCTGGTCAACGACGTCGCCGCATACCCGCGCCGCTTCGATTGGTGCGACAACGCGCAGGTGCTGGAATCCAGCGAATCGCACATGGTCGCGCGGCTGGACCTGGGCCTCGGCGCGCTGCGCACCTGGTTCACTACCCGCAACACCCTGGCGCGGCCGCACCACATCGACCTGAAGCTGGTCGACGGTCCGTTCCGCCAGCTCGGCGGGCGCTGGGAGTTCCACGCCCTGGACGAGTCGGCCTGCAAGGTCACCCTGACCCTGGAATTCGAGCCGGCGGTGAAGCTGCTGGGCCCGGCCATGGCGCTGGGCTTCCAGAGCCTGGCCGACCGCATGGTCGACGATTTCGTACGCGTGGCCGATCGCGGTGACGAGGCGTGAAGATCGAGCTGGTCCGGGCTTGGCCGCGGCGCTACGAATCGCGCCAGTTGGACCTGCCCGAGGGGGCGACCCTGGCCCAGGCGCTGGCCGCGGCCGGCTGGGCGCAGGATGAAGAGACGGTGGCCTACGCCCTGCACGGCGTGCGCGCCACGGCGGAGACGGCGCTGCGCGACGGCGACCGCGTCGAGCTGCTGCGGCCGCTGCTGGCCGACCCCAAGGATGCGCGGCGCCGGCGCGCGCAGGCCAAGGCCGACGCGGACGGCAGCCGCAGGGGCTGATGGCGGGGCAGGGCACGCTAGCCGCCCCGACCCAGGCCGCGCAAACGAAAACGCCGGCGTCGGGCGCCGGCGTCGTCTCGTTCGGACGGGGCCGCGGCCCCGGCGCGCCTCAGCGGCGGCGCTTCTTGTCCTTTTCCTTGGCCAGATTGCGGCCGAACTGCTTGGGCGCGGCCTTGGCGATCTGCTCGTCCTGCTCGGGGAAGTAGTCGCCCTCCCAGCGGACCAGGCTGTCGTTTTCGAAGAACAGCACCAGGTTCTTCATGTCGGTGCGGCCCAGGCGGCCGGTGCGCTGGGTGGCGGTGTAGTCCCAGCGGTTGTGGTGGAACGGGTCTTCGATCGAGGGGCTGCCCAGCAGCAACTGCACCTGCTGCTTGCTCATGCCGGTCTGCAGCTGGTCGACGGCGGTCTTTTCCAGCAGGTTGCCCTGGTAGATCGGCTGCTTGTAGAGGATGCCGCAGCCGGAGGTGATCAGGGCAATCGAGAGTACGAGCAGGAGCTTGCGCATCGTGTGCGGGGACCTATGTCTGCGACGGGCAGGGAGCGGAGCGGTAAGGGGCCGATGATACACTGAAGCCCGAACCGACAATGGGCGGGCCGGCGCGCACGGCCGCGCGTTCATCCGCCGTTCCGGCCCGCACCGCAGCACGCGGCGCGGCCGGACGCCCCAGCACGCAACGAGGGACATCCAGATGGAATCGCAGGATCTGCGCAACGCCGGGCTCAAGGTCACCCATCCGCGCATGCGGATCCTGGAGCTGCTGGAGCAGTCCAAGCCGCGCCACATGACGGCCGAAGACATCTACCGGATGCTGCTGGAAAAGGGCGAGGACATCGGCCTGGCCACGGTCTACCGCGTGCTGACCCAGTTCGAGTCGGCCGGCCTGGTGCTCAAGCACAACTTCGAGGCCGGGCAGTCGGTGTACGAGCTGGACCGCGGCCATCACCACGACCACATGGTGGACATCGAGACCGGCAAGATCACCGAGTTCGAGAGCGTGGAGATCGAGGAATTGCAGCGCAAGATCGCGGCCAAGCACGGCTACGAGATCGAGGAGCATTCGCTGGTGCTGTACGTGCGCAAGAAGCGCTGAGGGCGGGGCGGCGATGCTGCCGCCCGCACCCGCACCCGGATATCTGGACGCCGCTGATGTCAGCGGCGTTTTTGTTTTCTTTGGGGGCGCCGCTTGGCTGGCGGGTTCGGCGCGAGACGGTGACCTCGTGTGCCCTCACCCCAACCCCTCTCCCGCACGCGGGAGAGGGGCTAAGAGCAGCGGCGTCGGATGCATCCCCTCTCCCGCTTGCGGGAGAGGGCTAGGGTGAGGGGGTGAGCGCAAAGCGCGAATGCTCTTGATCCTCGCTCGGGCGCCGAACTCGCAGCCCCAACAGAAGACCCGGAGGGCGGCGCGCACAGGAGGTGCGCCGTTTTTCGCTGGCACAGGATGTGCCATCGAAAAATCCCGGCGCAAACTCCGATCTCGCACGGGAGCTCTGGCGAAGCGTTTTTCTTTGGTTACTTTCTTTTGACGCTTATCAAAAGAAAGTGACCCGGCCGCTTGCGGACGGAAGCCGTTGCTGTTGCTTCTAAGCAAGAGCAACAGCCAAAGCAAATCCCCCTCAATCCCCCTTTTTTTCAAAGGGGGAAGACAAGCAAAGGCGGAAGCAGAGAAACGAGGGTTGCGGCGTAGCTGCGGATTCGCGGTCGCAGCTTGCGCAGCTCCTACAGGGGTAGGCGCAGTTTTCGTCGTGAGCGGGATCCGTGGTCGCGGCTTACGCCGCTCCTACCCCAAGGCTGAAGCGGCCGTCAGTCGACGTCGGCCAGCAGGCGCTTGGCCGCGGCGCGCACTTCCTTGGTCAGTTCCACGCCGCCCAGCATGCGCGCCAGCTCTTCCTCGCGCTGCTTGGGGTCCAGGCGCTGGACCAGGCTCTGGGTGACCCCGTCGCTGGCCGACTTGCTGACCCGGTAATGCGCATGCCCCTGCGCCGCGACCTGCGGCAGGTGGGTCACGCACAGGACTTGGCGGCTGGCGCCCAGGGCGCGCAGTTTCTGGCCGACGATTTCGGCCACGGCGCCGCCGATGCCGGAGTCGACCTCGTCGAAGACCATGCTGGGCACCGCGTCCAGGCCCAGGGCCGCGACCTCGATGGCCAGCGACACGCGCGAGAGTTCGCCGCCGGAGGCGACCTTGCGCAGCGCGCGCGGCGGCTGGCCGGGGTTGGCGGCGACCAGGAATTCCACCCGTTCGGCGCCCTGCGGGTCGGGACGGTCCTCGCCTATGGGTTCCAGGGCGATATCGAAGCGGCCGCCGCCCATGCCCAGTTCGGCGATCAGGGCGGTGGTGGCGGCCGACAGTGCGGTGGCGGCCTCGCGGCGCGAGCCGGTGAGGGCGTCGGCGGCGCGGCGCCAGGCCTGGGCGGCGGCGGCGATCTCGCCGTCCAGGCGGGCCAGGCGTTCGCCGGCGCCGCGCAGCAGTTCCAGTTCGGCGGCCAGGCCGTCGCGGTGCGCGGCCAACTGCTCGGGGGCGACGCGGTGCTTGCGCGCGAGCTCGTGCAGGCGGCCCAGGCGCTGTTCCAGGGTGTCGAAGGCGGAGGGGTCCAGGTCCAGGTCGTCGCGCACGCGGCCCAGCAAGGCCAGGGCCTCGTCGATCTGAATGGCGGCGGCGTCGAGCATGGCGTCGACGTCGGTCAGCCGCGCCTCGTGCTCGGCCACGCGCTGCAGCTCGCCGCGCACCTGCTGCAGGGCGCGCGACAGCGAAGGGCCGTCCTCGCCGCCGAGGCGGGCGAAGGCGGCGTCGCAGGCGGCGATCAGGCCGGCGGCGTGGGCGTGGCGCTTGTGGTCGGCGAGCAGGCGCGCGATCGCCTCGGGCTCCAGGGTTTCGCGCTCCAGCTCGTGGTACTGGTGCTCCAGCCAGCCGATGCGCTCGGACACGTCGCCCTTGGCGATCAGCGCCTCGCGCTCGCGCAGCAGCGCGGTCCAGCCGCGCGCGGCGGTGTCGACCGCGGCACGGGCGCCGTCGTTGCGGGCGTAGGCGTCGAGCAGGGCGAGCTGGCTGCCCTTGGCCAGCAGCGCCTGGTGTTCGTGCTGGCCGTGGATCTCGACCAGGCGCGAGGCCAGGTCGGCGAGCTGGCCCAGGGTGGCGGGGCGGCCGTTGATCCAGGCGCGCGAGCCGCCGTCGGCGCGGATCACCCGGCGCACCTGGCAGGCCTCGTCCTCGTCCAGCTCGTTGTCGCGCAGCCAGGCGGCCGCGGCGGCGGAGTGCTGCAGCGAGAACTCGGCCACCAGCTCGGCGCGGTCGGCGCCGTGGCGGACCACGCCGCTGTCGGCGCGCAGGCCGGAGATCAGGCCCAGGGCGTCGACCAGCAGCGACTTGCCGGCGCCGGTTTCGCCCGAAATCACGGTCAGGCCGGGGCCGAAGCTGAGTTCGGCGGCGCTGACCACGACGAAATGCTTGAGGGACAGGTGGGTGAGCATGCGGCGATGGCGTTGTGGAGCCGCGATTGTGCCGGGTCGCGCAAGACCGGGCTAGCGGCGCAGGGCGCCAATCTGGGTCGGATTCGTCTCCGTGGCTGAGACGGAAAATTCCTACCTGCCGCCGCCGCGGGCCCGAACCCGCTTGCGTGCGCCGCCGGGCGTGCTTATATCGGCAGCACGATGAGCCGCCGCCCTTCCGACCTGAGCCTGGACCCGCGCGCGCGGCAGCTGCTGCGCACGCTGATCGGGCGCTACATCCACAGCGGCGAGCCGGTGGGTTCGCAGACGCTGGCGCGCCATGCCGGCCTGGACGTGAGCCCGGCGACGATCCGCAACATCCTGTCCGACCTGGAAGACGCCGGCCTGCTCAGCGCGCCGCACACCTCGGCCGGGCGCGTGCCCACCGCCCAGGGCTACCGGCTGTTCGTGGACTCGCTGCTGCAGGTGCGGCCGCTGCCGGACGGCGAACTGGCGCGGCTGCGCAGCGAGCTGCCGGCCGGCACCGGCACCCAGGCCCTGCTGGGCAGCGCCTCGGAGCTGCTGTCGGCGATGACCCATTTCGTCGGCGTGGTCAGCGTGCCCAAGCGCGAGCAGTTCGCGTTCCGGCGCATCGACTTCGTCGCCCTGGACGCGCAGCGGGTGCTGGCGATCCTGGTGCTGGCCGACAGCGACGTGCAGAACCGCATCCTGCAGACCCGGCGGCCGTTCGAGGCGAGCGAGCTGGAGCGGGTGGCCAATTACTTGAACACCCATTTCGCCGGCCGGCCGGTGGCGGAAATCCGCGCCACCTTGCTGCACGAGCTGCGCAGCGCGCAGTCGGAGATGGCCGCATTGCTGGCGCAATCGGTGGAGCTGGCCGAGCAGGCGCTGGCGCCGGAGCCGGACGACGACATGGTGCTGGCCGGGCAGACCCGGCTGATGGGCGTGCAGGAGCTGTCGGACCTGGAGCGCCTGCGCGAACTGTTCGAGGCCTTCGCCCGCAAGCGCGAGATCCTGCAGTTGCTCGAGCGCACCGTGCATGCGCCGGGCGTGCGCATCTTCATCGGCGAGGAAACCGGGCTGGCGCCGCTGGAAGGGGTGTCGCTGGTGACCGCACCGTACACCGCCGGCGGCCGCGTGCTGGGCGTGCTGGGCGTGATCGGCCCCACCCGCATGGCTTACGACCGGGTGATTCCGGTGGTGCAGGCGGCGGCGGATGCGCTGGGGGATGCGTTCAAGGCCGATGGCTGAGTGCTTGTTGGCTTTGGGGTAGGAGCGGCGTGAGCCGCGACCGGTGGCGCGCAGAGGATCCGCAACCGGGGTTTCGCCCAGAGCGGTGTCTTGCGCTGCAGGCCGTTGGGTCGCGGTCGCGGCTTACGCCGCTCCTACCCCAAGGCGGGGCGATAGTGGCTACGGGCGCGCCATTTCGGTGGTACTGGCACCCATCGTCCCAAAAACGTATCGGATCGCGGCCGCTCGCCGCCGTTGCCGCACGTTCGGCGCAGATCAATGCCGTTGTCGGGCCCTGCGCCCTTGAACGCGGGCGTTGGGGCCCCAATAGCTGCCCGGTCGCGGACGTACCGCCCAGGACCCAGCATGAACCAGCACGATCCCCATTCCGACGCCCCCCTAGACGGCCCCGACAGCGCGGCCGAACTCAACGAGGCCGACGGCCTGCGCGCCGAGCTGGCCAAGGTGCGCGACGAGGCGCTGCGCGAGCGCGCCGAACTCGACAACCAGCGCAAGCGCCTGGCCCGCGACATCGACATGGCGCGCAAGTTCGCCAACGAGCGCCTGCTGGGCGACCTGCTGCCGGTGATCGACAGCCTGGAAGCCGGCCTGGCAGCGGCCGGCGGCGATGCCGGCGCGCTGCGCGAAGGCATGGAGCTGACCCTGCGCCAGCTGCTCAAGGTGGCCGCCGACAACGGTCTGGTGGCGGTGGATCCCGCCGGCCAGCCCTTCAACCCCGAGCATCACCAGGCCATGAGCATGGTGCCGGCACCGGGCGTGGCGCCGGGCCACGTGGTCCAGGTCTACCAGAAGGGTTGGCTGCTCAACGAGCGCCTGCTGCGCCCGGCCCTGGTCGTGGTCAGCCAGGACGCCTGAAGCGGTCATTAGGGCAGGGGCCCGCGGCGCTTGAACCGCCCTGCGCCGGCCCCAGATAGCGAACATCGGCGGCGCGCCCGTGCGGCAGCCCGCCCCAACGTCTACAAGCATTAGCGAGGGAGCAACACCATGGGCAAGATCATCGGCATCGACCTGGGCACGACCAACTCGTGCGTGGCGATCATGGAAGGCGGCAACGTCAAGGTCATCGAGAACGCGGAAGGCGATCGCACCACGCCGTCCATCGTCGCCTTCACCAAGGACAGCGAAGTCCTGGTCGGCGCATCGGCCAAGCGCCAGGCCGTCACCAACCCCAAGAACACCTTCTACGCGGTGAAGCGCCTGATCGGCCGCAAGTTCACCGACGCCGAAGTGCAGAAGGACCTGGACCTGGTGCCCTACGGCATCGTCCAGCACGACAACGGCGACGCCTGGGTGGCCACCGCCGACGGCAAGAAGATGGCGCCGCAGCAGATCTCGGCCGAAGTGCTGGCCAAGATGAAGAAGACCGCCGAGGCCTACCTGGGCGAGACCGTCACCGAGGCGGTCATCACCGTGCCGGCCTACTTCAACGACAGCCAGCGCCAGGCGACCAAGGACGCCGGCAAGATCGCCGGCCTGGACGTCAAGCGCATCATCAACGAGCCCACCGCGGCCGCGCTGGCCTACGGCATGGACAAGAAGGGCGGCGACCGCAAGGTGGCCGTGTACGACCTGGGCGGCGGCACCTTCGACGTGTCGATCATCGAGATCGCGTCGGTCGACGGCGAAATGCAGGTCGAGGTGCTGTCCACCAACGGCGACACCTTCCTGGGCGGCGAAGACTTCGACAAGCGCGTGATCGACTACTTGGTCGAGGAATTCCTCAAGGACCAGGGCATCGACCTGCGCAAGGACCCGCTGGCGCTGCAGCGCCTGAAGGACGCGGCCGAGCGCGCCAAGATCGAGCTGTCCAGCGCGCAGCAGACCGAGGTCAACCTGCCGTACGTGACCGCCGACGCCTCGGGCCCGAAGCACCTGAACATCAAGCTGACCCGGGCCAAGCTGGAATCGCTGGTCGAGGACCTGGTCAAGAAGACCATCGAGCCCTGCCGCATCGCTCTGAACGACGCCGGCCTGCGCGCCAGCGACATCAGCGAGGTGATCCTGGTCGGCGGCCAGACCCGCATGCCGAAGGTTGGACAAGCGGTGGCCGAATTCTTCGGCAAGGAGCCGCGCAAGGACGTCAACCCGGACGAAGCCGTGGCCGTGGGCGCGGCGATCCAGGGCGGCGTGCTGCAAGGCGACGTCAAGGACGTGCTGCTGCTGGACGTGACCCCGCTGAGCCTGGGCATCGAAACCCTGGGCGGCGTGTTCACCAAGATCATCGAGAAGAACACCACCATTCCGACCAAGGCCTCGCAGACCTTCTCCACCGCCGAGGACAACCAGTCGGCCGTGACCGTGCACGTGCTGCAGGGCGAGCGCGAGCAGGCCCGCTACAACAAGTCGCTGGCCCGCTTCGACCTGTCCGGCATCGAGCCGGCGCCGCGCGGCATGCCGCAGGTGGAGGTGTCGTTCGACATCGACGCCAACGGCATCCTGCACGTGTCGGCCAAGGACAAGAAGACCGGCAAGGAACAGAAGGTCGAGATCAAGGCCGGTTCGGGCCTGTCCGAGGAGGAGATCGCCAAGATGGTCGCCGACGCGGAAGCCAACCGCGAGGAAGACCAGAAGTTCCATGACCTGGTGCAGGCGCGCAACCAGGCCGACGGCCTGATCCACATGGCCCGCAGCACGATCAAGGAGCACGGCGAGAAGCTGCCGGGCGAGGCGATCGGCCGCGCCGAATCGGCCATCGCCGAGCTGGAAACGGCGATGAAGGGCGACGACAAGGGCCAGATCGAGGCCAAGTCCAAGGCCCTGGAGGACGCCGCCCAGGCGCTGTTCGCCGCGGCCCAGGCGCAGCAGCCGGGCGCCGACGAGGGCGCGGCCGGCGGCGCCAAGTCCGAAGACGTGGTGGACGCGGAGTTCACCGAGGTCAAGGACGACAAGAAGTAAGGCCGTGATTCGGGATTAGGGATTCGGGATTGGAAGGAGCGGGGCTTGGGCCCCGCTCCTTCTGTCGTCGGAGTTCCGAGTGCCGGCACCGCCGCTTTAGCCGTTACGAACCACCCACCAAGAATCACCGATCACGTCCATGAGCAAACGCGACTATTACGAAGTGCTGGGCGTGCAACGCAACGCCAGCGACGAAGACCTGAAGAAGGCCTACCGCCGCTGCGCGATGAAGTACCACCCCGACCGCAACCCCGGCGACAAGGCCGCCGAGGAATCGTTCAAGGAGTGCAAGGAAGCCTACGAGGTGCTGTCCGACGGCAACCGCCGGCGCGCCTACGACCAGCACGGCCACGCCGCGTTCGAGCACGGCATGGGCGGCGGCGCCGGTCCCGGCGCGGGCTACGCCGACATGGGCGACATTTTCGGCGACATTTTCGGCAACATCTTCGGCGGAGGCGGCGCCCAGCGCGCTCCGCGCCGCGGCGCCGACATCGGCTACGTGATGGAACTGTCGCTGGAGGAAGCGGTCGGCGGTCTGGACAAGCAGATCGAAATCCCGACCCTGGACGAGTGCGAGACCTGCGACGGCACCGGTTCGGCCGACGGCAAGCTGGAAACCTGCACCACCTGCAACGGCCGCGGCCAGGTGCGCTTCCAGCGCGGCATCTTCTCCATGCAGCAGGCCTGCCCGCAGTGCGGCGGCCGCGGCCAGACCGTGGCCGACCCGTGCAAGGACTGCCACGGCCAGGGCCGGGTCGAACGCACCAAGACCCTGCAGGTCAAGATTCCGGCCGGCGTGGACAACGGCGACCGCATCCGCCTGACCGGCGAAGGCGAGGCCGGCCCGGCCGGTTCGCCGCCGGGCGACCTGTACGTGGAAGTGCGCGTGCGCGAGCACGAGATCTTCCAGCGCGACGGCGACGACCTGCACTGCGACGTGCCCATCCGCATCTCCCAGGCCGCGCTCGGCGACACCATCCGCGTGCCCACCCTGGGCGGCGAGGTCGAGCTGCGCATTCCGGCCGAAACCCAGAGCGGCAAGCTGTTCCGCCTGCGCGACAAGGGCGTGCAGTCGGTGCGCAGCCGCAAGCCCGGCGACCTGTACTGCCGCGCGGTGGTGGAAACGCCGGTCAATCTGACCAACGAGCAGCGCGAGTTGCTGGAGAAGTTCGAGGCCACCTTCGTCGGCGAGGGCGCGCGCCGCCATTCGCCGCGCTCGTCGACCTTCCTGGACGGCGTGAAGGGCTTTTGGGACCGAATGACCTCATAAGCGGTGCTGCGGCAAGGCATGAAACGAAAAGGGAGCCGTATGGCTCCTTTTTTGTGCTTGCGCCCGGCCGGTTGCTAAGGCGGCACCGGCTTGTGGTAGAACCTGTGCGCAATCGCCGTCGCGGCGTACTCACGGAACAGGGGAACGGGATGCAACTGGCAACGCTGCGGCTGTGCGCCGCGATCTGTCTTGCGCTGGCCGCGGCCGGCGCCACGGCCCCGGCATCCGCCCAGGCCGCGGCCAAACCCGCCGATGCAAGCCCCGCCGCCGACGCCCAGGACGAGGCGGCCCCGGAACAGCCGCTACGGACCGAACGGCGCTACATCGACTACACGGTACAGCCCGACGGCCGCTACACCGAACAGCGCGAAGTGGCCTACAAGGTGCTGGACCCGCGCGCCATCGAGTACGCCAAGCGCGAGTCGATCAGCTACAGCGCCAGCATCCAGGAATTGAAGGTGCTGGAGGCCTATACGCTCAAGTCCGATGGCCGCCGCATCGCGGTGCCCGAGTCCAACTACCAGGTCGAGACCAACGACGGCCGCGAAGGCGGCCAGCCGGCGTTCTCCGACGTGGCCACTACCAGCCTGGTGTTTCCCGACGTCGCCGTGGGCGATACGGTGGTGTTGTCCTACCGCCTGACCGGCAAACAGCCGCTGTTCGACGGTCACTTCTCCGAGCTCGACAGTTTCGATGCGCACAGCTACCAGGGCGACGTGCGCGTGCGCATAGACGCGCCTGCGGCCATGGCGGCGCAGCACCGCGCCTGGGGCGCGATGAAGCTGGTGCGCGACGAAACCCGCGGCGACCGCCGCCTGCTGGAATGGCGCTACCAGAACCTAAAGCCGGTCAAGAACAAGCGCCGCGACTATTCCGTGCGCCGGGTCGAGCAGTTCCCCGGCTTCGCTTATTCCAGTTTCGCCAGCTACGGCGACATCGTGCGCGCTTACGGCCAGCGCGCGCTGCCCAAGGCCGTGCCGACCGAACGCGTGCGCAAGCTGGCCGACGAGATCGCCGCCGGCAAGACCGACCAGCGCGACATCGCGCGCGCACTGTACGAATGGGTATCGACCAACATCCATTACGGGGGCAACTGCATCGGGTTGGGCGCGGTGGTGCCGCGCGACCAGGAATTCGTGCTGGACAACCGCATCGGCGACTGCAAGGACCACGCGACCTTGCTGCAGGCCCTGCTCGCCGCCAAGGGGGTCGAGGCGACCCAGGCGCTGGTGAACGCGGGCAGCGTCTACGAGCTGCCGGACCTGCCGGTGGTGTCCAGCGTCAATCACGTGATCAATTACCTGCCGGGGATGGATCTGTATCTGGACGCGACCGCCAAGGGCATCCCGTTCGGCTATCTGCCGCCCAGTGTCGCTGGCAAGCCGGTACTGCGCTTGGACCGGCCGGAGCTCAAGGCGCAGGCGCCGGTGTTTCCCGGCGACCGCAACCGCCAGCGCATCACCACCCATCTGACCGTGGCCGCGGACGGCTCGGTGAAGGGCAAGGTGGCGGTGGACGTTTCCGGTATTCCGGCCATCACGATGCGCGCCTTGCTGCGCGAGATGACCGAAGAGCATTCGCGCGATATGGTCAAGAATTACTTCCAGGGGCAGGGTCTGGTCGCGCAAGGTCGCTTCCGCCAGGACGATCCCAAGCCGTTGATCGATCGCCAGAACTACGACGTCGAGTTCGAAGTCGCGCAGATGCTGCCGGTGCCCGGCGCCATCCCGCTGGCGTCGCCTTTCATGAACCCCATGCCGGTGATCGGCTTCGTGTCCGATGCCAACGACGAGGTCGGCACCGAGGTGGAAACCGCTTGCACCGGCGGACGCTCGGAAGAGGTGTACCGGATCGAATTTCCAGCGGAAATGAAGGTAATCGCCGTGCCTTCGGATCTGGCGGTGGAATCGGGCGGATTGCGCTACAGCGCCCGCTACCAGCTCAAGGGCAACGTGCTCGAAGCCAACCGCGTGATCGAGGACGCCACGCCGGGACCGACCTGCACGCCCGAATACAACCGCGCGTTCCGCGACTTCGCCAAGAAGGTGCTGCCGAACCTGAAGGCGCAGGTGGTGTACCAGTGAGCCGGCCGCGAGCCGCGCCGCTGCCGGTCGCGCATGCCTGCGCCGGTGGCTGAGCTGAGCCTGGCCCTGGGCCGCCACGCCTGCAGCCTGCAGGCCGGTGCCAGCCGCATCTACGCCGCGCTGGGCATCGGCCGCTACCGCTTCCAGGAGCGGCACGGTCCCAACCAGTCCTACGACTTCTACTGGGAGGGCGGCCGCGACGGCGCGGTGTGCCGGGTGCGCGGCAGCGATTGGGATCCGGCCCTGCCGCAATCGCGCCTGCACGTGGAACTGACGGGCGGAGCGGCGGCCGCGCAGTGGATGCAGACTTTGCAGCGCTACGCCGCCGCGCAGGGCTGGGGCGTGGCCGAGATCGCCGACGCGTGAGCCGCGGCTACGCCTGGATCCGTCCCTTGCTGGAACGCTGGGGCGAACTGCGCGCACAGCCGGCTTCGGACTGGCAGGGCGAGTTCGCGCTGCCGCCGGATTTGCTGGATTTCTATCGACAGATCGGGCCGTGGGGCGGCGTGCATCACGCCAATATCGGACCCGTCGGCCTGGACTTGCCCTGCGGCGGCAACCCGGTCTCGATCCCGCCGCTGCAGCATCTGTGGTCGCGCCAGGCCGGCTACCGCTGGCACGGGCTCAGCGGCGAGCGCCTGCGCGGCTGGAAGGACGAATGGCTGGTGATCGCGCACGAGGGCAGCCACCCCTTCATTTACGACTTGCGCAGCGGCCGGGTCTATTTCGACCTGGCCGGCGGCGACTGGAACCCGCGGCTCATCGCCGGGGATGCGGCCACCGCCTTGGGCGCGATCGCCACGGTCGCCGACGCCTACACCGCGCTGGGCGAGGACGCCCTGGACGAAGACGGCGCCTTGCGCCCGCAGGCGCGCGCCCAGGTGCGCGACGCATTGGCCGCGTTTTTGGATGCCGACGCCGCGCGCGCCGACGCGCTGCTGCAGGCCTGGCGATGGTATGAATGAGCGCGAACGGCCGCCGCTGGCCGCAGGAGCGCAAGGCATGCGTCGCTGGCTGGGTCTGATCGCGCTGGGCGCCTCGCTGCTGGGCGTCAACGTCGCCGGCGCGCGCGTGCCGGCCGCCGAGCGCATCTTCGCCGGCGAGCAACTGCCGCTGGCTCAGGCGATCGCGCGCGGTCGCGTGGACGAGGTGCGACGCCTGGCGGCCGCGCTCGACGTCCCCACGCTCAATCGTCCCGGCGCGCAGGACATGACCCTGTTGTTCTTCGCCCTGCAGCACGCCTTCGGCGAGCAGCCCACCGGCCTGCAGGTGCTGGGCGCGCTGGTCGCCGCTGGCGCCGATCCGCTGCAGCCGGTGCCCGAACTGGGCAGCGCGGCCGGCGTGTCGCTGCGCGCCAAGAGCCCGCTGTACCTGCGCGCGTTGCTCGACGCCGGCTTGAACGCGGACGCGGCGCCCGGCGACCGGCCGCTGCTGTTCGACGCGGTGGAGGCGCAGGGTACGGAATTCGCCGCGCTGCTGCTGGAGCGCGGCGCGCGCATTAACCGCCACGACCGCCTGGGCAATACCGCGCTGATGCATGCGCTGACCTATCAGCGCCTGGACACCGTGGACTGGCTGCTAGAGCGTGGCGCCGAGCCGGAGTTCGTCAACATCAACGGCGTGTCCTTCGCCGGTCAGTTGCAGTTCCAGATCGTGCGCCAGCAGGACGGCTCGCCTGCGCAGCGCAAGCTGCTGGCGATCCGCGACCGGCTGGTCGCGCGCGGCCTGCGCTGGCCGCCGCTGTCGCGCGACAGCGAGCAAGCGCGCATGCGCGAGCGCGGGCAGGAGCCCGGGCGTCTGTTGCCGGCGGAATGAGGGGAGGGTAGGGATGAAGGCGATCGCGATGGGGCTCTTGCTGTGCTGCGCCATGCCGGCGCAGGCAGCCTGCCTGGGCGCAACGCCGCTGGCCGCGGCGCGGGCCTGGTTCGAACGTCACTACGAATTCTTCAACGACGATCCGGCGCCCACGCGCGACCTGTATACGGCGGAGTTGTATCGCCTGTTGCAGCGCGAATACGACTGCACCGCGCAGGGCGAACTCTGCGCCCTGGGCGCGGACCCCTGGCTGGACGCGCAAGACGGCGAGGCCCGCGATCCGCAGTACACGGCGATAGGCGAGCGTGCGGTGCGCGTTAGCTACCGCTTCCTGCTGGCTCCTTCCGAACCGGCGCAGATGCGTAGCGCGACCTTGCAATTCAGCGGTGCGTCCGGCTGCTGGCGTGCCGACGATCTGGTCGGGCCGGCCGGGCTGTCGTTCAAGCGCACGCTGCAGGACGCTTACCCGCCATAACGCAGTTCATCGCGCGCCTTGTCGAAACCGCGCGCCAGCCGTTAGCCTGCGCGCATGACTAGCCCCCTGCGATTGCTGATCCACGGCGCCTCCGGGCGCATGGGCCAGGCCCTGCTGCGCCTGGCCGCCGAACGCGACGATCTGAGCGTGGCCGCCGCGGTGGCGCGCAAATCGCCGGCGCAGCGCGTGGTCGAGGGCGTGCCGCAGTTCGCCGCCAGCGAGCTGAACGGCGTGCCCGAGTTCGACGTGGCCATCGATTTCAGCCTGCCCGAAGGCTTCGACCCGGTGCTGGCGCTGTGCGTCCAGCGCGGTTGTGCCTTGGTTTCCGGCACCACCGGCCTGTCCTCGGCGCAGAACCAGGCCATCGATGCGGCCTCGGCCGGCATCGCCGTGGTCTGGGCGGCCAATTACAGCCTGGGCGTGGCGGTGCTGACCGAACTGGTGCGCCGCGCCGCCGCCGCGCTGCCGGCCTGGGACTGCGACCTGATCGAGGCCCACCACACCCGCAAGCTGGACGCGCCCTCGGGCACGGCCCTGCACCTGGGCCAGGCGGTGGCGATCGGCCGCGGCAGCGAGCCGCATTACGCCAGCCTGCGCGCGGGCGACATCGTCGGCGAGCACCTGGTGCAGTTCGCCAGCGCCGGCGAGCGCCTGGAGCTGATCCACCGCGCCACCAACCGCGACATCTTCGCCCGCGGCGCGCTGGAGGCGGCGCTGAAGCTGGCCCGGCAGGCGCCGGGGCGCTACCGGCTGGCGGAGCTGATGTTCCCGAATCTGTAGGGTCGGGAACCCCAGGCCCCGTCATTCCGGCGCAAGCCGGAACCCGTTTGGATCTTGGCCTCCCCAGCCTCGGCCCGGCCCTGCGAATCGAAAGCAAAATGGGTTCCCGCTTGCGCCGGAACGACGGCGAAGGGGCCCGCCTGCCGCGCTCGGCTCCCGGCGTAGCCCGGCCCACAGTCGCCACGCCCGGTACACGCCACGGGCGCGGTTTCGCTGGCGTTCGCCGGCCGGCGCCGGTACAATTCCCGCTCGCCTGAACCCCTTCCGCCGGACCGGTCCCGCACCGCGTCCGCGCTTTGCTGCAAGCCGGTTTTGCCGGCGTGCGCTGGAGGGGTCAGTACCCCCGGCAGCCAAGGCGACCCCCGTGACCCAACCCGCAATCCTCGCTCTCGAAGACGGCACCGTGTTCGAGGGCGTTTCCGTAGGCGCGCCCGGCCTCAGCGTCGGCGAAGTCGTATTCAACACCGCCATCACCGGCTACCAGGAAATCCTCACCGACCCGTCCTACGCGCGCCAGCTGGTTACGCTGACCTATCCGCACGTGGGTAACACCGGCTGCACCGACCAGGACGACGAGGCCGGCCAGGTCTGGGCCTCGGGCCTGATCGTGCGCGACGTGCCGCGGCGCCCCAGCAACTGGCGCAGCCAGGCCGCGCTGCCGCAGTGGCTGGCCGAGCGCGGCGTGGTCGCCATCGCCGACATCGACACCCGCAAGCTGACCCGGCTGCTGCGCGACCGCGGCGCCCAGAACGGCGCGCTGATGGCGGGCGAGGGCATCGACGCGGCCCGCGCCATCGAAGCCGCGCGCAAGTTCCCCGGCCTCAAGGGCATGGACCTGGCCAAGGACGTGAGCACCCGCGAGCGCTACGAATGGCGCGACGGCCAGCTGGACCTGGATGCCAACGCCTTCGTCCGGGCCGAGCCCAAGTTCCACGTGGTGGCTTACGACTTCGGCGTGAAGCGCAACATCCTGCGCATGCTGGCCGAGCGCGGCTGCCAGGTGACCGTGGTGCCGGCGCAGACCGCGGCCGCCGACGTGCTGGCGCTGAACCCCGACGGCGTATTCCTGTCCAACGGCCCCGGCGACCCGGAGCCCTGCGACTACGCGATCGCCGCGATCAAGCAGTTCCTGGCGCGCAAGATCCCGACCTTCGGCATCTGCCTGGGCCACCAGCTGCTGGGCCTGGCCGCGGGCGCGAAGACGCTGAAGATGAAGTTCGGCCACCACGGCGCCAACCATCCGGTGCAGGACCTGGACAGCGGCCGGGTCATGATCACCTCGCAGAACCACGGCTTCGCGGTCGACGAGACCACCCTGCCGGCCAACGTGCGGGTGATCCATCGTTCCTTGTTCGACGGCAGCAATCAGGGCATCGAGCTGACCGACGCGCCGGCCTTCAGCTTCCAGGGCCATCCGGAAGCCAGCCCCGGCCCGCACGACGTGGCGCCGCTGTTCGATCGCTTCGTGGCCAGCATGGCCGCCGCGGGGCGCGCCTCGTGAGCACGGCGCTGGCGCGCATCGCGCTGGCCCTGAGCGTGGCGCTGTCCGGCGCCGCCGCGGCCGCCGTGCCCACCGACGCGGAGGTGCGGACCATCCAGCAGCTGCTGGGGTTCGACACCGCGATCCGCAACGTGATCGCCGGCAAGATCGACAAGGCCGAGGAGTTCAAGACCCTCAGCGGCCAGGAGCGCGGCTGCATCCGCGACCAGGTGCTGCCGCCGTTCGAGGCGCAGATGCGCGACTCCTTCCGCACCCTGTTCGGCGACGGCGAGACCATCGCCGCGTGGTCGCGCTTCGGCCAGACCGAGGGCGGCGCCAAGTTCTTCGCCGGCATGCGTCAGCAGGTCAACGCCAGCATCGACCGCCAGGTCAGCGGCCAGAACCCGCAGCCGGACGTGCAGTTCTTCAAGGACATGAACGCCGAAGAGCTGCAGCAGGTGATGCTGTTCATGCAGAGTCCGGCCGCGGCCGTGCTGCAGCGCGATTTCCCCGACACCGCGCCCGACGAGGCCGAGATCGACCAGCTCGTGGCCCAGGTCGCGCAGCGCTGCGGCGTGTCGCTGGAGCGGTGATGGCCGCCGCGTCCGCGCCGGGCAAGCCCAAGCGCCGCTGGCGCCGGTGGCTGGCCGTTGCTGCGCTGCTCGCGGTGTATCCGGCGTTCGTGCTGGTGGCGGTGTACTCGCGCTTCTTCGCCGCGGACCTGCCGGGTGGGCGCAACGGCCCGGCCGACGCCTACCGGCACAGCCTGGCCAGCGCGGTGGTCGCCTACACGACCTCGCCGCGGCTGGTGGACCTGGTCACCCAGGTCATGGAACGCGGCGGCGAAGGCAACCGCGGCCGCGCGATGGACGCGCACAACAACCGCATCGGCGCGCAGATCGGCGCCGCTGCCGCCGACTGGCCGGCGATGAACGCCGCGGTGCTGCAGGCCGTGCGCGCGGGCGCGATCGATGCGAGCGAGCCCGACCGCATCACCTGGCTGCCGCCCTCGGACTGGCAGGACCGCCTGTACTGATGTGCGCTTTGCCCACCAACGACTTGCGACGCGACCCCAACGGAGACATGGAATGACCCAGATTCGAATCGCCTGCATCCGCGCCGCCGCCGTCGCCCTGATCGCGCTGGCGCCGCTGGCCGCCTCGGCGCAGGCCGCCGGCGACGCCCAGGTCGAGCGCCTGACCGGCGTGCTGGTGCAGATGCTGCCCTTCGGCAAGATCCTCGACGATGCCGCCGCCGCCGATCCCACCTGGCCGTTGCAGGGCAAGGCCCGCAAGGTCGACCCGGCCCAGCTGGGCTGCCTGCGCCGCGAGCTGTCCTCGCAGGGCTACCAGCGCAGCAAGCGCGCCGAGGTCGCCGCCTACGCCCAGGCCAACCCCGGCCGCGTCGGCGCCGACCTCAAGCTGCTCGAAGGCGGTGCGGCCAGCGTGTTCGGCGACTTCATCAATGCCGGCGTCAGCGAGGCCCAGACCGGACAGAAGGTCGAGGCCGCCGACGTGATCAAGAAGATGAAGGCCGACCAGATGCTGTCCTTCGTCGAATTCATCAGCGAGCCCAAGCACGCGCCGCTGCGCGAGCTGGTCGGCATCGGCGACGCCTTCGACCCGGGCAAGAGCGCCGAACAGAACAGCGACGCCGGCAAGAGCATCGGCGCGCGCCTGGTGACCAAGCTGATGCTGGGCGCCATGACCACCTGCAACGTTTCGACTTCCACGATTTTCGAGTGAGCTAAATGCCCAAGCGTACCGACATCCAAACCGTCCTCATCATCGGCGCCGGTCCGATCGTGATCGGACAGGCCTGCGAGTTCGACTACTCCGGCGCCCAGGCCTGCAAGGCCCTGCGCGACGAGGGCTACCGCGTGGTGCTGGTCAACAGCAACCCGGCCACGATCATGACCGACCCGAACATGGCCGACGCCGTGTACATCGAGCCGATCAACTGGCAGACGGTCGAGAAGATCATCGCCAAGGAAAAGCCCGACGCGCTGCTGCCGACCATGGGCGGCCAGACCGCGCTGAACTGCGCGCTGGACCTGGCCGACAACGGCGTGCTCGAGAAGTACGGCGTGGAGCTGATCGGCGCCTCGCGCGAGGCCATCCGCATGGCCGAAGACCGCGAGCTGTTCCGCGTGGCCATGCAGGAGATCGGCCTGGAGTGCCCCAAGGCCGAGGTCGCGCGCAACTTCGAGCAGGCCCTGGAGATCCAGACCAAGGTCGGCTACCCGACCATCATCCGCCCCAGCTTCACCCTGGGCGGCACCGGCGGCGGCATCGCCTACAACAAGGAAGAGTTCGAGGAGATCGCCAAGCGCGGCCTGGAACTCTCGCCCGTGCACGAGATCCTGGTCGAGGAGTCGGTGCTGGGCTGGAAGGAGTTCGAGATGGAGGTGGTTCGCGACAAGGCGGACAACTGCATCATCGTCTGCTCGATCGAGAACTTCGACGCCATGGGCGTGCACACCGGCGACTCGATCACCGTGGCCCCGGCGCAGACCCTGACCGACAAGGAATACCAGCGCCTGCGCGACGCCTCGATCGCGGTGCTGCGCAAGATCGGCGTGGACACCGGCGGCTCCAACGTGCAGTTCGGCATCAACGCCCAGAACGGCCGCGTGGTGGTGATCGAGATGAACCCGCGCGTGTCGCGCTCCTCGGCGCTGGCGTCCAAGGCCACCGGCTTCCCGATCGCCAAGATCGCGGCCAAGCTGGCGGTGGGCTACACCCTGGACGAGCTGCGCAACGAGATCACCGGCGGCGCCACCCCGGCCTCGTTCGAGCCGACCATCGACTACGTGGTCACCAAGATCCCGCGCTTCGCCTTCGAGAAGTTCCCGCAGGCCGACGCGCGCCTGACCACGCAGATGAAGTCGGTGGGCGAGGTGATGGCCATGGGCCGTACCTTCCAGGAATCGCTGCACAAGGCCCTGCGCGGCCTGGAGACCGGCAAGGTCGGCCTGGACCCCACCGGTCTGGACCTGAGCGTCGCCGACGACGTGGCCCGGCTCAAGCGCGAGCTCAAGGAGCCCGGCCCGGAGCGCATGTTCTACATCGGCGACGCCTTCCGCGCCGGCCTGAGCGTGGAAGACGTGCACGCGCTGTCCTTCGTCGATCCCTGGTTCCTGGACCAGATCGAGGAACTGATCGCGGCCGAGCGCGAGGTGGCCGACAGCGGCCTGGCCGCGCTGGACAAGGCGCGCATGCGCGCGCTCAAGCGTATGGGCTTCTCCGACGCGCGCCTGGCCCAGCTCACCGGCACCGACGAAACCGCCGTGCGCACCCTGCGCCGCGCCTTCGGCGTGCGCCCGGTGTACAAGCGCGTGGACAGCTGCGCGGCCGAGTTCGCCACCACCACCGCCTACATGTACTCGACCTACGAGGACGAGTGCGAAGCCGCGCCGACCAACCGCGACAAGATCGTCGTGCTCGGCGGCGGCCCCAACCGCATCGGCCAGGGCATCGAGTTCGACTACTGCTGCGTGCACGCCGCGCTCGCCCTGCGCGAGGACGGCTACGAAACCATCATGGTCAACTGCAACCCGGAGACCGTGTCCACCGACTACGACACCTCCGACCGGCTGTACTTCGAGCCGCTGACCCTGGAAGACGTGCTGGAAATCGCCGACCTGGAAAAGCCCAAGGGCGTGATCGTGCAGTACGGCGGCCAGACCCCGCTGAAGCTGGCGCGCGCGCTGGAGGCCAACGGCGTGCCGATCATCGGCACCACGCCCGACAGCATCGACCTGGCCGAGGATCGCGAGCGCTTCCAGAAGCTGGTGCAGGAGCTCGGCCTGGCCCAGCCGCTGAACCGCACCGCGCGCAATCCGGACGAGGCCCTGCTACTGGCCGGCCAGATCGGCTACCCGCTGGTGGTGCGCCCGAGCTACGTGCTCGGCGGCCGCGCCATGGAGATCGTCTACTCCGACGCCGACCTGACCCGCTACATCCGCGACGCGGTCAAGGTGTCCAACGACTCGCCGGTGCTGCTGGACCGTTTCCTCGACAACGCCGTGGAAGTGGACGTGGACGTGATCGCCGACCGAGAAGGCCGGGTGCTGATCGGCGGCGTGATGGAGCACATCGAAGAGGCCGGCGTGCACTCGGGCGATTCGTCCTGCTCGCTGCCGCCGTACTCGCTGTCGGCGGCCACGCAGGAAAAGCTGCGCGAGCAGGTGGTGGCGCTGGCCAAGGCGCTCAAGGTCGTGGGCCTGATGAACACCCAGTTCGCGATCCAGACCGACGCCGACGGCAACGAGACCATCTACCTGATCGAGGTCAACCCGCGCGCCTCGCGTACGGTGCCGTTCGTGTCCAAGGCCACCGGCATGGCCCTGGCCAAGATCGCCGCGCGCTGCATGGTCGGCCAGACCCTGGCCTCGCAGGGCGCGATCGAGGAGATCGTGCCGGACTACTACTCGGTCAAGGAAGCGATCTTCCCGTTCGCCAAGTTCCAGGGCGTGGACCCGATCCTGGGCCCGGAAATGCGCTCCACCGGCGAGGTGATGGGCGTGGGCAAGAACTTCGGCGCGGCCATGGCGCGCGCGCAGGAAGCCGGCGGCATCAAGGCGCCGCCGGTGGGCAAGGTGTTCGTGTCGGTGCGCGACCCCGATAAGCAACGCGTGCTGCCGGTGGCGCAGGAGCTGCTGCGCCGCGGCTACGGCCTGGTCGCCACCCGCGGCACCCAGGCCTTCCTGGCCGAGCACGGCGTGGCCTGCGAGGTGATCAACAAGGTCACCGAAGGCCGCCCGCACATCGTCGACCTGATCAAGAACGGCGAAATCGTCTACATCATCAACACCACCGAAGGCCGCCAGGCGATCTCGGACTCGTTCTCGATCCGCCGCGAAGCGCTGCAGGCTCGAGTGACGTACTCGACCACCGTGTCGGGCGCGCGCGCGCTGGTGAACTCGCTGGACTACCGCGGCCAGGGCCCGGTGTGGTCGCTGCAGGAGCTGCACGCGCAGATCCAGGCCAGCGCTTGAGTCCCGCTGCGGACGCGGGCCCAGGCCCGCGTCCGCCCAGCCGCCGCCGCGGCAGGGGCGCCCCGGACGGGGTGCCAAGCGGCCGCGTTCGCGGCACAATCCCGATTGGACAAAGATGGCGCCGGCTGGGCCGGCATGAGGAAGCAGTCATGAGAGCACCGATCACGGTGAAGGGCGCGCAGCGCCTGCGCGCGGAACTGGATGAGCTGAAGTCGGTCAAGCGGCCGGCCGTGATCAATGCGATCGCCGAAGCCCGCGCCCACGGCGACCTGAAGGAAAACGCCGAGTACCACGCCGCGCGCGAACAGCAGAGTTTCATCGAAGGCCGGATCAAGCAGCTCGAGTCCGAGCTCTCGCACGCCCAGCTGATCGACGTGGCCACGCTCAACGCCGGTTCCAAGATCGTGTTCGGCGCCACCGTCGAACTGACCGACGTGGACACCGACGAAGAGCACACCTACCAGATCGTCGGCGACCTGGAAGCGGACATCAAACAGGGTCTGATCGCGATCTCCTCGCCGGTGGCGCGCGCCCTGATCGGCAAGCACGAGGGCGACAGCGTCGTCATCGAGGCGCCGGGCGGCACCCGCGAGTACGAAATCGTCGGCGTGAGCTACGCCGGCTGAGCCGGCCCGCGCCGCGCATGGGCGCCCCCCACGTCACCCTGCTGCTGCCCGAGCGCGAACGCTACGGCGGCCAGCGCCTGAGCGAAGACCTGGGCCGCCGCCTCGCGCGCGCGGACCGGTCGCAGCGCACCGGCGACGCGCTCGCGCGCGTGCTCGACGTGCTGCCGCGCGGCTGGCCGGTGGCCGCGGCCACGCGCCAGCGCGACGCCGGCGACGCCGCCCACGCGGCCTGGCTGCGCGCCGATCCGGCCTATGTGCGGCCGGATATCAACGGCGCGCGCCTGCTCGCCTACGGCCAGGCCTTGCACCTGGATGCGGCCGAGGCCGCCGAATTCGTGCGTCCGCTCAAGCCGCTGTTCGGCGACGCCGGTTTCCCCATCGACGCGCCTGCGCCGTCGCGCTGGTACCTGCGCCTGCCGGCCGGCGCGCGCCTGCCGGCGTTCGACTCGCCGGAGACCGCGCTCGGCGCCGACCTGTTCGAGCACCTGCCCGACGCCGCCGACGCCAGCGCCGAGGGCCGGCGCTGGCGCGCGCTGCTCAGCGAGGCCCAGGTGCTGCTGCACAACCACCCGCGCAACGCCCAACGCATCGCCGCTGGCCTGGCGCCGGTGAACTCGCTGTGGTTCTGGGGCGCGGGCGTGCTGCCCGACCACGTGCGCAGCGACTACGCGCGCATCTGCAGCGACGACGAAGCCCTGACCGCGCTGGGGGCGCTGGCCGGCGCCGCCGTCGCCGGCCTGCCGCCGCGTTGGGCGGCGGGCGAGGGCAGCACCGCGATCGACCTGCGCCGCTCGCGCGATCTGGACGCCTTGCAGCGCGACTGGCTGGCGCCGCTGTGCGCGCAGCTGGACGCCGGCGAGCTCGCGCGCATCGAACTGGATTTCGCCGACGGCAGCGCCTACGCGCTGGCGCGCGGCCAAGGCTGGCGCTTCTGGCGCCGGCCGCTGCGTTCGCCGCAGCCATGACGCCCAACGCCCGCCTGCGCCGCCGCGCCATCGCCGACCCCGGCGCCTGGCCCGAGCACGTGCCGCCGCTGCTGCGCCGGGTCTACGCCGCGCGTGGCGCGACCGCGATCGAGCAGGCGCAGCCGCGCCTGGCGCAGCTGTTGCCGCCGGACGCGATGGGCGGCCTGGACGCGGCCGTGGCCCTGCTGGACGAGGCGATCGAGCGCGACCAGCACATCGTGGTGGTCGGCGACTTCGATTGCGACGGCGCCACCGCCTGCGCGGTCGGCGTGCGCGGCCTGCGCATGCTCGGCGCGCGCCGCGTCTCGCATGCAGTGCCCAACCGCATCGTCCACGGCTACGGCCTGTCGCCGGCGCTGGTGGAGGAGCTGTCCGCGCTGCAGCCCGAACTGCTGGTCACCGTCGATCACGGCATCGCCTGTCACGCCGGCATCGCCGCGGCCAAGGCGCGCGGCTGGCGCGTGCTGGTCACCGATCACCATCTGCCGGGCGAACGCCTGCCGCCGGCGGACGCCATCGTCGATCCCAACCTGGACGGCGACGCCTTCCCGAGCAAGGCGCTGGCCGGGGTGGGCGTGATGTTCTACGTGCTGCTGGCGCTGCGCCGCCACCGTCGCGAGCAAGGCCGCTGCGAATGGCAGGGACCGGACCTGCAGAGCCTGCTGGATCTGGTCGCGGTAGGCACCGTGGCCGATCTGGTGCCGTTGGACGCCAACAACCGCGCCCTGGTCGCCGCCGGCCTGCGCCGCCTGCGCGCGGGCCAGGGCTGCGCCGGTTTGCGCGCGCTGATCGAAGTCGCGCAGCGCGATGCCGGCCGGCTCACCGCCACCGACATCGGCTATGCGCTGGCGCCGCGGCTCAACGCCGCCGGGCGCCTGGAAGACATGGCCCTGGGCATCGAATGCCTGCTGACCGAGAGCGAGTCGCAGGCGCGCGAGATCGCCCACGCGCTCAACGAGATCAACGCCGAGCGCCGCGCGGTGCAGCAGCAGATGACCGACGAAGCCGCCGCCGCGTTCGCGCGCGTGAGCCTGGACGCCACCCGCGATCCGGCCGCGCTCTGCCTGTACGACCCGGACTGGCACCCCGGCGTGGTCGGTCTGGTCGCCTCGAAAATGAAGGAGCGCGTGCACCGCCCGGTGATCGCCTTCGCCCCGGCCGAGCCCGGCAGCGACGCGCTGCGCGGCTCGGCGCGCTCGATTCCCGGTTTCCACATCCGCGATGCGCTGGCCGACGTGGCCGCGCGCCATCCGCAGCTGATCGAACGCTTCGGCGGCCACGCCATGGCCGCCGGCCTGTCGCTGCGGCGCGACGCGCTCGAGGCCTTCCGCGCCGCGTTCGAGGCTTGCGCGCAGGCGCTGCTGACGCCGGAACTGCTGCAGGCCGACGTGCTCAGCGACGGCGAACTGGACCCGGCCGACTTCGACCGCCGCAGCGCCGAATGCCTGCGCGACGGCGGGCCTTGGGGACAGGGCTTTCCCGAACCCCAGTTCGACGGCGAATTCCCGGTACTGGCTTGGCGCGTGGTCGGCGAACGCCACCTCAAGTTGGAACTCGGCCATCAGGGCCGGCGCCTGAACGCCATCGAGTTCAACGGCTGGCACGGCAATCCGCCGCCGGCGCGCGTGCGCATCGCTTATCGTTTGGAGCCGGACGATTATCGCGGCGGGGATGCGATCCAGCTGGTGGTGGTGCATCGGGAATCGGCGGACGCTTGAGCCGCTAAGCCGCCCAAGGCTTGCGTGGCGGCGCAGGATCGCGGCTCACGCCGCTCCCACAGCAAGCCCATCAGGCGCCGGTCTTGGAGGCCTTGGAAAACAGCAGGCACGCGACCGCGAGTTCGATCGCGCCGCCTAATGCCGCGACGATCGCCGGTGCCATCGCCACGAACAGCGCCGCGTTCGCGGCCACGATCAACGCGATGCCCAAGCCCCAGAAGATCCTGCGGCCGTATACGCTGGCCAGTACCAGGTAGCGGCTGCCGATCACCGCCATCATCGCCGGGAAGAACAGCGCGGGCTTGAGCAGGAACAGACCGTAAGCCATCGCGCAGCACACGATCAGCCAGACCGTGGAGGCCATCGCCAGCGCGTTGAGCGCGTTGTCTTTGCCGGTGCTCGCTGGTCGTCCCGCGAGCTTGGCGACGGCCATGCCCAAGGGGTGGATCAGGGCGCCGCCGATCAGCAGCGTCCATACCGCTGGTTCGACACCGCGCGCGTGGCACACGGCCGCCGCCGCGATCCACACCAGTCCGGATACCAGCGCTCCCGGCGCGCCGCCGTAATAGGCATGGCGCATTTCGCTTTGATGCGATGGAGCGATAGACAGTGACATGACCCTTCCTGACGTTGAATTCCGATCGTTCGTGCTGCTGCAACGCAACAGTTAAGCAAAGCGATGGCACGACGGGAACCGCACTGCGCCCGCGCACCGTTCGTCGGGCGCATCGCTCCGTTCGCCGCCGATGTACTGCTGCGTATGGGGGAGAATGCATTCGTGTTGCGTTGGCGCTGCATTCACGCTCGTACGGGCTTTAAGAAATCGCGTCCATCGCACTGAAAAACCGCTGCTTTACCCGCGAACCGGGAGGCGAAAAACGCAAGCCAATGCGCGAGTGTATGGCGCGCTCGCTAACGAAAATCTCCGCGCGATGCTTTGCATTTCTTGTCCGTTGGTATGACTTACTTTGGGCTATTGCTTTTCCTATTTGGGTATGCAAGTGTGAAAAAAGGGGATGCACATCAAGGATGAACGGGGATGGATCGCAAGGAAGATGGCGCCGCTGCAAGCGCGCCTTCGCTAGCGGACGTAGTCGTATTGATCCCATCGGGATTGCGACGTTTCACCGGCCAGGCCGGCTCCGTGGATGTCCAGGCTGAAACGGTCGGACAAGCCCTGCGATTGATCTCGGACCAATACCCGCTGCTGCGCACGCAGATGTTCGCCGGCGATCAGCAACTGCGCCGTTTCATCAACGTCTTCCTCAACTCCAAGGACATCCGCTTCCTGCAGCAGGAACAAACGCCGCTGCGCCCGCAGGACGTCATCACCATCCTGCCCGCGATCGCTGGGGGATAAGCGATGAACAGGGAAAGGACTCCCGAATTCAAGCCAGGCCCGGAACTCTCGCGCGACGAGATCCGTCACTACAGCCGGCACATCATCATTCCGGAGATCGGCAGCGAGGGTCAGCGCAGGCTGAAGGCCGCGCGCGTGCTGCTGGTCGGCGCAGGCGGCCTGGGCTCGCCTACCGCGCAGTACCTGGCGGCATCGGGCGTGGGCACGATCGGCATCGTCGAACACGACACGGTCGACGTGAGCAATCTGCAGCGCCAGGTGCTGTACACCGCGCAGGACGTGGGCCGGCCCAAGGTCGAAGCCGCCGCCGCGCGCCTGGCGGCGATGAATCCGCACATCACGATCGTCGAGCACCGCTGCCGGATCGAGGCCGATAACGCCCTGGCGCTGCTGGCCGACTACGACATCGTCGTCGACGGCACCGACAACTTCGCCACGCGTTACCTGATCAACGACGCCTGCGTGCTCAGCGGCAAGCCCAACGTCTACGCCTCGGTGTTCCGCTTCGAGGGCATGCTGTCGGTGTTCAACCTCGGCGACGGCCCGTGCTACCGCTGCCTGTACCCGGAGCCGCCGCCGCCGGGCTTTGCGCCTTCGTGCGCGGAGGGCGGGGTGTTCGGCGTGCTGCCCGGGACCATGGGCCTGCTGCAGGCGGTGGAGACGATCAAGCTCATTACCGGGATCGGCCGGCCCATGGCGGGGCGGCTGCTGCGCTTCGACGCCACCGAGATGAGCTTCCGCGAACTCGAACTGCGTCGCGATCCGGGCTGCTGCGTCTGCGGCGACTACCCGACCCAGACCGGATTGGTCGACTACGCGGTGTTCTGCGGCACCGGCCTGGGCGACGGCGCAGGCGACGCGGAGGCCGCGCCGATCGAGCGGGTCAGCGCGCAATGGCTGCAGCAGCGTCTGGGGCAGGCGGATGCGCTGCAACTGGTCGACGTGCGCACGCTCAACGAGCACCAGATCGTGCGCATCGACGGTTCGCTGTTGATGCCGGTGGATGAAATCGAGGAGCACTTCCACACCTTGGACCGGAACCTGCCGGTGGTGTGCTACTGCAAGTCGGGGGTGCGCTCGCTGCGCGCCGCGGCCTTCCTGGCCGAGCGCGGTTTCCGCGACGTGGCCAGCCTGGACGGCGGCATCGAAGCCTGGACCCGCGATATCGAGCGCACCGATGCGGTCTACTGAGGCCAGCGCGACGATGCCAGCCGATACCCGGGCAGCGGGCGCGAACGGCGTGCGCCGCGACCGCACCGAACTGCTGTTCGCCGGCGACGATACCTCGGCCGTCGATGCCTTCCATGCGCGCACCACCTGGGGCCGGACGCTGGATCGCGGCTTGTCCTCGCGCATCCGCGCCTTCCTCAGCGAGCCGGCGCTGCGCGAGATCGTGTCGCGCAGCCGCAACGAACATCGCGATGCCGAATCGATCGCCTTGCCGGAGGCGCAGCTGGGCGAGCTGACGCTGCAGCAGGCCTTGCTGCGCCGGCGTTCCCTGGCCAGCGACGCTGCGCCGCGCGACGGTGCGGTCGGTGTCGACGATCTGGCCGCGATCCTCAAGTATTCCTACGGCGTGCTGGGCGAACGCCGCCTCGGCGAGACGGTCCCGGTGCAGCGGCTACGGGCCTGCCCGTCGGCCGGCGCGCTGTACCCGCTGGAAATCTATCCGGTGGTGATGGACGTGACCGGCCTGGCGCCGGGCGTCTACCACTACGACGCGGTCGCCCATGCGCTGTCCTGCCTGCGCCGCGAGGACGCGCGCGCGGCGATGCCGGGCTTCGACCTGCAGCCGGAGTTCAAGGCACAGGCCAGCGTGGTGTTCGTGGTCACCGCGGTGCTGTTGCGCTCGATGGCCAAGTACCTGGATCGCGGCTACCGCTTCGTGATGAACGAGGCCGGCGCGCTGAGCCAGAACCTGCATCTGACCGCGATGGCGCGCGGCTTGCCTGGCTGCGTCTGGGGCGGATTCTGCGATGGGGATGTAGCGGCATACGTGGGGGCGGACGGCGCCAGGGAGATCGTGGTGCTGGGGTTCGTAGTGGGCAAGCGTTCGTCGCATGGGAAGGCGACGAGCTGAAGCCCGTCCGGTCAACATAGGGAAGTGACTTGGAAACTGGCAAATCGTATGTGAGGTCGCAAGTCGCACGGGGAGCGATCGGCGCGGTAGTCGCGGTCGCGGTGCTCTGGGGAGCGTGGCAGGTCTCGAAGGGCGGCGCCGAAGACGGGGCGCGCAACGCGCGCGAGCGCGGCGCAAAGGCACCGCTCGCGGCGCAGGCAGGGCAGGGCGACGCGCTGCGCGTGGACGTCAGCGGCGTTCGCGGCGATCACGGCTTCATCATCGGCACCTTGTGCAAGGAAGGCGAGGCGTTCCCGTCCGGTTGCACCCGTACCGCGCGCGCCAAGGCCGCCGACGGCGTGGTGTCGCTGGACTTCAAGGGCCTGGCGCAAGGCGACTACGCGCTCGCGCTCTATCACGACGAGAACGACAATTCGCGCCTGGAGCTGGGCGCGGAAGGAATCGGCTTCAGCAACAACGCGAACCTGGCCAAGGCCGCGCCGCAGTTCGATGCATCCCGCATCAAGGTGAATGGCGCGACCCGGATTCGCGTCCGAATACGCTACTCGATCTAAGGGGCCGCGAGAGCGCGATGCCGCCGCTGTGCGTGCGCGTCCGGCTCGAGGATCCGAATGGAAAGCGCTGACCACGCAAGGAACCGTGTCAAGGAATTGGGTGCCTCCACTCCACCCAATGTATGTCCACATGGTAGTGGATAAATCGTAAGGAGAAGTTGTCATGAACAATGATTTCGATTTCGACTCGTTGGATCTGGCCAGCCTGAACATCGAAGGCATGGAAGTTGTGACCCTGAAGGAAGCGATGGCTCTGCCGGAAACCGGCGCGTCCAGCGCCGTCAGCATCTGTAGCTCGTGCTCGAGCTGCGGTTCCTCGTCGTGCTTCAACGACGTGGCGACGGTGGAGTAACTGTCCGGTAAGCGCTGACGATCGCCGATTCGTTCGCGAATCGGCATCGCAGCACTCCACCGTTCAGTGGGCCGGACACATCGGTGCCTATCGGCCGATGTGTCCGGTCTTGAGCCGATCGAGATCGCGGAGCCATCCATGCAGGTCGAATATTCCATTGCGGTCGACGCCCCCGCGGCGGAGATCGGAGCGGCGGACGCCGCACCGGGCCGCGGCGCGGTCGTCGCGTTCGCCGACGTTTGCAAGTCGTACGGGCGCCATCGCGCCCTGAACCGGGTGTCGTTCGATATCCCCGCCGGCGAGATCGTCGCCCTGGTCGGCCCCAACGGCGCCGGCAAGACCACCATGCTGGAAATCATGATGGGGCTGCGCCGTGCCGACGACGGTGCGGTCTCGGTGCTGGGTTGCGATCCGGCGATCGATCGCAGCTACGTGTCGCGGATCGGCGTGCAGATCCAGCAGACCAAATTCTTCGGCAGCCTCAGCGGCCGCGACTACATACGCTTTTTCCAGCGCGTCTACCCGCGATGCTTGAGCATCGACGCCATGGTCGACGAATTCGAGCTCCGGGCCTTCATCGACCGGCCGCTGGGCAAGATCTCCGGCGGCGAACGGCAGCGCATCGCGCTGGCGCTGGCGATGATCAACGAGCCGGAGTTCGTGATACTCGACGAGCCCACGGTGGGTCTGGACCCGATCATGCGCCGGGAGTTCTGGGCCATCATCCGCAAGGCCCATGCCAGCGGCCGCAAGACGCTGTTGTTCAGCACCCACCACATGGAGGAGGCCGAAGCGCTGGCCTCGCGCGTGATCATGCTCACCGCCGGGCGCATCGTCGCCCAAGGCAGCGTGGCGCAGCTGGTATCGCTGGCCGGGGAGGCCGCGAACAACCTGGACGATGCCTACAACATCCTGGTGAGCAAGTCCGCCGGAGGTGCGGCATGAACGTCGCCAACATCTATGCCGTGACCGCGCTGGACGTGAAAAGCACCCTGCGCGACAAGACCGCGATCTTCTTCCTGCTGGTGTTCCCGGTCGGCTTCTACATTTTCTTCGCTTCGTTCTCCGGCGCGATCGGCTCCGAAGCGGCGTCGCTGAAGTACTACAACACCAATACCCCGAATTTCACCGCGGTGCTGATCCTGCTGATCTCGTTCCTCAACATCGCGCCGTCGGTGGCGATGGCCAAGCACATGGGCTTCCTCAACCGGCTGATGGTGACGCCGGTGAAGGTGTACGAGCTCTGGGCCGGCTTCTGCCTGCGCGCGATGCTGCTGTTCGCGATCGGCTACGTGGTCATGCTGCTGGCGGGCCTGGTGATGTTCGGCTACTGGCCCAAGGCCAATCCGATCCAGTTGATGCTGCCCATGCTGGTGATCGGCTTCGCGATGCTGCCGGCCGGCATCCTGATCGGCGTGCTGTTCCCGGCCCCGCAGCGGGCCTTTTCCGCCGGCATGCTGTTCATGCAGCCGCTGCTGATCCTGTCCGGGGCGGGCATGTCGCGCGATGCGTTCCCGCAGTGGGCCCAGGCCCTGTCCGACTTCGTGCCCACCACCTACGCGGTGCAGATCTCGCGGCTGGCCTGGGAGAACGAGCTGTTCACCCGGGCTTCGGTATTCCCGATCGCGCTGCTGCTGGTGTTCGGCGCGGTCTGCGCCTTCGCCGCCGCGGTGATCTTTCGCAACAGCTACCGTTGACGGCGGCCATGGACGACAGGGCAGTGGTCTCAATCGGCGGGTCGGACACCGGCGTCGCCGCCATGTGGGTGCACCCGAACTACGTGCTGCGCGTCGCCGGCGAGCCGGCGTCCAAGCTGGACGCGATCTGGACGGGCGAATCCGACCGGGCTTGGGCGCAGCTGACCGAACTGCGCGAGCGTTCGGCTGCGCTGGCCCCCGACGTGTGCGACCGATTGGCGCTGGTCGTGCCCAGCGTACTCGACGTCGGCGACCGGCGGCGGGTGCTGGAACTGCGTCGCGCCCTGCACAACGGCCGTCCGGCCAAGGCCTCCGAACTGGAGGCGGGCGGTAAGTACGCCGATGCCGAACTGTACGCCCGCATCGTCGAACTGGACGGCGTCCACGCCACCCTGGCTACGGCGCAACAGGCGTTCGCCGCGGCTTTCGATCGGGAATTGGCCGACGGAGCCCAGTCCATCCACCTGCTGCTGGAGTCGATGAATCTCCAGCTCGCCCTGAGCTACAACAACGAGAAGCTGCTGACTCGCCTGCACAAGCACTACGGCGAGGGCGCCGCGCCCACGGACGCCAAGACCGCACGCAATCTGGAAGACTCCCTGCTGCAGTTCTTCGCCCGCGCCTCGACCAAGACCAGCCCCTTGTCGTCGCTGACGTTGAACCGGGTGGGGCACTGGCAGGGCGAGGAGGGCGCGAGCGAGAGCCGGCTGTCCAACCGGATCGAACGGCGGGTCGAAGCCAAGGCCGCGCTGATGCGCCACATCGTCGAAAGCTGGCTGCGCGATTACGCCAAGGCGACCCAGGCGTTCCCGCTGGCGCTCAATCCGACGGTGCGCGAGGCCGACGGCAAGCTGGAACTGCAGACCGTCAGCGCGGGCAAGGACTTCATCGGCCGGATCTGGGGCACCGGCGTGGACATCGCCAAGTTCGACGCCAATCCGGTGCTCGCCTGCGTGCGCCATGCGCTGGAGGAATCGGACGACGACTCCCTGCCTGCGCAGGCGCTGGTCGCGCGGATCTGCGCGCTCGCGCCCAAGCTGCCGCCGCCGGCCGTCGAAGGCTATGTGAGGAAGCTGTACGAGATCGGCTACCTGGTCGCGCGCACGGGCCTGCACGAGCAGACCGACACCCTGGAGTGGATCGCGGGCGTCGAGGCCGCGCTGGACGACGGCACCGACGACGCCTTCCGCACGGCGCTCGCGCGCCTGCGCGCGAACCTGGAGGTGATGCGCGGCGACGATCTCGAGCGCCGGATCCAGGCCAGCCGGGACATCGACCCGTCGATCTATTACCTGGCCACGGCCGCGGGCGCTCGGGTAGGCGGCTATCTGTACCGCACGCCTTACTACGAGAACTGCTATTACGCCGGCGACGACGCGGACCTGTCGATCGGCGCGATCGACGCGTACCGGGAAGAGTTCGAACTGATCCAGCAGCTCAACCGGGTCGTGGACGCCAACTACCTGGTCCACACCAGCCTGTGCGACTACTTCGTTTCGCGCTTCGGCGAGCAGGGCGTGTGCACCGACGTGCAGCGCTTCATCGAGGAGTTCGACGCCGCTTACGCGCCGCTGGTGTCGGAGGGCAAGATGGACGCCGAGGGCGTGGCGGCGAGTTCGCCGCGCACGCTGGCCTTGACCCGCGCCAAGCGCGCGTTCGAGGACCATCTCAGGCAGCAGCTGGGGCAGGGACGCGACATCCGTCTGGAGCCCGAGGCGCTGCGCGGCATCGTGTCGATGCTGCCACCGGGCATGCGCAACCGGCGCGCGTCCTACAGCTACCTGGTCCAGCCGTTCAAGAGCGACGGCGGCGACGGCGTGGTGCTGAACCAGATCTACGGCGGGCGCTCCGGCATCCTGTCCCGGTTCTGCGAAGTGCTGGACGACGACGGCATGGCACGCCTGCGCGCGTACCTGGGCAAGGGCTCCGAATCCGGACGCCATGCGGAACTGGGCGGAGTGTTCGGCTTCAACGCCAACCGGCACCCGGCCATGTCGGGCCTGGAGCTGGTCGTTCCGCCGTTCGCGCCGTCCTACCCGCACACCGGCAAGCTCGCCCTGGCCGACCTGCATCTGGTGTACGTCCCGGCCGAGCATCGCCTGGAGTTCCGCGACCGCGACGGCCGCGCCATCGACATCTGGTACCACGGTCTGCTCACCCCGGTGATGCTGCCGGCGGTACAGCGCACGATCGCGCTGGCGTTCAGCGAAGGCCCGTGTTTCCTGGCCGCCAACGCGCTGGCCAAGGCCAAGGAAGCCAGCGGCAGCGACGTGCTGTACTCGCCCCGGATCGCCTTGGGTAATGTGGTGATCTCGCGCAGGTCCTGGACCCTGGCGTACTCCACCTGTCCGGACCCGTCGATGCCGGCGGCGCGCTTCTACCTGGCCATACGCGACTGGCAGAAGGCCCATGGCCTGCCGCAGCGCTTCTTCGTCCGTGCCTTGCTGGCCGGTACCGGCGAGCGCGCGCGGATCTCGCGCTACTCGGCGATGAAGGAGATCAATTTCAAGGATCTCAAGCCGTTCTATGTGGATCTGCGCAACCCCAGGTTCGTGCGCCTGCTGCAGAACATGCTCAAGCGCCACACCCTGTCGCTGATGGTGACGGAGCTGTTGCCGGACTTCGACGACCACGCCTCTTCTGTCGAGGGTGAAACCCATGTCTCGGAACTGCATTTCGAGCTGACCAGCAATCTCGAGCGGCCTGCGCCCGAGGCGCGCTGGCATGCGCTGCGTATCGCCTACTTCGGCGATCGCGGGCCGCTGATTCTGGGCCCGGTCGCCGAAGCGATCGAGACCGCCAAGCGCGACTTCGGGGTCGAGCGGGCGTTCTTCCTGCCGCATTGGAAGTTCGGCCCGCACATCGACCTGGTCCTGCGCTGCGATTCGGAGTCCTACGCGCTGCGCGTGCTGCCGGCGATCCAGGCGATCGTGGAGCGGTGGATCGCCGAGCATCCGAGCCAGGTGCGGATCGATCCGGAGGAATACGAGAAGACCTCGAGGTGGATCGGCACCTTCGAGATCGACAGCGGGCCCTATCTGCCCTTGCTCAAGGACAACACGGTCGCGCCGGTGCCTTACCTTCGGCCCAAGACCCTGCTGATCCCGGCGGTGGCCGAGAGCAAGGAACTGATGCTCAGCGACTGCGCCGAGCTGATCCTGGCGCTGTACCGGCTGAAGGACGCCGACCGCGACGCCTTCTTCATCACCCTGCATTCGATGTTGGCGGCCACCGCCAACACGCCCAAGGCCGGGGCGAAAGAAGGCTACATGTCGATGCGCTCGCACGCCGACTACTTCTTCGCCGCCTACGACACCGACAACGCCCTGCGCGGGCGTTTCGACCAGGTCGATGCCAAACACCAGGCCAGGCTGGACCGCGCCACGGCCGCGGTCGTGGCCGGTCGTTACGACGAGACCGGGCTGCCGGCGCCGTTCGTCCGGGTGCTGGAGGACTGGGTCCGGGCCCTGGCGGAGGTCGATGCGCGCAGCAAGCGCATCGTCGAGTCGCATTACCAGGAACTGGTCGGTCAGAACGATCAGTTCATGGACATGGCCACGCAGATGCGCCAGGACGTGCCCGACGAGTTCTTCCAGCGCATCGAACAACGGCAGATCTCCGAGATCGGCGATGCGTTCATCAACACCAAGGCCGGAAAGGAGGCGCTGCAGAAGCCGGCGTTCCTGGCCTATCGGATCAACGTCAACTTCTTCTATGCGCTGCTTCCGCTGCTGGAAGTGGCGCCGATCCAGAAATTCCTGCTCTGCCACGTGCTGTCGAATTCGGTCGAACGCGTGTTCGGCCAGGACTGGAGGCAGAAAGTCGAGCGGATCCGCGCTATGGAGAGCTCCAGCCCATGAATCAAACCGTTGCCGGTAGCCGCGTCAAACTCAAGAACCATGTCTATTTCGGCCTGGTGCCCGACGGCATCCTGTTCGACGCCGGCGATAGCTCCTTCGTCCTGAAGGACGCATCGGCCTATCCGCTGGTCGAAAAGCTGATCGCGCTGATCGACGCCGGCAATCCGGTGGAGAGCATCCTGGAGCGCGCGCCGGCGAAGCTGGCCGAGTTCTTCCGCCGGTTGCTGGCCTCGCTGAGCGAGCACGGCATGCTGCTGGCGGTGGAGGCCGAGGAACCGTCGGCCGACCGGCTCGTGGCCCATACCGCGAGCAACGAACTGCGCAAGTTCCTGGAAGACCGGCTGCAGGGGCAGGGCGTCGAAGCCGCGCTGCGCCGCTGGCGCGACGCGCAGGTGGTCGTGATCGGAGGCGGACCGGCGCTGCTGTCGGCGGTCAGGGCGCTGGCCGACAGCGGCTGCGGCCACCTGAGCGTGCAGTTCGATGGCGCGGCGACCCCGGGCTGGGACGAACTGCGCGACGAGATCGAGTCCGCTCAAGGTCCACGGCTGGCCCTGCGTGCGGCGATCGACGACGGCAGCCCCATCGAATCGGCCGGCATGCTGCTGTACATCGGCGATGGCGCGATCACGGCCAGGGCGGCCCAGGTCGAGCGGACGATGCGCGAGCGCGGCATCGCCGGCGCGATCGGCGCGATCGTCGACGGCCGCGCCTGGGTGGCGCCGGCGTCGCAAGCCGGCCGTCCCGGCATTGCGGATTTGCTGCACTGGTTGCCGCCGCCGGATCCGAACTCGGCCACCTTGGGTTCCGTGGCCAAGGCCTTGCTCGGCTGTGTGGTCGCGCAGGCGGCGATCTGCCGCTACTTCGGCATCGAGGCGGCCGCGTCCGGCGGTCAGGCCGCGATCGTGTCGGCGGATCTGGAAGTCGAATACCGCATGCTGGTGGCGTCCGCGCGAGGCGAGGGCGCACCGGTTCCGTTCGTGCACCCCAGCAAGTACCAGATGCCGGAAGGCCGCGCCCTGCTGCCGTTCGAGCGGGTCAAGTTCGCGCTGGAACCGTGGCTGGATCCCTTGCTGGGGCCGTTCAGCGTGGTCGCCGACGACCGCATCGAGCAGGTTCCGTTGATGCAGTACCCGGTGCGCGTGCGCTCGGCGTCCGAAGCCGGGCGCGAGCGCATCGTCGTGGGCTGGGGCCTGGAGCATGCGGCCGCTGTCGTCCACGGCCTGTCCCAGGCGGTCGCCGCGCTGGCGCACAGCTTCCAGCCGGACCTGCCGGCGCCGGTCTGCGCCTTCGAAGAGGACGCATGGAAACGTCTCGCGCTCGCCCAGGCGGTCGCGGTCTCGGAAGAGATGGCGCGAACCCAGCAATGGGCCTGGGTTGATCTGGCCCAGTTGCCGCCCGGCCCGGCGCGCGTGCTGCATGCCTTGCTGCGCTTCCATGCGCCCGACGGCATCGGCCTGCGCTTGCAGTGGAATTCGGCCGGCGACGCCTTCATCGCCCGCGTGTCGCACGAGCACACCGCGTTGTGCAGCGCGGTCGCCGACAGCCCGCTGGGCGCGGTGGAGCTTGCGCTGGGCAAGGCGTGCAGCCTGTTCCAATTGCAGGGCCTGCACGGCGACCGCTTCGATCCGCCGCTGGCGCTGCCCGAGCCGGCCGCCGCGACGCAGGTGCCGGACTGGCGCACGGCCCTGATCGCGGCGCAGGCCGCCGCGCCGCGGCAGGCCGATTTCCACCTGTTCGCCGCACCGGGACTACCGCCCGGCGTGTATTGCGGTCATGCCAGCCTGACCGCCGCGGCGGGTGCGGCATGAGCGGCGACCGCAGCCGTCGCTATGTGGTCGCCAATCCGGCCTGCCTGGACGTGCTCGGCGGCCCGGCTGCGGTGGCGCGCCTGTGGGACGCGAACGTCGAAGCGTTCGCCGATCTGGCCCGGGCCGAGCATTTCGAAGCCGAGCCGGGCAGCCAATGCCTGCTGCTGTTCGACCAGAGGCTGGATCTGCTGTCGGCGATCGACCTGCAACGGCGCCTGGTCCAAGCCGGGGTCACGGTGTTCTTCGTCGGCGTGGAGCCGGGGTCCGTGCAGATCGGGCCGGTGGTCGTGCCCGGCCAGGGCCGTTGCCTGCAGTGCCTGCAGGAATGGATCCGCACCAATCACCCCACCGGCAAGACCTATACGGCCGAGCGGTCGGGCCGCCGTCCCACGCCGTTCAAGCCGCTGTCGCCCGCCGCGCGCATCGCCGTCGCCGAGCTGATGGCGTCGCTGGCCGGCGCGGACCTGGGCCAGCAGGACAGCGCATTGCCGCCGGGCCACTACTACACGCTGCGCGTGGACGCGCTGGAGATCGCGCGGCACCGCTATATGCAGGTCAGCCAGTGCCCGGCCTGCGATATCCGGCCGGCGCCGTCGCAACCGGCGGCGCTGCGGTTCCAGTCGCGGATCAAGCTCGACCCGAGCGACCGGCGGCCGCCCAACGACAAGCTGTCGCTGCGCAGCGTGCGGCGGATGTTCCTGGATCGCCATTGCGGGCTGATCAAGCACGTGTTCCAGAACTGGCAATCCGACCTGATGCCGCTGTTCACCTCGGAGCGGCCGTTCCCGGGCGGCGGCTCCACCGATTACAACCATGGCCGCGCCTTCAACTACCAGACTTCCGAGCTGATCGCATTGCTGGAAGGCGTGGAGCGCTACGCCGGCAACGAGCCGCGCGACGGCATGGTCGCCTTGCGCGGCAGCCGCGCGCAGATGGTCGCGCGCTACGGCGACCGCGTGGTCGATCCGGCGGTGTTCGTGATGCACACCGACGAGCAGCGCGCGAACCCCTTGTTCCGCTTCGAAACCTATACCGAAGACCTGGAGTTCGGCTGGGTCTGGGGGCATTCGCTACGTCGCGACGAGCCCATCCTGGTGCCCGAGCAACTGGGCTACTACAACATCAAGAGCCGGCCGGGCGTGCCGGCCAACCGCTTCATCTACGACTCGTCCAACGGCTGCTCGCTGGGCGGCAGCATCGAGGAAGCGGTATTGGGCGGGCTGCACGAAGTGATCGAGCGCGACGCCTATTTCTCGACCTGGTATTCGCGGATCGCGCCGGCGCGGATCGACAACCGCAGCATCGACGACCGCCACAGCGCCGCCCTGATCGCCCGTTCCGAAGCCGCCGGCTTCGAGGTCTACCTGTTCGACATGACCAGCGAGGCGCAGATCCCGGTGGTCGGCGCCATGATCGTGGACCCGTCCAGCGACGCCAAGGTCAAGTCCTACTGCGCCTCGGCCTGCGGCGGGCGCTGGAGCGACACGATCTTCTCCGCGCTGGCCGAAGTCACCACCTCGATGGGCGTGTACCGCAAGAGCGAGACCCTGGATTTCGCCCGAGCGCGGGCCATGTACGAAGACCATGCGCTGGTCAAGGACATGTTCGACCACGTGCTGCTGTACAGCCTGGACGAAACCTTGGAGCGGCTGCTGTTCCTGCTCCAAGGCGAGGTCCGGACCTTGCAGGAATGCCGCGAGCGCCTGCCCGACGTGCGGCATCTGGACCTAACCCGGGAGCTGGAAGAGGACTGCGCCAAGGTGCTGGGGATCGCCACCGACATCATCGTGGTGGACCAGACCTTCGCCGAATTGCGCGAACTGGGGTTGAGCGCGGCCAAGGTGCTGGTGCCGGGCCTGATGCCGGTGACCTTCGGGCACCAGTACCGGCGCATCGACACCGACCGCCTGGACCGGTTCGCCCGCCATCGCGGCATCGCCGCCCCGGCGTACACGCTGGCCAACGTCAACCCCTATCCGCACAACTTCCCATGACCGCTCCCGACCCGGCACGCGCGGATCAGCTGGAAGCCTGGTTGCTCTCGGGCCACCAGCGCTTGGAGCGCCTGATCGTGCCGGCCTTCGCCGAGGGCAAGAAAGCGTTGCGGCGCCAGGCCAGCGCGGTCGAACCGGCGAGCCTGCGCCTGCTGCCCTCGGCCGGCCTGCCGCGCGAGCTGTGCGACCTGGATGCGTGGCTGTCGGGCTCGCGCGCGGGCATGCCGGCGCTGGACGAGCCGGTCCGCTGGTCGCTGTTCTTCCGCTATCTGGCCGCTCCGCTGCGCTACGAGCCCTACAGCGAGTCGGCGATCCACAAGGCCGTGCCGTCCTCGCGCGGCCGCTATCCGCTCAAGTACTACCTGCTGCGCAGCCGCGGCGGAACCACGCAGGTGCATGCCTACGTGCCCGAGTTCCATGGCCTGCAAGCGCTGCCGCCGCTGGCCGCGGGGGCGATGGGCGAGGGGACCGCGGCGCTGGTGTGCGTGGGCCGGGCCTGGCGCTACGCCGAGGAGTACGGCGAGTTCGCGCATGTGCCCTGCGTGCTCGAGGCGGGTCATGCGCAGGCGCAAGCCCAGCATCTGGCCCAACTGCTCGGCATCGACGAAACCGCCGATCCGGATCGCGAGACCGGCCGGCCCTTGTGCTCGCAGCCGTTCGAAATTCCGCTGTATGCCATCGGCTTGCGCCCGGGCTTCGAGCCCGAAGACTTGCCGGCCGAACACCCCCGTCTCAGCGCGCCGCGGCCCTACCCGGAGATGGAGCAGCGATTCCCGCGGCTGCGGCTGTTCCAGCGCAGCTTCGACCGTGGCGCCACACCCGCGCGCGTGGCCGCGTCGGCCGTCCCGGGCTTGAGTGCGGCGCGCCGCGGCGACGTCGGCGGGCGCGGGGTGCTGGGCGTGATGCGCCGGCGCAGTTCCGGCAACGATCGCGGCCTGGCGTCCTCGGTGCTGACCCAAGTGCCCGCCGGCACCTGCGCTTCGGTGATCGCGACCTGGAGCGCCATCCGCCGCAGGCGTCCGTCCAGCGCCGCGGCCGCTGAGCTGGCCCATTCCCTGCTGTGGCTGGGGCAGGAGCCGGGTCGGCCGCCGGGCGTCCTCGACATCGATGCCGACGCGCCGGCGCCGCAAGCCTGGCGCGGCGACCTGCGCGAAGCGGTGGTGCGCATGCTTCCGTACGCCAACACCAAGTACAACTTCGCCACCTTGACGGCGGTGCTGATCGTGCAGGCCGACGTGCGCGCGGCGATGGAACGGCTGGGCGATGCCGCGCTGCGCGAGATCCACCTGGCCGCCGGAGCGACGGCGCAGGATTTTTCGCTGGCCGCCGCCGCCCACGACCTGTATGCGCGGCCGACCAAGATGATGCGCGAGGCCCGGCTGGAGTCCGAGCTCGCGCTACGCGGCCAGGCCGTCTACCTGGTGCTGTGCGGGCACTCGCGCTCGGCCAATCCGACCATGGAGCTGTGCTGATGGACGCCGCGCCGCGCGATTGGCTCTCGCTGCATGTGTTCCTGTCCGACCCGGTCGCCAGCGAGCGCTATCTGCACGAGCGCCTGGCGCCGGCGATCCAGCGCTGGAGCGCCGACGGTGCGCTGCGGCAATGGTTCTTCATCCGCTACTGGGAAGGCGGGCCGCACCTGCGCGTGCGTCTGGCCGGCCCGATCGCGGCCGACGAGGCCGCGGCCCGGGCGGTGCTGGCCGAGGGCGTCGAGCCTTATCTGTCGGCCCGGCCCCCCACACGCGAGGAGTACTACCGCGGACACGCCTTCGACGGCCGCCCGGTGGCGCCGGAGGACCTGCCCTGGTACGCCGAGGGCACCGTGGCGGCCATCGCCTACGAGCCCGAATGGCTGCGCTACGGCGGCGAGCAGGCCATGGCCGCCAACGAGGGGCTGTTCGAGCTGTCCTCGCGGCTGGCGCTGAGCCTGTGTAAGGCCACGCAAGGCAGCCGCAGCGCGCGCCTGTCGGCGGCCTTCGCGCTGATGGCCGCGGCGGTGCTGGCCTGCGGCGAAGATCTGGCGGCGCTGGGCGGCTATTTCGAGCGCTATGGCGCGCTGTGGACGCCGATGGTCGGCCGCGAGGCGCTGGAAGCGGACGCGCCGCGCGCCAGCGATGAACAACTGCAACTGTTGCTGCGCCTGGAGCGGGAAGCGGCGGCGGGCTGGGACAGCCGCAGCGCGCATGCGGTCTGGGCACGCGGCGTGCAGAAGCTGGCGCTGCACCTGAGGGAATTGCATGCGCAAGGGCGGCTGCTGGCGCCCTACGACGGCCGCGCGACCGTCGGCGATGCGATGTGCCGCAACGCCGTGCTCGGCATCGTCGGCTCGCAGATGCACATGTTGAACAACCGCCTGGGCCTGCCGGCGGCAGGTGAGCTACTACTGGCGCGCATCCTCGGCGGTGCCGCTAACGCTTTGCAGCAACAGGACACGGTGGCATGAACGAGTTGAACCTCATCTGGCGGTACCACAGGTTTTTCAAGCTGCGCTCGCTGTTGCTGACCGCGGCCGTCGCCCTGGCGTTTTGCACTTTCGGCATCCTCGGCGCCTTGCGCTATTCCATGAACGGCGGCGACAACTCCATCGCCTCGCGCCGGCTGATGGCGATGAGCGACGCCGGCGCGATGCAGGTGCTGCCGCTGTCGTCGATCGACACCATCCGCAAGGTCGAGGGGCTGGAGACGATCAGTTACGCGACCTGGATCGGCCTGTACTACCGCGAACAGTCGAACATGTTCATGAGCTTCGCGGTGGAGCCGCAGACCTGGCTGGACACCCATCCCGACATGGTCATGGACGCCGACACCCGCAAGACCTTCCTCACCGACAAGCGCGCGATCCTGGTCAGCGCCGACATCGCCGACAAGTTCGGCTGGAAGAAGGGCGACTCGATTCCGCTGCAGAGCCTGCTGTTCCGGCCGCCGCATGGCGAGCGCGCCTGGAATCACATCGTGGCCGGCATCTTCGATTCGACCAAGGGCGCGGGCAGCCGCAACTTCGCGGTCACCCACTACGACTTCCTCAACGAGAACCGCGACATCTGGAAGGACACCGTCGGCAGCTTCGTGATCACGCTCAAGCCGCACGTCACCGCCGACGACGCCTCGCAGCGCATCGACACCGCGCTGGAGACCAGCGCCTGGCCTTCGTACACCAGCTCCGACCAGGTGTTCCACAACGAGTTCTTCGCACAGTTCGGCGACATCGTGTCGATGATCGAGATGGTGGTCGTGGTGACCTTCTGCGCCCTGATGCTGATGGTCAGCAGCGGCATGGCGCTGGGCGTGCGCCAGCGCCGGCGCGACCTGGGCATCATGCGCGTGATCGGTTACTCCAACGCCCGCATCCTGCGCATTGTGGTCGGCCAGACCATGATGGTGGTCCTGGCCGGCGCGGCGCTGGGCATGCTCGTCGCCTTCGCCTTCAACTGGGCGGTGACCTCGCGCTACCCCGAGATCCTGCCGCATCTGTATCTGCCGGTTCCGGTCATGGGCCAGGCCCTGGTCATCGGCATCGTGCTGAGCCTGATCGCCGCGGCGATTCCCGCGTACATCGCATTGCGAACCAAGCCGGTCGAAGCCATGGCGGAGGAAGCGATATGAGCCCATCCCAACCCTCCGCGGGCAGCGGCCCGGTGAGCGCCGAACACGTGGGCACGCTGTCGCAGTTCGCGGCGCTGATCCCGGTGGCCATCGGCAACGCGCTGCGCGCACGCTGGGCCAGCGCCACCACCATCGGCTGCGTGATGCTGTCGGTGATCGTGCTGTGCTCGTTCCTGGCCATGTCGCGCGGCTTCTACGCCGCCGGCGACAGCGCCGGCTCGGACCGCATGGCGGTCATGCTCGGGCGGCAGGCGCCGATCGAGATCGAAAGCGACATCGATCCGGCCGAGGCGGTGCTGCTGGAACGCGCTCCCGGCTTGTCCATGCTCAGCACGACCTCCAAGGTCTCGCCTGAGGTCGTGGTCTCGGTCAGCCGCCGCGCCAAGGGCTTCGCCAAGCGCATCAACTCGACCTTGCGCGGCATGCGTCCCGAAGGCTTGCTGCTGCGCGAGCGCCAGGGCTTCAAGCTGGTCGAAGGGCGGGTGTTCCGCCCCGGCGTCTACGAAATGATCGTGGGCCGCAAGCTGGCCGAGCGGGTCAGCGGCCTGGAGCTGGGCAACAAGATCGTGCTCAGCGGCAAGACCTGGACGGTGGTGGGCGTGTTCACCATGTCCAACAGCCTGCTGGAGAGCGAGTACTACGCGGACGTGCAATCGGTGCAGACCGCGTTCGACCGCCACAACCAATACCAGTCGCTGTACGCCTGGCTGGAGCCGGGCGCGACCCTGGACGGCCTGCGCAGCTTCGTCGAGGCCGACCCGCGCTTCCAGGTCGACGTGCTGACCCAGCGCGACCTGTACCGCGACCAGGTCGAGGACACCAGCAACGTCATCATGTACCTGGGCTGGCCGCTGGCCTTCGTGCTGACCATCGGCACCTTCGCCGGCGTGCTCAACACCATGCTCATGGTCATCGAAGGGCGCAAGCGCAACCTGAGCGTGCTGATGATGCTGGGCTTCGCGCCGGCGGCGATCCGCCTGGCGGTGCTGCTGGAAACCCTGCTGCTGACGGTCACCGGCGCCTTGCTGGGCACCTTGCTCATGTACCTGTTCGTCGACGGTCGCGCGGCCACCATCGTCGGCAAGTACTACGCCACCGTCGAGTACACCATGAAGGTCGACTGGAGCGTGCTGTTGAACGCCCTGGGCTTGGCCATCACGGTGGGCCTGATCGGCGGCGCCTTCTCCAGCCTGGCGATTCCCAGCTACCGCAAGACGCCCGCGAGCCGCAGCGCATGAGCACAGCCGAGTCCGACATGGAAGAGATGAACAGCGCCGCCAAAGCGCGGATCGAAAAAATCAGGGGGCTGTCGCTGGTGCGCGACGAGCCGGCGCCGGCGCGCGGCAAGCGTCCGTCCGGCTGGGTGCTGGGCCTGGCCGGCCTGCTGGTGGCGCAGACGCTGGTCTTCGCCTACTTCATGGTCGGCCGCGGCGATGACACGGCGGGCGGTGCCGCTGCCGCCGCTAGCGCGGTGGGTGCGGCCGGCGCCGCCGGCGGTTCGCCGCGGGCCCAAGCTGGCGCCGCCGCGGCGATCGGCGAGGCCAACGTGGTGCTGCAGGCACAGGGCTTCGTCGTCGCCCGGCGCCAGGCCACCGTGTCCACCCGCGTCGCCGGCATCGTCACCGAGGTGCCGGTGGACGTGGGCGACTACGTCGAGCGCGGCCAGGTCGTGGGCGTGCTCAATTCCGACCTGGCCGAAAAAGACCTGCAACTGGCCGAGAAGGAACTGTTTTCGCTGCGCTCCATGGTCGCGCGCGAACAGGCGCGCAAGGACCAGGCCGAGAGCGAGTACCGGCGCGAGCTGGAACTGGAAAAGAGCCACTACACCTCGCGCGCGCGCGTGGACGAGAAGAAGGCCGCCAGCATCGTCGCCAGCACCTCGCTGGCCAGCACCGTCGCCGAGCTCGACCTGGGCGAGGTGCGGGTGCGCCAGCAGCGCAGCCTGCTGGGCAACTACACCATCCGCGCGCCGTTCTCCGGCATCGTGGTCGAGCGCAATTCGCAGGTTGGCGAGCTGGTGGCGCCGATGAGCGCGGGCGGCAGCTTCACCCGCACCGGCATCTGCACCATCGTCGACATGGATTCGCTGATCCTGGTGGTCGACGTGGGCGAACAGCAGATTCAGAACGTCAAGGTCGGCCAGTCGGTGACCTTCCGCCTGTACTCGGACGAGCAGACCCAGATGCAGGGCAAGGTGCAGCGCATCGTGCCCAGCGCGGATCGGGCCAAGGGCACGCTGCAGGTGCAGATCGTGATCGTCGGCAAGGACCCGCGGGTCCTGCCGGGCATGCGCGCCAACGTCAATTTCATCTAGTCGAACGATCGGTTTCGGGGGGAGTCATGGGCAACAACACTGGATTCAAGCTGGTTTCCGTTTCCAAGGTCTACCAGCGGGGCGCCGAGTCGACCGCGATCTTCGACGAGCTGAACATGGACATTCCGCAGGGCCTGTTCCTGGCTTTGATGGGGCCGTCCGGCTCGGGCAAGACCACCTTGCTCAATCTGCTCGCGGGCGTGGACCGGCCCAGCTCCGGGCAGATCCTGTTCGGCGGCAAGCGCATCGACGACATGCCGCAGGCGGCCATGTCGGAATGGCGCGCGCGCAACGTCGGCTTCATCTTCCAGTCCTACAACCTGCTGCCGATGCTCAGCGCCGAGCAGAACGTGTCGCTGCCGCTGTCGCTGGTGCGCATGGCCGCCGGCGAGCGCAAGCGCCGGGTGGCCTCGGCGCTGGATCTGGTCGGCCTGTCCCATCGCGCCCGGCACATGCCCAGCCAGCTCTCGGGCGGCGAGCAGCAGCGCGTGGCCATCGCCCGCGCGATCGTCGGCGACGCCCCGGTGCTGCTGTGCGACGAGCCCACCGGCAACCTGGACCGTGCGGTCGCCAGCGAAGTGCTGGACCTGCTGCGCGATCTCAACCGCGAACTCGGCAAGACCGTGGTCATGGTCACCCACGACCAGCGCGCGGCCGGCTACGCCACGCTGGGCATGCAGTTGGACAAGGGCCGCTTCGTCGACATGGCCCTGGCCGCGGCCTGAGGCCGGCGCAGACGCATGGAGCCGCGCATGCACGCAGCCGCGCCGTCGGCGACCGCGCCCGAGGTCTCGAACGCTGGCGCGCCGGCGGCCGCGCCGATCCGCGTGTTCGGCCAAGACCTGAGCTTGGCGAAGTCGTTCTGGGATGGCACCCAGCGCGCCTGCGATCCGCAGGACACGGTGCGGCGCTTGCGGGCGCTGGCGCCGCGGATCGGCCTGACCCGGCTGGCCAATGTGACCGGGCTGGACGTGGTGGGGGTGCCGGTGTGGGTCGCGATCCGGCCCAATTCCCGCGGCCTGGCCACTTCGCAAGGCAAGGGCCTGACCCATGCCGCGGCGCAGGCCTCGGCGCTGATGGAGTCGGTGGAGTGCTGGCACGCGGAGCACATCGAGCGGCCCGTACGCGTGGATTCGCCCTGGTCGTTCGGGCGCAAGGCGCCGATTGTGCAATACCAGCGGCTCAGCCACTACGAGGACAGCCCGCCGCGCGCGGACCAGCCCATCGCCTGGGTCGAGGGCTACGATCTGCTGCAGGACGGGCCCTGCTGGCTGCCGCTGGAGAGCGTGAGCACCAACTACGTCGGCAGCGGCCAACGCGGCTCGGCGACCACGTTCATGCAGTCCAGCAACGGCCTGGCTGGCGGCAACGAAGTGCTGGAAGCGATCGTCCACGCGCTCAAGGAGCTCATCGAGCGCGACGCGATCCACTACGCGGGCGAGGCGATGCGCAGCTTCGACAGCGCGCGCCGCGTGCGCATCGAGACCATCGACGACGCGGACTGCCGCGCGGTGATCGACAAGCTCGATGCCGCCGGCGTATCGGTCGCCGCCTTCGACCTGACCTCGGACCTGGGCATCCCCGTGTACGGCTGCTCCATCGTCGATGCCGACGATGCGTTGCGCTGGCGCACGCTGCCGCATTTCAACGGCTACGGCTGCCATCTCAACCCCGGCATCGCCATGCTGCGCGCGGTGACCGAGGCGGTGCAGAGCCGCCTGACCTACATCAGCGGCTCGCGCGACGACATCGCGCCCGGGCAGTACCGTTCAGGCGGCAATCCCAACGCGCTCAAGAGCTATCGCGAGGCCTGGGCGCGCTCGCCGGCCAGCCTGGACTTCCGCGAGCGGCGCAACCTGGCGACCTCGAGCTTCAACGGCGACATCCGCTACCTGCTCGACACCCTGCGCGCGGCCGGCATCGACAACGCGGTGGCCGTGGACCTACGCAAACCGGAGATCGGCGTGTCGGTGGTGCGCATGGTGGTGCCGGGCCTGGCCGGCGCCCTGTCGCACGGCCGCGCGATTCGGGTGCCGCAGCGCGACCGGCTCGCCCGCGGTGGAGCGCCGCGCTGATGGCCACCTACGTCTATCTGGGCCCATCCTTGCCGCGCGACCAGGCCGAGCGGATCCTGCCGGCGGAGTACCTGGATCCCATCGCCATGGGCGATCTCTACACCCTGGTGCGGACCCGCGCGCGCCGAGGCGACCGGGTGGCGATCGTCGACGGTTTCTTCGAACAGGTGCCCGCGGTCTGGCACAAGGAAATCCTGTACGCGATCGAACAGGGGATCGCGGTCTATGGCGCCTCCAGCATGGGCGCCTTGCGCGCGGCGGAGCTGCACGGCTTCGGCATGCGCGGCCTGGGCCGGGTGTTCGAGGCCTATCGCGATCTGGTCATCGAGGACGACGACGAGGTCGCGGTGGCGCACGCCACCCAGGAAGAGGGCTATCGCTCCCTGTCCACGGCCATGGTCAGCCTGCGCTTCGGTCTGGACGGGTTGCGTCAAGCGGGCCGTATCTCGGCCGAGCAGCACGACCGGCTGTGCGCCTACGCCAAGTCGCAGCATTACAACGTGCGCAGTTGGGCCGACACCTATGCTTATGCATTGGGCCTCGGCCTGGGCGAGGACGTGCTGGCGGCGCTGCGCGACGTCGCCGCCGAACCCGACGCCAAGGCCCAGGATGCCGTCGCGCTGCTGCGGCATCTGGCGGCGCTGGAGGATGGCGCGGACGAGCCGCGCGAGCCCGGCTTCGTGCTGGAGCAAACCGGCCTGTGGCGCGACCTGACCCAGTCGCAGGAAGCGCGCGTGGCCAGCGAGTCGCTGCAGGCGGCGCTGTCCAGCGCGCCGATCGATGCCGAAGTGGTCGAGCACGCGCGCGCGGCCTCGCCGCTGCGCGACGCGCTGCTGCGCGAGGCGCTACTGATGAAGATCGCCCGGGAGAGCCGCGCGGCGGCGCCGCCCGGCGCCCAGGACCTGAAGGCGGCCGTGTTCCGGATCGCAGCCAAGAACGGCCTGCGCAGCAGCGAGGATCTGCGCGCCTGGCGCGCGCAGCAGGGGTTGAGCGATGCGGATTGGCTGGCGCTGTTGCAGATGGACGCGCGCGTGCAGCAGCTGTCCTTGCAGGCCATGGCCGGCGTGGATGCCTATCTGCTGGCCGCCTTGAAAGCCAACGGACGCTACGCCGACGCCGTCGCCAACGTCGCCGCGATTCGCCAGCGCTATGGCGAGACCTGGCTCAAGCAACTGTCCGCCGAAGATTTCGGTATCGGTTACCCGGACCTGCAGCGCTGGTACGAACATCGCTACGGTCCGATGCTGCCCGATCCGGAGACCCACGCGCAGGCGCTGGGGTTTCAGGGCCTGTCGGGCTTCGTGACCCATGTGCTGGGGGAGTATTTGCTGGCGCAGGGCATCGAGGAAGGCGCTGCGGCATCGGGCGAGCCGATGCATTGAGCTTAGGCTGGGCGGGGGATCCAGGTCTGGAGTAGATCGAGGCTTACGCCGCTCCCACAGCAGGCGGACTTCGATGGGCATGGCTGGGCCCACGCGCAGAGCGGCCGGGTCGCGGCTCACGCCGCTCCTACCCTAAAGCGGAAGCCGCCGCTCCGGTGGGAGCGGCGGCGGTGGAGCTTACGGGCCGAAGTAGGTCGAGATGCTCGACCACACGCCGCTGAGCTGCGAGTAGCCGTCCGGATCGCTGGGCGCCGAGCAGAACGAGGTGCCGCCGTACAGGCCGCCGCGCAGCTGGTAGTCGCCGCTGCCGGCGATGGTGAACAACGCCGAGCCCGAGGAGCCACCCTCGGTCACGCCGGTGTTCCAGACCACGCGGGTCAGCGGCGACTTGCCGTCCAGGGTGTAGGACAGGCTGGTCACCGAACCCAGCGAGTACTTCTTCAGATCGCCGGCGGGGTGGTGGATACCCTCGATCGCGGTGCCGGTGGCGGCGATGGCGCTGCTGTTCCAGGCCGCGTAGAACGCGCCGGTCGGCGGAGCGGTCTTGAGCTCCAGCAGCGCGGTGTCGCGGGTGGTGTTGGCATGGCGCAGATAGGCGCCGCCGGTCAGGGTGACCGCGCCCGGGTTGGCGGTGTCGTTATTGCAGGCGGTGGCGTCGAAGAACCAGTACGTCTGCAGGGTGTCGGCGACCTTCTGCGTGCTGATGCAATGCGCGGCGGTCCAGAACAGCTGGCGCTTGGGCGAATTGTTGTTGTTGAGCAGGGTGCCCGTGCACAGGTAGGACTTGCCCTTGGACGTGTAGACCATGCGCGCCACGGCCTTGCTCGCGGCCAGGAAGCCCGCGGTCGGATTGACCCGGCAGACGATGTCCTTCTCGCAGGCGCCGCTGGCGCCGATGCCGCTGGCCTTGGACAGGTCGCGGGTGTTCGAGGCCGGGTCCACGTCCAGGTGCGAGAGCTGCGGCACGCTCAGGCTGAAGCCGTCCGGGCGCTGGCCGGGGGCGAGCACGATTTCCACGGTCAGGGTGTCGCCCGCCACGGTCGGCGACCAGCCGGCTTCATCGCCGCTGTAGCTGCGGCCGTTGTCGGTGAACACGCGGCCGTCGTTGCCGGCGAAGCGCAGGGTCACCGCCGCCGGATCGCCGCCGGACTTGCGCGCCGGGCGCAGGACCAGGCCCGCGCGCAGGGCCACGGCGTGGGTCGAACTCAGGGTGAAGCGGGCGCCGTGCGAACCGTCGGGCAGGGCTTCCCAGTCCAGCGTGGTCAGGTCGACCTTGCTGCGCGCCACGTTGCGGGCGAAGCCGATTTCCAGCGGCTGGCCGTGCTTGTATTGGTCGGCGCGGCGGGTGCGCACCGCGGCCAGGCTGGCCGCATCGGGCAGGCCCAGGTCGACCGCGCGCTGCGCGCGGACTTTGCCGCCGGTGGCGAAATCGGCGCCGCCCAGGGCGCTGGCCATGGGCCGTGCGGTCACCGGCGCGGACGACATTTCCGCGGCAGAAACCGTGCCGACGGCGCAGGAAATACCTAGCAGCAGGGTGGTGCGAAGCATGCCTTTACGTGTCATTGCGTGTGGCTCCCCAGGGGTCGTGGTTGAGTGCGGTGGGCCCGCGGCGCGGCACGGGCTGTCGGCGATCATGCGCGCGGCCGGAAGGGTCGGAAGCCGCTCTGGCAGGGGGTAAATGCTCATAAATGGTCGAATTCATCACATTTTCCGATTCGACAACTCAAGCGTGCCCGCAAGCGCCATTAAGGAGGAGGGAACCGCGGCCGCGCGCCGCGCACGCGGCGCCGCAATCCTTCGCTAAGGTGGCCGCTGCCGCCGCGCATGCGCGGCCGTGCGCGCAACCCCGAACGCGGGATTCGGGCGTTGAACCAGACAGACAAGGCGGCCGCCGCGGCCGCCGCAAACCGAAACGGGGTGACCGGTGCGTTCCTATCTGATGTCCATCTGCCTGCTGTTGGGCCTGAGCGGCGCGGCCGCCGCGCAGGTGACCGGTCCGCTGACCGCGCCGCCGCTGATGCGCGCCGACGGCGCCGAACGGCCGATCGCCTTGCAGTCGGCCCAGGTCGAAGTGGAGATCAACGGCGGCCTGGCCCAGACCACGGTGGAGTTGGTGTTCCGTAACCCCAACGCGCGGCCGCTGGAAGGCAACCTGCAGTTCCCCTTGGCCGACGGCCAGCAGATCAGCGCCTTCGCCCTGGACATCGACGGCCGCCTGCGCGACGCGGTGCCGGTGCCCAAGGCGCAGGGGCAGGCGGTGTTCGAGGCGATCGAACGCCGCAACGTCGATCCCGCGCTGCTGGAACGCACCGAGGGCAACCACTTCCGCCTGCGCGTCTACCCGATCCCGGCGCAGGGCACGCGGCGCGTGCGCCTGAGTTATGTCGAAGCGCTGCAGCCCGATGGCCAGGGCCGGCGCCTGCACCTGCCGCTGGCGTATGCGCGCGGCCTGCCTACGGTGGATCTGCGCGTGCTCAACCGCGCCGGCGGTGCGCCGCGCGCGCAGACCGGTTTCGGTGCGGTGGACTTCGTGCGCGAGCGCGACGGCTACCGCGCGCAGCTGCCGGCCGAGCGCGTGGCCGCGGGCGGCGTGAGCCTGCTGTTGCCGGCCGCACGCGGCGCCCAGGCCTATACCCAGGCCTACGACGGCCAGCGCTACTTCGTGGCCGAAGTGCCGGTGGCCGCGGCGCAGGCACAGCGCGCGCTGCCCAAGGTGGTCGGCCTGCTGTGGGACAGCTCGGCCTCGGGCCGCAAACGCGACCATGCCGGCGAGTTGGCCTTGCTGGAGCGTTACTTCGCCGCATTGGGCGACGCCGAAGTGCGCCTGACCCGCTTGCGCGATCGCGCCGAGGAAGCGCAAAGCTTCCAGGTGCGCGGCGGCGATTGGCGCGAACTGCGCGCGGCGCTCAAGGCTACGGTCTACGACGGCGCCACCGATCCCGGCGGCTGGACCCCGTCTTTGCAGGTGCAGGAATACCTGCTGGTCAGCGACGGCTTGTTCAATTACGGCCAGCGCCGTTTTCCGACACTGCAGCGGGTGCAGCGCCTGTACGCGATCAACGGCGCCGGCGATGCCGCCGACAGCCAGCGTCTGGCCGCATTGGCGCAGGCGCATGGCGGCCGCTTGCTGAGCTGGCGCAATGCGGCCGAACGCGAAGCCGCCGCGCAAGCGCTGCTGGCCGCGCCGACGCGGCTGGACGAACTCGACGGCGACGGCGCCACCGATCTGGTCGCCGCCTCGCCGTACCCGCAGGACGGCGTGCTGCGCATCGCCGGCCGCCTGACTTCGCCGCAGGCGCGGATCACCCTGCACCTGTCCGATCGCGCGCCGCTGCAGCTGAAGCTGGAGGCCGATACCCCCGTCAGCGCCTACGCCGCGCGCCTGTGGGCGGGCTACCGCGTGGGCGAGCTCGGCGCCGAGCCGGAGCTGCACCGCGCCCAGATCGCGCGCCTGAGCCGCGACTTCGCCCTGGTCACGCCGGAAACCTCGCTGCTGGTGCTGGAAGCCATCGAGGACTACGTGCAGCACGAGATCGTGCCGCCGGCCGAGTACCGCGGCCAGTACGAACGCCTGCTGGCCGAGCGCGGCCGGCAGCGCGAGCACGATCGCCGCGCGCACCTGGACCGGATCGCCGCGGCCTTCGCCGATGAGCAGCAGTGGTGGGCCAAGACCTGGCCCAAAGGCCGGCCGCCGGAGCCGGAGCATCTGAAGGCCGAAGCGCGTGCGCAGGGACCGGATGGGGTGCTCTATGCGCCGGCCCCGGCCGCCATGGCGCCGCCGCCGGCGGAACCGCCGGTCGTATTCGACGAGCCCTCACCTGTGGACAGTCCGGCTCTGGAGCGCGTGGAAGTGACCGGTTCGCGGCTGCGCGCCGACGACGTCGCCGGCGGCGCCCCCGGCAACGCGGGCATCGGCGCCCGCATCGCCCTGCAGCCCTGGCAGCCCGACTCGCCCTACGCCCGGCGCCTGCGCGCGGCCACGCCCGAACAGGCCTACGCCATCTACCTGGACGAACGCGACGGTTACGCGTCCAGCACCGCCTTCTACCTGGACGTGGCCGACGTGCTGCTGGAAAAGGGCCAGCGCGCGCTGGCGCTGCGGGTGCTGTCGAACCTGGCTGAGCTGGACCTGGAGAACCGCCACGTGCTGCGCGTGCTCGGCTACCGCCTGCTGCAGGCCGACGAACCGGCGCTGGCGCTACCGCTGTTCGAGCGGGTCGCGCGCCTGGGCGAGCAGGAGCCGCAGAGCTTCCGCGATCTGGGCCTGGCCCAGGCCGCCGCCGGGCAGCCGCAGGCCGCGATCGGCTCGCTGTACGAAGTGGTCGCGCGGCCCTGGGACGCGCGCTTCGAAGGCGTGGCCCTGATCGCCCTGCACGAGCTCAATGCGATCGCGGCCGGCGCCGGCGGCCGACTCGACACCGCCGCCATCGACCCGCGCCTGCTGCGCAACCTGCCGCTGGACCTGCGCGCGGTGCTGAGCTGGGACAGCGACAACTCCGACATGGACCTGTGGGTCACCGACCCCAACGGCGAGCGCTGCTTCTACCAGCACAAGCTCACCTATCAGGGCGGGCGTATCTCCGACGACTTCACCGGCGGCTACGGGCCGGAAGAGTTCATGCTGCGCCAGGCCAAGCCGGGCAAGTACAAGGTCGAGGCCAACTTCTTCGGCGACCGCCAGCAACTGGTCACCGGCGCCACCACCTTGCAGCTGTGGCTGAGCACCGGCTTCGGCACCCCGAACCAGCGCGACCAGCGCGTAACGCTGCGGCTGAAGGAGCGCTCGGAGACGGTGTTCGTGGGCGAGTTCGAGGTGAAGTGAGCGCGCCGCCGGCCGGTCCGATGGGGCCGGTCGGGCAGGGCGATGCCCCTCCGCGTCATTCCGGCGAAAACCGGAACCCATTTTGCGTTCGCTCCGTGCCGAACCACCGGCCGCCGCTGCAAGCGCCAAGATCAAGATGGGTTCCGGCGTTCGCCGGAATGACGGTCTTTTGGGGCGTGGCAGCGAGCGCTCCGTTCAGGGCAGGGCACGGGCGCTAGGCCGCAGCCGGCGCGGCCCCCGGCCTGCTAGAATCGCCGGTTCATCCGCATCACGACCACCGGACATGATCGAACTCAATCCCGTCCGCCAGCGCATCGCCGACCTCACCGGACGGCTGGATTCGCTCAGGGGGTATCTTTGACTACGACAGCAAAGTCGAACGTCTGGAAGAAGTAAACCGCGAGCTGGAAAACCCCGACATCTGGAACAACGCCGAGCGCGCCCAGGGCCTGGGCCGCGAGCGCTCCGCGCTGGAAAAGGTGGTCAACGGCATCCGCGACCTCACCGACGGCCTGAACGGCGCCGGCGAGCTGCTGGAACTGGCCGAAATGGAGAGCGACGAGTCCACCGCGCAGGCCGTGGTCGACGACGTCGAGCGCTATGCCAAGGACGTGGAGAAGCTGGAGTTCCAGCGCATGTTCTCCGGCCAGATGGACGGCGCTTCGGCCTTCGTCGACATCCAGGCCGGCGCCGGCGGCACCGAGGCCCAGGACTGGGCCGAAATCCTGCTGCGCATGTACCTGCGCTGGGCCGAATCGCGCGGCTGGAAGGCCGAGCTGATGGAAGTCAGCGGCGGCGACGTGGCCGGGATCAAGTCGGCGACCTTCCGGGTCGAGGGCGATTACGCCTACGGCTGGCTGAAGACCGAGACCGGCGTGCACCGCCTGGTGCGCAAGTCGCCGTTCGACTCCGACAACCGCCGCCACACCAGCTTCACCTCGGTGTTCGTCTCGCCCGAGGTCGACGACAAGATCGACATCGAGATCAACCCGGCCGACCTGAAGACCGACGTCTACCGCTCCTCGGGCGCCGGCGGCCAGCACGTCAACAAGACCGAGTCGGCGGTGCGCATCACCCACGTGCCCTCGGGCATCGTGGTGGCCTGCCAGACCGAGCGCAGCCAGCACGCCAACCGCGACCGCGCGATGAAGATGCTGGCGGCCAAGCTGTACGAGCTGGAAATCCAGAAGCGCAACGCCGAGCGAGATGCGGTGGAGGCCACCAAGTCCGACATCGGCTGGGGCAGCCAGATCCGCAACTACGTGCTCGACCAGAGCCGGATCAAGGATCTGCGCACCGGCGTGGAGCGCAGCGACACCCAGAAGGTGCTGGACGGCGACCTGGACGAATTCGTCGAGGCCAGCCTGAAATCGGGCCTGGAAGCGGGCTCCAAACGCAGCGACGCGGTCTGAGCCGCGCTCCGGCGCGGCGCGCTCAGCGCGTCGCGTCGGCCGCAGCCGCTTGCTCGGCCGCCTTGTCGCGCTGGGCCAGATGCTGGCCGTAACGGTAGCCGGCCGCCGCGAGCAGGCACACCACCAGCACCCCCGCCATTCCGATCAGCGCTTTCTTGAACACGTTTCACCCCCGTCGTTGACGATGCGCGCACGCCCCAACGGCGCCGCCTGCAAACGCTAACGCCGGCTACACCGGGCCCGAGCCTGCCGAAGGTCCCCCTGCCGACCGGTGCCGGCGCGAGCAAAGCCGCGCCGGGGCCAGTACTCTGCGGCTAGCCCCGCCTTATCCCTTTACACCCAACCCGCCAAGACCATGACCGACGAGACCCGCCAGACGCCCACCGACGAGAACCACCTGATCGCCGAGCGCCGGGCCAAACTCGCGGCCCTGCGCGGGCAGGGCATCGCCTTCCCCAACGATTTCCGCCGCGGCGACTACGTCGGCGACCTGGCCGCCGAGTACGCCGACGCCGAGCGTTGGACCCAGGACGCGCTGGACGCGCAGGCCCGGCGCGTGGCCGTGGCCGGCCGCATCCTGCTCAAGCGGGTGATGGGCAAGGCCAGCTTCGTGCAGATCCAGGACGAGTCCGGCCGCATCCAGCTGTTCCTGCAGGCCAACGCCCTGGGCGAGACCTACGAGGCCTTCAAGGGCTGGGACGTGGGCGACATCGTCGCCGCCGAAGGTCCGCTGACCCGGACCAAGACCGGCGAGTTGTCGGTGCGCGCCGACCGCCTGCGCCTGCTGACCAAGTCGCTGCGCCCGCTGCCGGACAAGTTCCACGGCCTGGCCGACATCGAGCAGCGCTACCGCCAGCGCTACGTCGACCTGATCGTGTCGCCCGAATCGCGCGAGGTCTTCGTCAAGCGCTCCAAGATCATCCGCGCCATCCGCGCCTGGCTGGACGCGCGCCGTTTCCTGGAAGTGGAAACGCCGATGATGCATTACATCCCCGGCGGCGCCGCGGCCAAGCCCTTCACCACCCACCACAACGCCCTGGATTTGCAGCTGTACCTGCGCGTGGCGCCGGAGCTGTACCTCAAGCGCCTGACCGTGGGCGGCCTGGAGCGGGTGTACGAGATCAACCGCAACTTCCGCAACGAGGGCGTGTCGACCCGGCACAACCCCGAATTCACCATGCTCGAGCTGTACGAGGCCTACGCCACGTATACCGAGATCATGGACCTGACCGAGGCGGTGGTCCGCCACTGCGCGCAGGAAGTGGACGCGGTGACGACCGAATGGGACGGCCAGCGCATCGATCTGGGCCCGGCGTTCCGGCGCTGGTCGATGACCGAGGCGGTGCTGGAGCTCAATCCCGAGATCGGCCGCGAGGAACTGCGCGACGTGGACGCCATGCGCGCCCATTGCGCGCGGCTGAAGATCCCGGTCAAGCCGTCCTACGGCTGGGGCAAGCTGCTGCTGGAGGTGTTCGAGAAGACCGTCGAGCACACCCTGATCCAGCCCACCTTCATCACCGACCACCCGGTCGAGGTCAGCCCGCTGGCCCGCGCCAACGACGTGGACCCGGAGCTGACCGACCGCTTCGAGCTGTTCATCGGCGGCAAGGAGCTGGCCAACGGCTTCTCCGAGCTCAACGACCCCGAGGACCAGGCCGCGCGCTTCCTGGCCCAGGTCGAGCAGAAGGCCGGCGGCGACGACGAGGCCATGCACTTCGACGCCGACTACATCCGCGCCCTGGAGGTCGGCCTGCCGCCCACCGGCGGCCTGGGCGTGGGCATCGACCGCCTGGTGATGCTGCTGACCGGCTCGAACTCGATCCGCGACGTGCTGCTGTTCCCCTACATGCGCCCCGAAGCCGGCTGAGGCGGGCCCGGCTCGGGCAACGCCCGGGCACGGCCGGCGTGAAGCCGCTGCGCCCGACCGGTCCGGCGCAAACAGGCCGCCCAGGCGGTCTTTTGCCGTTGTGGGTGTACAAGTAAAAGCAATAATGAACGGGGCGGCTGCCAACTGCCGCTTGGCGGGGTATCCTCAGTCCAACGGCCACCACAGGGGGTGGCCCCTCACGGATGCCGGTGTGAACGTCGTTATCGTCGATGACCAAACGTCCGCGCGCACCATGCTGCGCCATATCATCGAGGACATCGCGTCCGAGCTGGCCGTGCACGACTTCGGCGAGCCCGAGGCCGCGCTGGCCTGGTGCGAATCCAGCCAGCCGGATTTGCTGCTGCTGGACTACCGCATGCCCGGCATCGACGGGCTGGAATTCGCGCGCCGTTTCCGCCGCCTGCCGTTGCACCGCGACATTCCGATCATTCTGGTGACCGTGGTCGGCGACGAGCCGGTGCGCCAGGCCGCGCTGGAAGCCGGCGTCATCGATTTCCTGGTCAAGCCGGTGCGCCCGCGCGAACTGCGCGCGCGTTGCCGCAACCTGCTGCAGCTGCGCCAGCAGTCGGAGAACGTGAAGCAGCGTGCGCTGTCGCTGGAGCAGCGCCTGCTGTCGAGCATGCACGAGGTCGAGGAACGCGAGCGCGAGACCCTGTCGCGGCTGGCGCGCGCGATCGAGTACCGCGATGCCGGCACCAGCGCCTACCTGGAACGCATGGCCCACATCGCCGGCCTGATCGCCGAAGCGCTGGGCATGTTCGAGGACGAGGTGCGGGTGATCGAGATGGCCGCGCCGCTGCACGACGTGGGCAAGATCGCCATTCCCGACGCGGTGCTGATGAAGCCCGGCCCGTTGACCGAGGAAGAGACGGCGGTGATGCGCCGTCATCCCAAGATCGGCTACGAGCTGCTCAGCGGCAGCCAGAACCGTTTCATCCAGGCCGGCGCGATGATCGCGCTGCGCCACCACGAGCGTTACGACGGCAGCGGCTATCCCGACGGCCTGGTCGGCGAGGAGATCCCGCTGGAAGCGCGCATCGTCGCCGTGGCCGATGTGTTCGATGCGCTGATTTCCCCGCGCCCCTACAAGAAGGCCTGGGACGTGGACGCCGCCCTGGGCTACCTGTACGCCCAGCGCGGCCGCTTGTTCGACCCGCGCTGCGTGGACGCCCTGATCCGCAGCCGTGCCCGCCTCGAAGAGATCTGCAGCCGCTATTCGACGAGTGTCCCCCGTCCCGGCATGGAGCAGCCGATGGCTTCCGTCCTGCGCTTGTTGAAGGAGCGCCTTTCGAATCGCCCCGACAGCGAGCACGGGCAGGCATTGGTGCGGCTGGTCATCGCCTGCCTGATCGTCGCCTATCTGCTCAGCCTGCATGCGTTCGAGCGCGACAGCCAGGCCACCCTGGTGATGTTGTGGGTGATGCTGGCCGAGTCGGTGATCGGCCTGGGCCTGTTCGCCGGCATCGTGATCGCCCCGGGCGTGTCGCACTTCCGGCGCTGGATCGGCATGGTCGCCGACTATTCGACCCTGGCGATGCTGATGTCGCTGGACCCGCCGTCGCTGGCGCCGCTGTACGTGATCGTGCTGTGGGTGACCATCGGCAACGGCCTGCGCTACGGCACCACCTATCTGTACACCGCATCGGCGCTGGCCGCGGCTTCGTTCGCCATGGTCGCGATCGGCAATCCGTACTGGCGCGTGCAGCCCTATCTGGCCGTGGGCCTGTGGCTGGGCCTGGTCTCGATCCCGGCCTACCTGTCTTCGCTGTTGCGCAGCCTGCAGAAAGCCACCGAGGACGCGCGCCGCGCCAACGAAGCCAAGAGCCGGTTCCTGGCCAACATGAGCCACGAGCTGCGCACGCCGCTCAACGGCATTATCGGCATGGCCGAACTCATGCACGGCACCCGCCTGGCGCCGGAGCAGCGCGAGTACGCCGAGGTCATCCACACCTCGGCCCAGTCGCTGCTGTTGCTGGTCAACGACGTGCTCGACATCTCGGCCATCGAGGCCGGCAAGCTGCAGCGCCGCGACGTCGACTTCAACCTGCAGGAAACCCTCAAGCGCCTGCAGAAGATGATGCAGCCGCTGGCCGCGGCCAAGGGCCTGACCTTCAAGGTCGACCTGGAAGACGACGTGCCGGTGCGCCTGAACGGCGACAGCGCATTGCTGACCCAGGTGCTGTTGAACCTGCTGCACAACGCGGTCAAGTTCACCGAGAAGGGCGGGGTGTCGCTGGTGGCGCGCCTGGCCGAGACGCGTCCGGCGGACGCGCGCGAAGGCGACGGCGAGCGCCGGGTATGGCTGCGCTTTTCGGTGCGCGATACCGGCATCGGCGTGCCGCAGCAGGACGCCGAGCGCATCTTCCAGGCCTTCGAACAGGTCGATAACGGTCCCACCCGCCGCTTCGGCGGCACCGGCCTGGGCACCACCATCGCCCGTACCCTGACCCAATTGCTGGGCGGCGAGATCGGCCTGGAGAACAACCCCGGCGGCGGCAGCCATTTCTGGATCGAGCTGCCGATGCTGCTGGAACAGACCCAGCCGCAGCAGCACGAGACCGTGCGCGACGGCGGCGGCAAGGTGATCTCGTTCGAGGATCCCTTCATCCGCCACAAGACCCGGGTGCGCAACCTGCGCGTGCTGATCGCCGACGATCAGCAGGCCAACCGCACCGTGCTCACGCGCATCCTCGAGCGCGCCGGCCACCGGGTGACCGCGGTCAACGACGGCGAGCAGGCGCTGGACCAGTTGGAGAGCGCGCAGTTCGAACTGGCCGTGCTGGACATGCACATGCCCGGCCTCAGCGGCCTGGACGTGATCCGCCAGCTTCGTTTCATGCAGGCCGGCACCGGCCGCAGCACGCCCACCATCATCCTCAGCGCCGACGCCACCCTGCAGGCCTCCGAAGCGGCCAACGAAGCCGGGGCCATGGCCTTCCTGACCAAGCCGATCGTGGTCGGCAAGCTGCTGGAGACCATCGCCGACGTGCTCGATTCGCAGAAGCTGCCGGCGGTGCGCGCGGTCAGCGACATCAGCCGGCCGCTGACCAATCCGGCGGTGCTGGCCGAGCTGGCCGAAATGGGCCTGGGCGAGCAATTCCTGCGCGACTTCGTCGAGCAGTGTCTCAAGGATGCCGGTGGCTGCCAGCAGGAGCTGGAGCGGGTAGGGCAGGCGCGCAACTGGGAGCAGTTCCGCGAGGTCGCGCATGCCTACAAGGGCGTGGCCGAGAACCTGGGCGCGCACTCGATCGCCGAGCGCTGCTCGCAGATCATGCGCGCCAGCGACGAAGTGCTCGCACGCGAACAGGCCAAGCTGGTGACCGATCTGTCCGGGCAGCTAGCCGCGGTGACCGACGCCAGCCGTCACGAAGTCGCACGCCTCAGCCGCGGCGGCCGCGGCAAGGACGTTCCCGACGTTTCCTAGGGGGCCCGTCCTGCCACGCCCGGCGTGCTGCGTGGCAGGCTCCCCCCGAGAAGATTTCATGCGAACGCCACCGCCGGAGCGTTGGATTCGGCGCGGCGCTGCTGCGCGCGCACCAGGCGTTCCATGGTCTTCAGCCCGCGATCGTTCAGGCGCATGGCGGCGTCGACCCACTCGGTGGTGACCGACAGCAGCTCGTCCAGGGTGACCGGGTTGCAGGCCTGGCGCACGGTGTTCATCGCCCGCAGCGCGTTGCCGATGCGCTGGTTGCGGCGGACCATGTCGGCGGCGGCGCGCAAGCCTTCGCCACGCGGCACGACCATGTCGACCACACCCATGCGATGCAGCTCTTCCACCGGGTACACGCGCGCGTCGAGCATCATCCGCTCAGCCTGCACCGGGGTCACGCGGCGGGTCAGGAAGGTGTAGGCGCCCATGCCGGGGAACAGATCGAACAGCACTTCCGGGAAGCCCATGCCGGTGCCTTCCTCGGCGATGATGGTGTGGCAGCACAGCGCCGCCTCGAAACCGCCGCCCAGCGCGTCGCCCTGGATCACGGCGATGCTGTGTACGCGGTCTTCGTAGAGCTGGTACAGGTTGAAGGCCACTTCGATGCACAGCTTGGCGTACTCGAGCAGGCGGCCGCGGTTGCCGTTGCGGATCAGCTGCGAGAACAGCGACAGGTCGCCGCCCAGGTTGAAGGCGAGCTTGTCGTCGGAGGCCAGGATCAGATGATGGATGCCGGCGGACTTGGAATTGTCGGCGGCCAGCTCGCGGCGGATGCATTCCTGGGTGCGCTTCATGTCCCAGAGCAGGCGCTCGGAGAAGCAGGGGTGGTAAGCGCCGTTGGCGGCGGCATGCATGTAGCACCAGTCGGAGGTGCCGGCGGCATCGGTAACGCGGCGCAGCAAGGAGGTGTCTTCGAGGTGCAAGCGGGTGGGAACAGCGGACATGGCGAGGCTCCTGGTCGTAGAGGTGGTGACGGGCAAGGGCCCGGCAATCGATGCTACACCTGCCGTTCAGACTCGAAGCTCGAGAAACGCCGGCTCCCCAGCCGGAACGGGTGTGCGGCCGGTGCAGCTTGCCGCCGCCACTGTGGTCGGCATGGCAAGGATGTGCCCGGTTGACGGATTCTATGCGCCCAAAACACGCGTCCCGCAAGGCATAGCGGCCATGCGGGCGCGGCGGCGGGGCTTATCGGACGGACGGCGCCGTCGGCGAGGCGGACCGGCGATGGCCGGCAACGCGGGGTAGGGTGCAGTCATGCCGGCTTCGTTGCCGGGGCTTGTAGGCGCCCGGTTCAGCTGGCCGTTGCGGCAGGAACCGCTGAGCGATTCGACGGTTTCCGCGCGCCAGGGGCGAACGCTCCCTGGCGCGCGGCGGCGCTCAAGCCGCCGGTGCGTCGCGCAGTTCGCGGCGCAGGATCTTGCCCACGTTGGTCTTGGGCAGCTCGGTGCGGAACTCGACGTACTTGGGATGCTTGTAGCCGGTGAGGTTCTCGCGCGCGTGCGCCTTGACCTGCTCGGCGGTCAGCGAGGCGTCCTTCTTGACGATCACCACCTTGACCGCTTCGCCGGACTTCTCGTCGGGCACGCCGACGGCGGCCACTTCGAGCACGCCGGGCATCATCGCGATCACGTCCTCGACCTCGTTCGGGTACACGTTGAAGCCCGAGACCAGGATCATGTCCTTCTTGCGGTCGACGATGTAGAAGTAGCCCTGCTCGTCCATGCGCGCCATGTCGCCGGTGTGCAGCCAGCCGTCCTCGTCGATGACGTTGGCGGTTTCCTCCGGACGGCGCCAATAGCCCTTCATCACCTGCGGGCCCTTGATGCACAGCTCGCCGACTTCGCCCATCGGCAGCTGGTTGCCGTTCTCGTCCTTGACGCAGGCGTCGGTGGAGGAGATCGGCAGGCCGATCGAGCCGTTGTAGTCGGCCAGGTCCATCGGGTTGATGCAGGCCGCGGGCGAAGTCTCGGTCAGGCCGTAGGCTTCCAGCAGGGTCACGCCGGTGACCTGCTTCCAGCGCTCGGCCACTGCGCGCTGCACCGCCATGCCGCCGCCCAGGGTCAGGTGCAGGCGCGAGAAATCGACCTCGCTGAAGCCGGGCGTGTTGAGCAGGCCGTTGAACAGGGTGTTGACGCCGGTGATGGCGGTGAACGGCGTCTTCTTCAGTTCCTTCACGAACGCCGGCATGTCGCGCGGGTTGGTGATCATGTGGTTGAGGCCGCCGAACTTCATGAACACCAGGCCGTTCGCGGTCAAAGCGAAGATGTGGTACAGCGGCAGCGCGGTGATGATGACTTCCTCGCCCAGGCGCACGTTGGTGCCGACCCAGGCCGCGGCCTGCTGCATGTTCGCCACCAGGTTGCGGTGGGTGAGCATGGCGCCCTTGGCCACGCCGGTGGTGCCGCCGGTGTACTGCAGGAAGGCGATGTCGTCGGGTGTGATTTCCAGCTCGGGCAGGGTGTGGCGCTGGCCCAGGGTCAGCGCGTCGCGGAAGCGGATCGCACCGGGAATGTCGTAGTCGGGCACCATCTTCTTCACGTGCTTGAGCATGAAGTTGACGATCGAGCCCTTGGGGAAGCCGAGCATGTCGCCCAGGCCGGTGGTGATGACCTGCTTGACCTGGGTGCCGGCGACCACGTCCTGGACCGTGTTGCCGAAGTTGTCCAGCACCAGGATCACGCTGGCGCCCGAATCGTCGAGCTGGTGCTTGAGCTCGCGCGCGGTGTACATGGGGTTGGTGTTGACCACGGTCAGGCCGGCGCGCAGCACGCCGAAGGTCGCGATCGGGTACTGCAGGCAGTTGGGCATCATGATCGCGACGCGATCGCCCTTCTTGAGCTTGAGCTCGCCCAGCAGGTAGGCCGCGAACTGCGCGCTGAGGCGGTCGATCTCGCCGTAGGTCAGGGTCTTGCCGAGGTTATGGAAAGCCGGGCGGTCGCGATACTTTTCGATCGCGGTCTCCAGCACCGAGACGATGGACGGGAACTCGTCCACGTCGATTTGCGGCGGCACTTCCGCCGGGTACTGGTCTAGCCACGGACGTTCCAAACTCATCGCGATCCCCTCTCTATCGCTGCGCCTTCCGTTGAGCGACGGCGCTCGAATGCGCCGCCGTACGGTCCTTTCCGGATTGGAGCATAGGCTCTATTGGCTGGCAAGAAGACGCGCCGCGGCCGTCTCGGCATGGCAGGATAGGGGTGGGGAAATCGAACGAACGGTCAGGACCATGACGACCCGGACAAGGACGGCGATCGCAGTTTCGCGCCCGCGCGGCGCAGCGCTGTGGCTGTGCGCGCTGGCGCTGGCGGCGCTGCTGGGCGGGTGCTCCCGGCAGGCGCCGGAACAGCGCCTGCGCGATTCGCTGGGGCAGTTGCAGCAGGCGATGGAATCGCGCGACCTGGAGGGCTTGCAGGCGGCGCTGGCCGAGGACTTCGTCGGCCCCGAGGGGCTGGACCGCAAGGGCGCGCGCGCTCTGGCCATGATCAGCTTCCGCCGCTACCACGACGTGGGCGTGAACCTGGGCCCGGCCGAAATCGACATCCAGGGCGACCGCGCCACGGTCTCCTTCAGCGCCGCGCTCACCGGCGGCGCCGGCGTGCTGCCGGATGCCGCGCAGCTGTACGAGGTGCGCACCGGTTGGCGCGACAGCGATGGGCAGTGGCGGATGACCAGTGCGGAGTGGACGCCGAGGTTGTAGCGCCAACTCCAACCACGCCCCGCAGCCTCATCCGCCCTCCGGGCACCTTCTCCCGCCAGCGGGAGAAGGGAGCGGTTACCTAACCCTTCTCCCGGAGGGAAAGGGGCTCAGCGCGGCTTATGCGGCCTTCTTCGCCGCCAACTGCCGCAGCACGTAATGCAGGATGCCGCCGTGGCGGAAGTACTCGGCCTCCTTCGGCGTCAGCAGCAGCACCTTGACCTGGAACTTGATATCGCGGCCGTCGGCCTTCCTGGCCACCACGGTGGCGGCCTTGGCCTTGCCGTCGTCCAGGCCGACCACGTCCACGGTTTCGGAGCCGTCCAGGCCGTGGCTCTGCGCGTTCTCGCCATCCAGGAACTGCAGCGGCAGCACGCCCATGCCGACCAGGTTGGAGCGGTGGATGCGCTCGAAGCTTTCGGCGATCACCGCCTTGACCCCGAGCAGGTTGGTGCCCTTGGCGGCCCAGTCGCGCGAGGAGCCGGTGCCGTATTCCTTGCCCGCGAACACCACCAGCGGGACGCCGTCGGCTTTGTACTTCATGGCGGCATCGTAGATCGCCAGCTTTTCCGGTGCGGCGCCGTCTTTGCCGTAATACAGCGTGTTGCCGCCTTCCTCGCCGCCGAACATCAGGTTCTTGATGCGGATGTTGGCGAAGGTGCCGCGCACCATCACGTCGTCGTTGCCGCGGCGGCTGCCGTAGCTGTTGAAGTCCGCCGGCTGCACCCCGCGCGCGATCAGGAAGCGGCCCGCGGGCGAGTCCTTCTTGATGTTGCCGGCCGGGGAAATGTGGTCGGTGGTGATCGAGTCGCCGAACAGGCCCATGACCCGCGCGCCGTGCACGTCGTCGATGCCGCCCACGGCCATGGTCATGCCGTCGAAATAGGGCGGGTTCTTGATGTAGGTCGAGGACTCGTCCCACTGGAAGGACTCGCCGTCGGGCGAGGCGATCTGGTTCCAGCGGCTGTCGCCCTTGAACACGTCGGCGTAGTTCTGCGCGAACAGTTCCGGGCCCACGGTGGCGGCGATGGTGTCGCCGATCTCCTTGTTGCTGGGCCAGATGTCGCGCAGGTACACGTCCTGGCCGTCGCTGCCCTGGCCGATGGGGTCGCGGGTCAGGTCCAGGTTGACGGTGCCGGCGATCGCGTAAGCCACCACCAGCGGCGGCGAGGCCAGGTAGTTGGCCTTGACCTCGGGGTGCACGCGGCCCTCGAAGTTGCGGTTGCCCGACAGCA